>CACYWT010000025.1 GCA_902778175.1 uncultured Ruminococcus sp. | reverse complement strand
AGCTTTGTTATAATACCACATTCCCTCCTCTTTGTCAACACCTTTTTTCAAACTTTTTCCGCTTTTTACAAATTGTATTTTTTATTGGGCTGAGTTTACATTTTGTAATATAAAACAACACCCGGCAGTGCTTATCACGCTGCCGGGCTGATGCCGATTCATAAAATCATGTTGCACTGTTTACGACTACTGTAAATGTCTTTACTACAGTTTTACCGCTTGCATCTTTTGCTATAGTCTTGACATCATAGTTTGTAGCTGCTGTTGGTTTAAACGAAGCCGACGCCGTCGTATACTCTGTACCGAGCGTTATCCAGTCTGTGTTCTTGCTCTTCTTATAATAGAACGCATACTGATACGGTGCTGTTCCGCCGCTTGCAAGACCCTTGATCACGACTCTGTCACCGAGAACTATCTCCTCTGCGCTGATCGTAGTATCATTTTCCAGATCCTTCAATTCATTTACAATATTTACAGTGAAGATCTTTTCGACCTTTTTACCTGCGTCATCTACAACCTCAACCTTGACATTATAAGGAACTGTGCTGCCGGGCCTGAAAGCTGCGCTCTTAGCTGTAAACGGATCACCGATCGTATTCCAGCTTGTCTTGCTTGCCTTCTTGTAATAGAATGCATACTTATACGGTGCTGTTCCGCCGCTTGCAAGACCCTTGATAACGACCTTATTGCCAATAACCACTGTTTCTGAATTGATTGTAGAATTATTTGAAAGTGGCTGTCTTCCGTTGAGCAAGAATGATTTCTCCTTGACTGTTCCGTCAAGATCCTTTACCTTGACCATTACGTTATAATCCGTTGCGGTTCCGGGTCTGAATGATGCATACTTTGTAGTATATTCCGTACCTATAACAGTCCATGTTTCCTTATTGCTCTTCTTATAGTAGAATGCATACTGATAACCGCCTGCGCCGCCTACAGCAGAACCGCTTATAACGATCTTCTCACCAACTACTATATTATTGCTGCTTACGGTGGAGGTATTCTCCAGTTCCTTTTCTACCTTGACCTTAAACGTTTTTTCGACCTCTGTATTTCTTCTGTCGGTCACAACGATCCTTATATCGTAATTGGTCGCAGATGTCGGCGTAAGGCTGCATGAAGTTTCGTCCGTAGATATTTTGAGCCATGTGCTGTTTCTGGATTTCTTGTAATAGAAATCATACTTATACGGAGCGCTTCCTCCTGTGCAGGAGCCGTTGAGTCTTACAACGCTTCCGAGAGGAATATTATCAGAGCTGATCGTCGAGGTATTGAACAGTTCGCTTGTTTCATCAACAACGATCCTGGTCTGATCAGTTGCCTTATTGCCGTACTTATCTGTTGCTGTTACGATAACAGTATACGAGCCGCTTTCTTCAGGAGTGATCACAGCCTGATTTCCGTTTGAATTGATCTTCGTACCGTCGGAATAAGCAAATCCGAAGGTAACAGGAGCTGTACCGCCTGTTGACTCTGCCGTGAATGTAATGCTGTCGCCGATATAGATGCGGTATGCAGATGCCGTAAAGGAAACATTAAGATCAGTTTTTACCTTGACTCTGCGAGTTGCAGTTGCTGTATTGCCTGACTTATCCGTTACGGTAACTGTAAAGTCTGTGTCACCGGCAAGTGTAAGGAGGGATGTGCCTGTTGCTCCGCTCGCTGTGACCTTAGCGCCGTTTGTAGCTGTAAACTTATAGGTAAGCGGCGCAAATCCTCCGTTTGCCGAAGCCGTCAGTTTGACAGTTGTGCCTGCAGTAACTTCGGTTTCCGAAACATCAAGTCCTACATAAAGCTTTTCTGCTGCATTTATTGTCATAGACGCTGTAGCCTTATTTCCAACAGTATCCTCAACCTTGACATTGATCTTTGTGCTGCCGGGTTCTGTGGGTGAAAATGCCGCTCTGTTTCCATTGCTCTCAAGAGCCGTACCGTCCTCATAAGTGAATGTATAGGTCAGAGCATCAACACCGCCGGACGCATTTGCATTAATTACATATGTATCGCCGATATTGACCATTGCAGTTGTCGAAGGCAGAGTAAGAGTAAGCTTATTGGATATCTCAATATCCGTGGACGCAGTCTGCACTTCTCCGATCGCATCGGTAACAGTTACTTTAACTGTATAATATCCAGCCTTGGAAAGAGTAACGCTTGTTGTTGCGGAAGTACCTGAGATCGCCGTTCCGTCAGCATATTCATATTTGTATTTGAAGGGTGCGAATCCTCCTGTGATATTTGTAGTAAGCTTGACAGAAGTTCCTGCAACTGCCTTATTAACAGAAGGTGTTAATGTTACCCCAAGCCTTCCGGAAACAGTGATCGTCTGATATGCAACAGCACTGTGTCCCTTTGAATCAGATACAGTAACCCTGATCTTGTATGTTCCGCTCAGGTTATTGCTGAATACCGCCTTATTGCCTGTTCCCTGGATAGGCGTACCGTCGTCATATGCAAAGCTGTAGGTATAATCCGGGAATCCGCCTGTCGCAGCTGCCGTAAGCTGTAAGGATTCTCCGATGAATGCTGTATTCTTCGGAACTGTAAGCTCAGCCGCCATTTTATCGGCAACTTCGATAGTGATACTGTCACTCTTACTTGTTCCCTGTTTGTCCTTGGCTGTTGCAACGATCGTAAATGTACCTGCGCTTTGCGCTTTAAAGGTATATGTTGAGCTTGTACCGGAAATAGCTGTTCCGTCTGCATATTTATAGCTGTAGCTGTATGACGGGATACCGCCGGTGACCGCTGTTGTAAGAACAACGCTTTCACCGATAACAAGATGCTGTTTGGGAGCTGAAACCGAAACATCAAGTTCAGCTATTACCTTGAAAGTACATTTTGCCGTTACAGCATTATTGTTTCTGTCAGTTACTGTAACAATAACATTGAATGTGCCGTCCCTGGTCGTTCTGATCTCTGCGACGTTTCCGCCATTTGACGGTATCTCTGTGCCGTCATCATATGCATAGCTGTAATGCAGAGGCTCAAAGCCGCCGGCTGCAGTTGTTGTTACAGTGACCGTTTCGCCTACCATGACCTGAGAAGCGGAAACCTTTGCCGTTGCAGTGATCTTATTTGCAACTGAAAGCGTCGTATCGGCAACAGCAGTTCTGCCTGCCTTATCAGTTGCTGTAACTGCAATGATGTAATCCTTTGCTGTTGTCGGAGTAAGCACAGCCACTCCGTTTTTTGAAGAAAGAGATGATCCGTTATTTGTAAACTTATATGTAACATCTCCGTATCCGCCTGTGGAGCTTGCCGTAAATGTCACCTTTGTTCCGGAAAGAACTTCTTTTTCAGTAGCATCTATCGAAACTTCAAAGGGATCGCATATCGTAACTGTCAATACTGCCTCTGCGGTATAATCATTTCTGTCAACAGCCTGACAGAAAATCGTATACTCACCTGTATTCATAAGCTGGAGCTGAACGCTGTCGCCGCTTGAATCCAAAGGCGTATTGCTGCCGCTGAATCTGAACGAATAATCTACCGGCTGGAATCCGCCTGTAGAAACCGCATTGATCGTGAAAGGCTCGCCCTTATTAATATAAAGGGACTGGGTTTCAAGTTTAAGTGTAAGCGGATCTACTACTTCAATAGTATTATCAATGGTAACGACATTTGAGTACTTGTCTTTTGCCTGTACTGTAACAGTATATATACCTGCCTTTGTGGGCTTGAAAATACCGTTTGTCGTATCGCTTATCGTTACACGGCCATTGTTCGTGCAGCTGTATGAAATATTAACCGGAGCAAAACCGCCTGAGTAGCTTGTTGTAAAGGTAACCGTATCATTTACGAATATTTCCTTTGCAGATACGTCAGTTGAAAGGATAAGCGCGTCTGTAACACGGACGATCTTTGTATTTGTAAGAGCGTTATCATTTTTGTCCTTGAAAGTAACGCGAATTTTGTAATCTCCGTTTGCATCAGGGCTGATGTTTGCCTTGCATTGATCTGTCGGATCAGGATCGATCAGTGTTGTGGAACCGTCGTCATTCAGATATTCATAAATGAAAGTATAGGGTGGGAAACCGCCTGTACCGGTCGCAACGATCTCTGCCGTTTCACCGCGGAAGATCGCTTCATCGGATACATTTACATTGAGAACCATCTTAGGTGCGACTGTAATTGTTTTCTCGGCAGTATCGGTATTTCCGCCAAGATCGGTCGCTGTAACGATGATCGTATAATCGCCTTCTTTCTGGGGAGTCAGGTTAAGCTTATTTGACGTACCCGGGATAGGCGTACCATCAGAATACTGATATGAATACTTAATTGTCGGGAAACCACCGTTGGGAGTTGTAGTAAAGGTCACTGTCTTGCCCGCTACGACCTCATCAAGAGTAGAATCAAAACCAATTGTCAGCTTTTCTGCCGATTTGACTGTGATCTTCTTTGAGATAACATGGCCTGCATCATCTGTCGCCTTACAGGTTATATCATAGCTTCCTGCCTGTGAGGAAATGAATACTGCACTGTCGGAGCCATCGCCGAGTTCTGTTCCGTCTGACATAGTGAAGGAATATGTCATCGGAGCATATCCGCCTTCGACCTCAGCCCTGAGAGTTGTGCTGTCGCCGAGATTTACATAGGGATTTTCGGCATATGCTGTTATCTTGAGCGCCGGTTCAACATGGAAAGTTACCCTTGAAACGACTGTCGAATTAAGCTTATCTGTAGCTGTGACTTTTATCGTATAATCACCAACAGCCTTGGGAGTATAGGATGTAGTTCTGGAAGTACCGGAAACAGCTGTTCCTTCTTCTGTTCCGTCCTCAAGAACATACTTATAGGTTATTGTTGAATAACCGCCGACCGTTTCTGCAACCAGCTCCACTTTTTCTCCGACTACAGCGCGCGGCTGTTTTGCTTTAAGCTGAACATCGAGCGGAGCCACGGCTATAAATGACTTCTTTATGCTCGCCATATTGGCATTTTTATCAAGATAATTCACCTGCACATAATATGTACCGGGTTCTTCGGGAACTACGACTGCTTTATTGCCGTTGGATACTATCGGGGTTCCGTCTGCATATTCAAATTCATAGCTTGTGGGATCGAATCCGCCCGTACCCTGTGCAGTGAATGTGACCGACTGTCCGGTATAGACAACGGGATCAGAAACATCGAGTGTCACTGCAAGCTTGGGAGCGGCATTGATGGTGATAGTATCAATATCAGTCGTACCCAGACCGTCTGTTACAGTTACGACTATATTATAACTGCCTGTTTCCTGAGGTCTGTATGTAAGGGTGTTTGATGTACCCGTGATCGGTGTGCCGTCATCATATTCATATTTATACTTTATCGTCGGGAATCCGCCGGTCACATTTGCTTTGATCGTAGTATAATTGCCGAGCAGAACATCAGGGTTTGTACAGGTAAGTGAAACTTCAAGAGGAGCCGCAACACTTACTGTAGCTTTGGCGGTTTTAACATTGCCTGCCTGATCGGTGACCTTAATGTTGATCGTCTGGTCGCCTGTCTTTTCGGGAGTGAAAACAAGGGTTTCTTCATTTGATTCAAGAACATTGCCTGAACTGTCTGTGAATTCATATACGAAAGGTCCGTAACCGCCTGCAGTAGTGGCATTTATAACAGTGGACTGACCAAGATAGATCTTGGGGTCGCTGACAGTCGAGCCTATCGTCAGAGCGGAATAGCACACGACAGTTGTTGACGCCGTAACTGTATTGTTTCTTGCATCTGTTGCATATACTATAAGCTTTCTTTCGCCTACAACGCTAAGACTTATATTCGCATATTTGTTTGATGTATTTTTTGAAACAGTTGTTCCGTCCTCAAATTCGTAAGTGTATTTTACAGGAGCAAGTCCGCCTGCTGAATCTATTTCAACCTTTACGCTGCTTCCTTTAAGACCAACATATTTATCCTTTTTGAAGGATACAGTCGTTCTTTCTACTACATTGAGCTTTTTGACTGTTTTTGTTACAACATCATCAAAATCCTTTATCTCAGCAGTAAGTGTATACTCTCCGGTCATTGTAGGAGTAACCGAGAACTCACCGCTGGTATTGCTTGACATTGTGCTTGTACCCGAAGGATTGGTAACTGTCAGACTATAATTATAGGGTGCAACACCATTTATTCCTGTAAGGGTAATATTGACTTTCTCATTAGGATATGCTGTCGGATCAGAAATGTAAAAATCCATTCCGGGGATCGGATTGATAGAAAATTCAAGATCCTTTGTTTTCTTATAATATTTTCCAAGACCGTTGACCGTTATCAGCCCTGTTCCGACTTTGGTGTTTGAAGAATATGTAAGATAATAATCAGTACCCTCTACGAGAACAGTACCGTCAGGTTCAGTGATCTTCAATTCAGGAGTTATAGGGGTATCGCGGAATGTATATTCACTCTTGTATTCAAACGCACAGCCGTCAAAGCTGCTGCCAAGGACATCAACATTGATATGTTTGGAATACGGAGAAATGTTATCTCCGAAAAGCATCATTGCAATATCTGCAGTACCGTAACTCAGACCGGTTATAGTACCGTCGCTGTTGCCTCTGACAATATCAGTAGCCTGTATGCTGTAATCCGGTATGAGATATACATAGCTGCCGTTTGAATTGTAATTTTTGACCTTAAAAAGCATCGGAATAGTTTCGCCCATATCAAGAGTCGTCTTATTTGTAAGCGCCGGATCCTGTACCGAAAGGGCGTCCATTGAAGCCTTTGTTTCCTGAACAAGAGTTTCATCGGGCAACGCTCTCAGCTGAGCAGATGTCATATCAAATACCGCATTCATATCGGATAATTCATTTGTAGTACGAATACAAACAAAAACATTCTCCGGATCATAAGACAAGCTGATAACGCCGACACCCATCTCCGTTACCTTTTTATCGGTAAAGGTGAGTGTATAATCACTGCTATTCATCAGCGTATCTACTATATCAGCAGCTGAAACTGACACATTTGTCTTTAATATTGCCTCATGGCGCTTTATTCCGGTTGAAATATCGGAAGAATAACGCGAGAAACAAAGATCGACATCCGACGTCATGATAGGAAGCTCCGCAGCTCTTACCATTGCATCATCCACAAGATATTCATCAATGGTAAGCTCCGAATATCCTTCTCCGAGCTGCAGTCTTCTGGCATTGATCTCATCTGCGATATCCGCCGCCATACTGTTTTTACGGACAATATCCTTGATCCTGATATCGTAGATCTTGTCAGTTGCAGCGCTTACCTGCAGCACTGTCATTCCGAGCATTGACAATATCATTGCCAATGATAACAGCGTACTCAGTATCCGCCTGCTTAAAGTTCCTTTCATATTGGTTCCTTCCTTTCATAAATATATATGTTAATTTTAACACATTTTTCTATTTTTTTCAATATTTTTTATTCGTTCTTTTATATAATTTTATACACTTTGCACTATTGATTTTACCTAAAAAAAGTCACGGTAATCTGCATTTGCAGAAACCGTGACTTAAAAACTATATTTATGCCGTTACTTCAAGCTTAAAGCTTTTGGTTTTTACCGTACCGCTGCTGTCCCTGACATTTATCATAATATCATATGGTACAGCCTTGCCGGGAGTAAAGCTGCCTGTTGAAGCAGTACCGTACTTTTTGCCGATCTTCACCCATGTTGAAGACGATGCTTTCTTATACATAAGCGCATAGGTATAGGGCGCTGTTCCTCCGGAAGCGCTGCCGTTAAGGGTAACGCTCTCACCGACTTTTACAGTTGATGCGCTGAGCGAGGAAGTATTTTTCAGTCCTGCCGTAACGTCCAGCTTAAAACTTTTTGAAACGATCTTTCCCTTTTTGTCCTTGACATTTATCATAATATCATACGGAACAGCCTTGCCGGGAGTGAAACTTCCGGTCGGTTCGGTACCATATTTTGTACCGATCTTTATCCACGTCGAGGACGAAGCCTTCTTATACATAAGAGCGTAAGTATAGGGCGCAACTCCTCCTTCAGCAGACGCATTGAGCGTGACCGTTTCTCCTGCCGCAACAGAAAGACTGCTCACAGTCGAATTATTGACCAGCGGAGGAATAGTATTGATTACTGTCAGACCAAATTCCTTATCCTCTGAATTCCCGTCTGCATCTTTTACGCTGACCTTCAGATCGTAGGGAACTGCACTGCCGGGCTTGAAAGCAGCAGAAGTTTCCGCGCTGTAATCAGCAAGGGTGATCCATGTGCTGCTGCTGTGCTTCTTATAGAAATAAGCATAGCTGTAGGGGGCTTTTCCGCCGGAGGCATTTCCGGTAAGAGTAACTTTCTTGCCGAGATCAACACTTTCAGAGCTGATCGCTGATTCATTGACAAGCGGAATCTTTTCTTCCTCGACATTTACGGTTATCATTTCCGTATAGGGCGTACAGTCATCTCCTATAAGCATCATGGTCACATTTGCCGTACCTGCTTTTTTGCCTATGATATTACCGTAGTAATCACATCCTACAATTTCAATCGAGGAGATCATATATTCGGGAATGAGGTATGCATAGCTTTTCAGTCCGTCATAATTATTTGTCCTGAACAAAAGCGGAACCTTCTCATCCTTCTTTATTGTCATACCGTTATACTGTGATACGCTCTGGAGCGTAAGGGAGTCAACACGGGCTACAGTTTCCTGATCAAGCTTTTCATCGCCCATTGACTTTAGCTCGGAAGATGACATTTCCAATACATAATCCATATTTGTTTTTTCGTTTGTCGAATGTACGCATATATATTTAGTTGCCGTATCATCATTGATCGTAATTACTCCGACACCGATCTCGCAGGCTTTCTTCGACTTTACCGCCTTTACTGTTTCAATGCTGGAAAAAAGCTCGTTTACTATATCATCAACAGAAGCCTTAGATACCAGTATTGCCTCTGCATAGCTGCTTTCAGGATCTCCGTCGGGATCGCTCGCCTTATTGTCATACCTTTTATTCCTGAGATCTACGGATTGTGTCTTGATCGGAAGTTCAGCTGCTCTTATCATGCTTTCTTCTTCGATATCACTGTCGATCGTCAGCGCTGGAAAGTCGTTTCCGAGTTCTGCTCTTTTGGCATTTATTCCGTCAATAATTGCCGCCGCATCGGAATATTTGCGGACAACATCCTTGATCGTTATATTTACCTCCCTGGCATCCTCCGCATTTACAGTCAGCGCGGCAAAAGCCATCATAGCGCTCATCATCGCAGCCGAAAGTACGACAGATATGATCCTGCGCAAAGCCGTTTTTTTCATTTTGCTCCACCTTTCTTTTTTAAACCTGACGGTTATCAAGCGAGTTTTGTGCAGAATGACGGAAAAAGAGCAAGCAGATGTGGTGCTAAGCTGCAAGGCGGTCTTTGTGCGGTGTTGCCTTTATATTTTTATTAAACGGGATACCTCAAAGGCATCCCGTTTTTTACTGTGTTTGACCGAACTGATATTTTAATGGAAATAACTTCCCTGTCAGGATCAGCTTGTAACATTAAGGGTAAAGGTTTTGCTCTTTGTAGTTCCGGCGCTGTCCTTGACATTGATCATAATATCATATTTTACTGCCGAACCGGGAACAAAGCTGCCGGAAGAAGCCGTGCCGTATTTTGTACCGATACAGTTCCAGCTTGACGCTGAGGATTTCTTATACAGCAGAGCATAGGTATATTTGCCCGTTCCGCCGTATGCCGAACCGTAAAGCGTAACGGTCGTGCCTTTTTTCACTGTTGAAGCGCTGATCGTGGAGTTATTCGCAAGGGCGCCTTCAATGACCTTGACCGTAAATGTTTTTGTTTTTATCGTTCCGGCGCTGTCCTTGACATTGATCATAACATCATATTTAACTGCCTTGCCGGGAGTAAAGCTGCCGAGATATGCGGAGCTGTATTTTGTTCCGATGGTGATCCAGCTTGTTGCTGAGGATTTCTTATACAGCAGCGCATAGGTATATTTTCCTGTTCCGCCTGTTGCGGCGCCTCTGAGTGTTATGCTTTTGCCAAGTGTGATGGCTGTTGCACTGACCGTGGATTTATTTGTCAGAGTCTGTCCCGCAGCCGATACCTTGACTGTAAACGTCTTGGATTTTACCGTTCCGGCGCTGTCCTTGACATTTATCATGACATCATAACTTACCGCGGAGCCGGGTTTGAACGATCCTGTGCTGTCCGTACCGTATTTTGTACCGATAGTTACCCAGCTTGATGATGTTGATTTCTTATAGAGAAGCGCATAGGTATATTTTCCTGTTCCGCCTACTGCCAGACCATTAAGCTTTACCGACTGACCAAGCACTATGGATTCTGCGCTTACAGTTGAATTATTCACAAGTGCAGACGGCTTTACCTTGATACTGAAATACTTGCTCTTGACATTGCCGGACTTATCCTTGACATTGATCATCACATCATACGGGACCGCAGCCGAAGGCTTTATCTTTACAGAAGTAGCCGTACCATATTCTGTACCCAAAGTTACCCAGGATGAACCGGTATTCTTTTTATAATAATAAGCATAACTGTAAGGAGTCGTTCCGTTTACGGCAGCGCCATTGAGCGTTATCTTCTCTCCTATAAGAATTGATGTTGCGCTGACGGACGATTTATTTGCAAATGAAGTGTCTGACGCTGTAACTGTGAATGTAAATGTTTTTGTCTTTACAGTGCCGTTGCCGTCCTTTGCATTTATCTTTGCATTATAGGTTCCCTTTGTTGTCGGGATAACTACAGCGCTCGTAGACTTTGTATAACCGTTCGCAATATTTGTCCATGAGCTCGCTGTCGATATCTTATACAGATATTCAAATGTATATCCTGCCTTGCCGCCGGTTGCGCTTCCGTTGAATACGACCGACTGACCGGACTGTACCGAGGTCGCCCCAAGAGTTGAGGTATTTGTAAATTCATTGGTACTGCTTCCGCCCGAAACATTAAGTCCTGCCTCTGAATAATTCACGCTGCCGTAGTTGTCCTTACATTCAAACCGGAGCATATGCGTTCCTGATTTTTCAGGTTTGTAAATATATGATGAGGTTGTATTATAATCCTTGAGAGTCGTATATGTGCTGCTTCCGGGAAGCATTACTGATATCTTATAGCTGTACGGTGTTATTCCTCCCGAAGCTCCGCCCTTTACGGTAACAGCTTCACCAATGCTCACCTGAGTACTGCTGAGGGTAATACTTGTCTTGAGAGCCTGATGAGCAGTAACGTCGGCAGTTGCGGTAGCTTTTTTGCCTGCGCCGTCTGTTGCAGTTACCCTCAGATGATAAAGCCCTTTTGCAGAAGGCTTGAATGAACATGACGTAGCGGTGCTTGCGCTCTGTATCGTAGTATATGAGGTCGAACCGTCCGGACAATACTCATAAAGATATTTTACTGTACCTGTGCCGTTTGCAGAAGCTGCGATAAGCTTTACAGTTTCGCCCAATTCCATATCCGACTTGTTTGTGTTCAGCGTTGCGGCAAAAACTTGCTTGTTATCGACAATTTTGAAGGAAACCGATGTTGTATGGTTTGCATATGTACCAAGACCCGTAATTACAACGCAGGCCGTACCGACATTTATATTGTTAACATAAGTCAGCCTGTAATCCGTTCCGACAGCAAGCGTTTTGCCGCTGCTGTTGGTGATTGTAACCGAAGGAGTTATAGACGTACCCGAATAGATCTGATCCGGTATCGGAGAAACCGTACAATCAGCCATAGTTCTGACGATCGCTTCGAGATCAGCCTTGACGCTCATATCCGAAACTCCGGTCATACTCATAGTTATAGTTGAATATCCGGCGCTCACACCGATGATGCTGTTATCCTCATTAACAACAAATACATTCTGATCCGTAGATGTTACCTTTGACGGAGCGGAGATATACTGCTCAATATTTCTGTCACCCTGATTAGTAACTGTATAGCGGAGAACCGCCTTATTGCCGCAGATGATCTTCTGATTATTCGCAAAATTGAGTCTGATATCCGTAAGATATGAAGTTTTGCACTTCACCGACTGGTCAATCTTTGAATTTGACTGAGAAAGTGTAGAGCTTGAAACTTCATTAGGAGTTTTGTCAGATGTAAGAACCGTCAGAAATTTGCAGCCGCTGTTGTTCTCAATATAGCCTACACCTATAGATTTGGAATTTGACTTGATAAGAGTGGTATTCCTTGTTGTAATAAACGAGGACTGCTGTATTACGTCATCTTCCAGTGCATAAGCATATGATTCACTGCGGTCGTCATTGCCGGACGTTACAAATTCCGATCCGTCGAGTCTTCTGGCACCGACATAGACCGACAGTTCAGCCGAACGAACCATAGCTGTTTCAAGCAGATCCACATCCATTACCAGAGTAGAAAGATTATTCTGCGCACGAAGATTATTGATATAGCCGAGCCATTTTGCTGCTTCCCTGTATTTTCTTGTCACTTTATCAATAGTAATATTTATGAGAGTATCTGATGCGGCATCTGCCCTGAAGCTCGCCGTGGCAAATACCGGCAGCATCATGATCGCAGCAAGAAATACAGCAAGCATCCTTCCTGATTTTTTTAATAAAAACATTTTTTTCACGCACCTTTCCTATTTAATTATACAACTTCCGAAAAGCAATTACAACAATTCTGATTTTCTAAAATTTAGAATTTGATTATACATTTTTGTTAATATTCACAATTAATTATACCTGTTTTTTATATTTTTATATTGATCGTACACGTTTTTAACAAATTTCAACATAAAAAAGAGACGGCACAAATGTGCCGTCTCCGTGGATCATGGTTTTGATCAGCTGGCAATAAGCGCGAAAGACTTTTCGACAACCGTACCCTTTGAATCCATTACGCTGATCTTGATATCATATACTGATGCTGACTTGGGAGTAATGTATGCAGAAGTTGCTGTACCGAACTCTGTTCCAAGAACAAGCCAGTTATTTGATGTGCTCTTCTTATAGTAGTAAGCATACTTATAAGGAGATGTTCCGCCTGATGCGCTGCCCTTGAGTGTAACCTTTGTGCCTGCAGAAACCTTTGTTGCGCTGAGGCTGGATTTGTTTGTCAGAGCAGTTGAAGATGAAGATGAACCCTCGGTTACATTGACAGTAAACGATTTGGACTTGATCTTGCCTGTGCTGTCTTTGACATTGATCATTACATCATAGGGAACAGCCTTAGAGGGCTTGAAGGAACCGGTCTTTGTCGTACCGTACTTTGTACCGATGACATTGAAGCTTGTAGATGTGCTCTTCTTGTAGAGAAGTGCATATGTGTACGGAGCTGTGCCGCCGGTAGCCTTAGCTGTAAGTGTTACAGTGTCGCCTACTTTAACGCTTGTTGCGCTTACTGTAGAATTATTTGTAAGAGCAGTAGTTGTGCTGCCGCTTACCTTGATCGTGAAGGACTTGGACTTAACTGTACCCTTAGCGTCCTTGACATTGATCATTACATCATAGTTGACAGCCTTGCCGGGCTTGAACGAACCGGTCTTTGTTGTGCCGTACTTTGTGCCGATAACATTGAAGCTTGAAGCTGTGCTCTTCTTATAGAGAAGTGCATATGTGTACGGAGCTGTGCCGCCGGAAGCCTTAGCTGTAAGTGTTACGCTGTCGCCTACCTTAACGCTTGTTGCGCTTACGGTAGAGTTATTTGTAAGAGCAGTAGTTGTGCTGTCGCTTACCTTGACTGTAAAGGACTTGGATTCGATCTTGCCTGTGCTGTCCTTAACATTGATCATTACATCATAGTTAACAGCCTTGCCGGGCTTGAAGGAACCTGTGCTTGCTGTACCGTATTTTGTACCGATAGCAGTAAAGCTTGATGCTGTGCTCTTCTTGTAGAGAAGTGCATATGTGTACGGAGCTGTACCGCCGGAAGCCTTAGCTGTAAGTGTTACAGTGTCGCCTACCTTAACGCTTGTTGAGCTTACGGTAGAGTTGTTTGTAAGCGGATTTGTAGGATCAACAACATCATCGCCCTCAGCTGTGAAGGTCTTTGATACTGTTGCTGTTGCGCCTGTTGAGTCTGTGATCACGCACTTGATAGTGTGCTTGCCCTTTGTTCCGGGCTTCCATGTGTAGGTAGCTGTTGTGTTCTTAGCCTTTACAACTGTACCGTCAACTGAGAACTGATACTGATAGGGAGCTGTGCCGCCGATACCGATACCCTTGAGGGTAAGAGCTGTTGTGGTAAGCTGCGGAGCAGACTTATCTGTACCGAAGTTGACCTGGAGAGGAGTTGTCGGATCGGGTGTGGGATCCGGATCAGGATCAGGTGAATCTCCTGCGCCTATTCTTGCAAGAGGAACTGTGATAGTATCTGTATCCTCTTTCTCTTTTGATGTGGATTCATCTGCGCTGTAAGCTTCTGTTGCATTATCGAGCATTGTCATATCCATCGGGATGGAAGCGATACCGCCCTCACCGAATGTAGAGATATGCATTACGCCGATACCTGTGCTCTCAAGATAGCTTCTTGTGATACCGAGAGCTGAGAAGGGAATAGTAATGTAATAGAAAGTATCCTGTGATTTGTCGTGCCCCTCAGAGAGGAAGTCAACCCATGTGGAAGATGCGCTTGTAAGGTCAGCGGGCTTATAACCTGAATAGCCGTTGGACTTGATACCGGTGATCTTTGAACCGAAGAAACCGTCCTCATACTTGAAGGAAATGCCGCCATCCTTGAAGCCTGTTACATAAGCATCGTCATAGGTGAAATAACCTGTGCTGTCTGTCTTGAAGAGAGCAGGCTGACCAACGCCGGGCTTGGATGAGAAGCACATAAGTGCGTCTACCTTTGTTTCAAAGCCGACCTTGAGTCCCCATATATAAGCACCGCCTGCCATATTGCCTGCTGTCATATCGGCAGATTTGCCCTTGCCGAGATCAAATGCGAGCATCTGGGGGATATCGCCGTTCCATGGCTTACCGTTGTCGCTGATCGGGTAGCCCTGTGCAGGATCTACAACATCAGTTACGTTTGTGAACTGCCAGCCGAGATAGAGGTTAGTGTCATCCCATGCTGCATAGAGTGCATATGTGTCATATACAGGAGCTTCGTGTGAGCCTCTGAAGATTCTCGGATCGTCATTTGCAACGCCCTGTGCGATTATCATGCTTTCCTTGAAATCGGAGGGGCTTGTGATAGTAACGCCCTTGCCGCCCTTCTGATCGTTCGGGTTTGTAGCATATTTGCCGCCGATTGCAGAAGCTGAGGAAGAAGTTGTCTTTACAACATACTTCTTATTGTAGGTGAATGTGTAATTCTTTACTGTGCCGTCTGAGCCTGTAGCAGTTGCAGCAACTGTTACATCGCTGTCGCCGATCTTGCCTTCGCCGATATCGAAAGTAGCTGAGCTTGTGAAGGTCTTTGCGGGACCGCCGTCAACAGAGTATGTGCCGCTCTTTGCATTAGCAAGAGTAAGAGTAAGGCTCATTGTTTCTGTTGTGAAAGAAGAACCTGATGCCTTGCTTGCCTTTACTGTGGGAACCTCGGGATCCGGTTCGGGCAGTACAGGAGTATATGCCTTCCAGGAGTTGCCTGCGCTGAAGAGCTTTGTTGTATCCTCGATCGGAAGACCGTCAACACCATCAGCAGGATATCTGTTAGTGGTAGCTGTTTCGCTTTCAGTAAAGACTACATAACCGTTTACGAGATCATCCGGGACCTCATACTTATAGTAGCCTGTTGCTGCATCGAGAGTCATCTTAACGCCCGGCCATGCAGCATTGCAGGGAACTGTGCTTGCGGAGGAAGAAGTTGTCTTGAATATTTCAACTGCTGCGCCTGAGCCTGAGCTTGTCCATGACTTGACATTTGTCGGGCTGCCGTCGCAATAGTAGCCTGTTGCGCCTGTGAGCTTAACGTCGCTTGTCTTATTGGAGCCGCTGTTGAATACAACATATTCTGCACCGCTCGGAACAGAGATCTTGAACTGAGCCTGACCGAATTCGTTGGTGCCGTTGTTTGTCATAGCAGTTCCCGGCCATTCAGCACCTACTGTAGTGCTGTTGAAGAAATATGCATATACTGTTCCCCATCCGAGTGTATCGGAGAAGAGGATCTGACCGCTTGTGGACGAGCTTTCGCCGCCGGATGAAGAACCGCCGCCTGAGGACGAGCCGTCCTTGTTATAGACATATGCATATACGTTTGACCACTTGTAACTTGAGTTATCAAAATAGATAGTTGTTACTGCGCTCGGATCTTTCTTTGTGTAGGTGTAGGTAGCTGTCTTTGTTTCGCCGTCCTCGCCTTTTGCAGAAAGAGTAAGAGTAACTGTCTTGCCGACTGCTACGGAAGAACCAAAGGTAATTGTCTTGCCGTTGGTATATGTGCCGGACTGACCGTCGGAGGTTGTATAGTTACCGCTTGTTGCGCCGGAAACGTTGAGAGTTACGGTAACTGAACCAGTAAAGCTTGAATCACCGGGAGTAGCGGATACTTTGGCAGTCTTTTTGATAGGAGTTGCATTATAAACAACTGCGATACCGGTATTGCCGATCTGACCGCTGATCTGTCCGTTGGAAACTGTGAACTTGTTGCCGGTTACCTGGTCAATATAATCGCCGGCTGCCATCTTATTGGCCTTAACGCTTACGGACTGTGAACCGCCTGAGCAGTTAACTAGAACCACGCCGCTGGTTCCGCGCTCGTTGTAAGCGATGGATCCTGAGGAAGCAAGGTACTCGGACTCTCCGTTGAAGTAGTTATGGAACTTATTGACCTCTACAACTTCCTTATTGAAGCACTGGGTGGAGCAGATCTGACCGATGTTGCCGCCGCGCCAGCCGGCGGTACGTGCAAAATACAGAGCTGTAGCATTATTTCTGGATCCTACGAGAGCCCATGTCTTATTGATATCGGAATCGGAGACGCCTGTGGACTCCTTGCCGTCATTTGAATAGGTATCGTGGGATTCTGCCCAGAGTACAGTCTTGTTTGCGCCTGCGCCGAGGTTATAATAGTTTGTAGCCGCACCGCTGGCGTTATGACCTGCTACGTTGCCTCTGATGCCGTTGCCGGTCTTGTTGTCCGTTACTGACATATACTTTGTATACTCGCCTACGGAGGGACCGCCGGTTCCGTCAAGGATCTCACCGTAGCAGTAAAGACCGCTGCTGAAGGTACCCTTTGTTTTATAGTATGAATAAGCATCGTCAAGAACGGTAGGCCAGAAATTTCCACCTGCGCCGTCTGTATCATTCGGAACACCGATATGCTTCGCTGCGTCAAAACGGAAGCCGTCTGCGCCGCAGTCGATACACTCTCTGAGGTAGTTCTTTACATAGTTCTGAATCTTGGGATTCTCGGAGTTAAGGTCGGGAAGACCGCCCATGGAGCCGTGTGTGATACTGTAACGGCTGCCGTAATTGATCTCCTTGTTCCACTGATCGTGCCAGCAGTTCGGATCATCCTTGATATCGCTGGGGATCGCAGGAGCCTTATCATAGCCTGAGTTATTGCCCAGATGGTTTGCAACTACGTCAACTATTACATGGATACCGTACTTATGAGCCTCCTGGCACATTGCTGCGAATTCAGCCTTTGTACCGAGAGCTGAGTTGCCTGTGTTGTCGATGGTGAAATTAGCAGGCTGATAATAAACCCACCATACATCGTTGCTCTTACCCTTTGTGCCTTCCTTAGCCTGCTGGATAACGGAAGTCTGAACTGAGGTATAGCCTGCCTCTGCGATCTTTGCCATGTTGTTCTTGATGTTATTGAAAGACCACTGCCATGCGTGCAGGATAACGCCCTCCTGGCAAGTGTCCATCAGTCCGTAATCGGAAGCCGCAGCATCAACGGAAGTCGAAGCTGTCAGAACCCCTCCGAGACCTACGAAGGACGTTGCCAGCATCGCGGCCGACAGAAACGCACTGGCGATCTTTTTGCCAATGCCAAAGCGGCTGTTCTGCGCTGTTTTGTTCATCAATGATCACGCTCCATTCGTTTTTTCAATATTTTTTCCAGGAACTGAAAATACCCCTTCGCTGTGTTCCATAAAGACCGTCGGAACACCTTCCGCATTGTCCGTGACTGCCGGTCGCAGCGGAAAATTATATTTTCAATCCTTTGTTGTTTTTATTTTAACACTTCCGGAACGGGATTGTAAAGAGCGTTTGTGAATGGTTTCATCACGATTCTGACTGTGAATGAATTTATTTTTCTTATATCGAATTTTAAATTGCTCAATTTTACAGTTTTATTATATATTTTTTGTTTATTATTCCATGAAAAAAATCGCTTTTAGGTTATTACAACTAATCGTATGTTGAATTCCTTGTACATATTGCTAAAATTGAATTTTAGCAATATGCACAATTTCTTGCAATTTTGTTTGATTTGTGCATTGATTTTAACGGCATTTATTAAGAAATCTTGAATAAAATCATTTTTGTAAGATAAAAGAACGATTTTTAATTTATTTTCAACATAAACAATTAATCGCTTTTGTACATAATGCTGCAAAATTTGATTTTGTTCAATCCGGCTTATCATTTGAAGACTATTCACCGGACAGCTCATCTTCCTGTGCGCGTACAAAAGCCTTTGCCGCCTCAAAATCCGCCGGATATGTGAGCTTGATATTTGTTTCGCTGCCTTGTATAATGTGTACTTTTATCCCCAGACGATGGTAGACGCTGCAAGCATCTGTTATCTCAGATCTCCTGTCCTGCGGCACAGCTCCGAGCATGGTAACAAACTGCCCCATGCGGAAGCTCTGCGGCGTCTGTACGCGGTACATTGTGCTGCGCACCGGAAATTCCGAGGCTGTTTTACCGTCAGCCGAGATAAGCATGGTATCGGTTGCGCCGACGGCAGCCGTACATATTTCACAGCAAGACATCGCCTCTATACTGTCGGATATCATCTTTTCCGTAACAAACGGACGAACTGCATCATGGGTGAGTATTATCTCATCATCGGCAAAGCCGAGAACATCCGACGCATAGCGGATTATATTTACAATAGTATCGCTGCGGTCAGCGCCGCCCTTTGTCACATATACTCCCGACGGAAAGTATTCTCCGACAAGCGACAGCATATGATCGTACCAGTCGGGATTGACCCCGACCACGACCGCATCGATACCTCTGTTGACGGCAAATCTTTCTATCGTGCGCACTATGACCGGTTTGCCGCAAAGCTCCATAAACTGTTTCGGAACTGTGCCTCCCATACGGCTGCCTGTTCCTCCTGCCACTATTCCTGCTATCGCCATTGCTATCACACCTTTTTATTTTCTGTCTTTTTAATATGTAAAGCGAAGATAAGGACAATTATAAGTATCTGAATAAGTATTATCGCCCAGCCGAAACTGCCAAGACCGCCTTCCTTGACGTGGACAGTACATTTTTTCATTATCCTGCCGTCCGCGGTCGAAACATAAACGAAGGCTGTTCCCTCCCCTGCCGCTGAGATCCTGCCCTTGTCGTCAACGCCTATGACGGAAGGATCTGAAACCGAAAAGATCAGCGCAGTATTCTTTGCTTCGGCAGGGTATACATTGTAAGGCAGATCATACTGTTCTCCGCTGCCGAGGGTGATCGAAGGAACGGATATCACTATATCGCTTGCCGATATGCCGGACGGAAGTGACGAGCCGTACAATATAACAAGCGATCTGTCCGTGACGATACAGCTCAGTCTTATATCTGAGGAATCAATATTGACATTTGCCGAAACGGAATTTTTCTGCTGTCCGTCCGGAGAAACGGTGAGGACATAATTTCCGTTACTGACATTGGCAAAACGGAACTGTCCCTGATTATCCGCAGCAGCCTGCGCGGAATGTATATTGCTTTTCAGCGAAAGCTTTGATCCCGAAAGACGCTCTCCGGCAGCATTATATACAACTCCGCCGAGGTCGGAGCCGAACGGATCGCCGCCTGTCGGTGATATGACCCTGACAATACACGAAGCTGCGACTGCCGAGCTTTCCGATTCGACTGTCACGACTGCGGCTCCGGGACTGACAGCCTCGATTTTCCCGTCCTGACCGACACGGACGATCTCCCCGTCAGAGCTTGTAAAGCTTTTATACACATTTCCGGCGGCAGGATAGACATTTGCTTTCAGCGTATCGCTCTCACCCTGCACGAGTATAAGAGAATAATGATTCAGGGTAACGCGTTCCGGAGAATTGCCCTCCTTGACATTCACGGTACATACCGATTCTTCCCCTGTCGAAAAAACACATTTCACCTCGGTTATACCCACGCTGACAGCATGAAGTATATTATCGTCATCAACAACGGCAATACTTTCATCTGCACATTTAAGGGTATAGCTGTGTGTCGTATCGGTAACCGTCAGCCGGAAGCTCTGCGACGGATACAGATTGACAAGCTCCCTGCTCAGAGAAGGCATAAGTCCCTCAGCGCTGACCGGCAAAACGGCAAAGACCGCCGCTGTTATAATGCATACAAATAATACAGACAATATTTTTTTCACTTTATCGCCCCATTCAGATCCATGAATTTATACGACTGTTTTTTCTGAATAATATAATAGCATATTTTTTCACCTTATACAATCATATTTACGATCGAGAGCGGAGGCACTCCGCCCGGCGCGTGGGGTTGAAATTTCAGGGAATTTGTCATATAATAGAAAAGTCAGACATTATTGATGAAATGGGGTTTTTTTATGGATCAGAGAACAGTATCTTTTTTGAATGGATTAAAAGGAAAGAAAATTGCACTTTGCGGTATCGGCGGAAGTAATCTGCCCCTTATAAAACTTTTCGGAAAATACGGCGCTGAGGTCCTTGCCTGCGATAAAAGAGATCGCGAGGCTCTCGGTGAAAATGCCGCTCTTGCCGAACAGTACGGCGCACAGCTCCGCCTCGGGGAAAATTATCTTGCCGATCTCGGCGCGGATATAATATTCCGTACTCCCGGAATGAAATTCTTTATGCCCGAACTTTGCAGCGCAAGAGCAAACGGAACAGTCGTTACAAGCGAAATGGAAGTCTTTTTTGATCTTTGCCCCTGTAAGATAATTGCTGTCACGGGCAGCGACGGAAAAACAACTACAACTACCCTTATCTCCGAAATACTCAAGGCTAAGGGATATACCGTGCACCTCGGCGGAAATATCGGCAGACCGCTCTTGCCGGATATCGAAAGCATCTCTCCTGACGATATAGCAGTTGTGGAGCTTTCAAGCTTCCAGCTTATCTCTATGCGCAAAAGCCCCGATATCGCAGTCGTTACCAACCTTGCGCCGAATCACCTCGATATCCATAAGGATATGCAGGAATATATCGACTCAAAGAAAAATATAGTACTTCACCAGAACGCTTTCGGTAAGGCTGTGCTTAACCTCGATAACGATATCTCTTCTTCTTTCAGCGATATCGTCCGCGGCGGACTGTTTTACTTCTCTCGCCGCCAAAAGGTCGGAAACGGCGCATATATGGCAGAGGACGGCAGCATTATCATGAACGAATACGGGAATGAAACCAAAATAATGAACGCCTCCGATATAAAGATACCCGGTCTGCATAATATCGAAAACTATCTCGCTGCAATAAGCGCTGTATGGGGTCTTGCAGATGCAGATACCATCAAGGGCGTTGCCCAGACCTTCGGCGGCGTCGAGCATCGCGCAGAGCTTGTCAGAGAGCTTGACGGCGTTCGCTACTATAATGACGCTATCGGAACAAGCCCCACAAGAACGGTAAAGGGTATGCTTTCACTGTTCGAGCAGAAGATCATTCTTATAGCAGGCGGCTATGACAAACATATACCATATGATGATATGGGAAAGGTCGTTCCGTCAACGGTAAAGACTCTTATCCTCTTCGGCGCGACCGCTGATAAGATCGAGGCGGCGACCAAGGCTGCTCCGGATTACAGTGAAAACGATCCCGTTATAATCCGCGTCAGCAATATGGAGGAGGCTGTTGCAGCCGCAAGGGAAAATGCAGTTCCCGGCGATATAGTAGCGATGTCTCCTGCAAGCGCAAGCTTTGATATGTATAAGAATTTTGCCGAAAAGGGTCTGCATTTCAAGAAAATAGTAAACGAAATGTAAGACAGGGAGATCAGATGATGGAAACCAAGGAAATACTGAAAAGGCTTTGCTCTGAAAGGGGCGTTTCGGGCAGGGAAAATGAAATGCTCGGTATCATACGCTCACTTACCGGAGCCTTTGCCGATGAAATAAAACAGCTCCCGAACGGAACAGTGATCGCCCGTATCGGCAGAACGGACTCAAAGCGTCATATAATGCTTGATGCGCATCTGGACAGGATCGGTCTGATAGTTACCGATATAAACGAGGAAGGCTTTCTCAAGGTTTATCCCGTCGGCGGAATGGATATGCGCTCACTTGCCGGAGCGGTCGTTTCCGTTATGGGAAAAGAAGAGATAAAGGGCGTCATCTGCACCCTTCCGCCGCATCTTGTAAAAAAGGAAGAGGGCATGACAAAGCACGATCTGTGGATCGATACCGGTCTGCCTGCCGGAAAGGTCAGGGAGCTTTTCTCGCAAGGAGATACAGCTTCGGTCTGCTGCATCTTTCGTGAACTTCTCGGAAACAAGGTCACTGCACCGGCTCTTGACAACCGCGCAGGCTGCGCTGTAATAATCAGAGCAGCTCAGCTTATGCTGGGAAAGCTTCATGATACTGAGCTGTCGCTCGTGTTTTCTTCTCAGGAGGAAACAAACGAGAGCGGAGCGGCATCGGCAGCCTTTGTGCTTGAACCGGACGAGGCTGTCGTTGTGGACGTAGGCTTTGCAAAGCAGGAGGGCGTGCCTGCCGGACAATGCGGCGAACTTGGCAGAGGACCTGTCATAAGCATTGCGCCGGTGCTGTCGCGGAAAGTAACGGACGGGCTGATCTCGGCTGCCGGAAGACTCGGTATAAGCTGTGATTTCGAGGTTGACGGCGGCGGTACCGGAACAAATGCAGACAGGATCGCCGTCACCGCAGGAGGTATCCCCTGCGCCGTGATATCCGTTCCCGAAAAGAATATGCATACCCGTACAGAGATCGTCAGCCTTGACGATATCGAAAACACAGCCGCGGTTATTGCGGAGTATATTACCGGGGGTGAGGGAAAATGATGGATATGTCTTTGCTCAGAAAGCTTTGTACCGCCGGAGGGATTTCGGGAGATGAGGGAGAAGTCCGTGAAATGATCCTCAGCCGGATAACCCCTCTTGCAGATGATATAAAAATTGATAACCTCGGCAATATCATCGCCTTCAAAAAGGGAACGGAGCGACCGGAAAGAAAGCTTATGATCTCCGCGCATATGGACGAGGTCGGCTTTATCGTAACGGATATACAATCCGACGGACTTCTGAAATTTGCCTGCGTCGGCGGAATAAACGACAGCGCCGTCTTTGCGCGTCAGGTATTTGTCGGCAGAAAAAAAATACCCGGAGCGGTATGCTGCAAGCCCGTTCATCTTCTTAAAGGCGATGAAAAGGGCAAGAATCCTCCGGTATCTGCGCTGACCATAGATATAGGCGCAAAGGACAGGGACGAGGCAATGAAATATGTCCGTCCGGGCGACAGCATCATATTCGACAGCATATATGACGACAGCTGCGGAAGAATTATCAGCAAGGCGATAGACGACCGTTTCGGCTGTCTTGTTCTGACAGAGCTTATGAAAAGAGATCTGCGGTATGATATGACCTTTGCCTTCTGCGTTCAGGAGGAAGTCGGTCTGCGCGGATCGGCAGCCGCAGCATACAGCATTGCGCCCGACAGCGCTATAGTTATCGAGGCAACTACGGCTGCGGATATCCCCGGAAATGAAAACGAAAAGAGAGTATGTCTTGAATCCGGCGGAGCGGTAGTATCGTTTATGGATAACGCCACGATCTACGATAAGGGGTACTATGATCTTGCAATGGAGCTTGCTGCAAAAAATAATATCCCTGTCCAGACAAAAACCGTCATAGCAGGCGGAAACGACGCAGGGGCTATACATAAATCGCGCGGCGGAGTGCGCACGATAGCTGTTTCTGTACCGTGCCGTTATCTTCATGCAAACGCAAGCCTGATAAAGATCTCAGACGCTCAGGCTGTGCTTGACCTTGCGGCAGTCCTTGCGGAAAACATAGCCGCAGGAAAGGGCTGACATGATAATCTATACCGATATAAACGACATCACTTCCTGCGAAAAACTGAAGGAACTTTGCAGCTGCGGCGGGGTCTGTGCCTGCCGCAGCATTTGTCTTGCGGACAGTTACGCGGCTTATCCGGGACTTCTTGAAGCATGGTTCCAGTATGACGGAAACGGCGATGTCTGTTCTTCGGCGGTGAAATACGGCGGAGATATGACAGTTGTATTAACTGAAAAGAGCGATATTTCCGAGCTGAGGGATTTTATCCTTGCGGCAGGAGCGTCTTCCGTTATCAGCGAGGGCGGTATTTTTCCCGACAGCAGCCATGCAATTATCATGAAAAGGAAAAGATCAATGACCGCCGCCGACGGACGGTGCAGGCATTATCCCGATGTTTCGCTGAAAGATGCTTACGATCTGCTGAAAAGCTGCCGCAGCGAAACATTCACAGTCCCGCAGTATGAGGATTTTCTTCTTGATGCGTCCCACCGTCTGCGTCACGGTACGGCTCACTGCTGCGCATTATATGAAGAAGAACAGCCGGTATCATTTGCAATGACAGCGGCTCTGAGCGAAACTCAGGCTGTGATAGGTTCTGTCTGTACCGCTGAGGAATACAGAAGAAGGGGCTGCGGATCCGCGTGCATAAACGCGCTTTGTACCCTTCTGGGCGACAGGGAAGTTTTTATCGTCCGCGCCGAGGGAGAAAACAAAGACTTCTATCGTTCTCTCGGCTTTGAGCAAAGCGGTACGGATCTGTATATTACAAATCTGCAACACAGCGGATATGATCCCGTCTGACCGGAATAATCAAAAAGGGGGCTGTATTATGGACTGTTCAGGAACGCCTTTTTGCGTTTATATGTACATTTTATTGTACCGGTATGTTTGACAACACAATGCCGCCGTTATAATATATAACCAAAGAAAGGCGGTGCTTGCTATGACAGCATATGAAAAAGAAGTAAGAAAATTATGTGACGAAGGTTATCCTTATATAACAAAAAAGGATAGTGACAGGAAAAAGCTGTCGCCGCGCAGGGGAAGATTATTGATCGCGGCAGTTGCGATAATCATATTTCTGTATATCATCGTAAGTACGGTGCCTGCTCAGAAACAGCTTGATTCGCTTACCGGAACAAATACAGTACAGGATACAGTCCTCACCCGCAATATATAATATACATCATGCTTTTTTCAGCCTTCCTTTCGGGGGGCTGAAAAATTCTTTTTCCCCTATTGACAAAAATCGAGGAATATAGTATAATAAACGGGTAAGTGTAAAGCACATGGCTTTACAGAATACTCCGAAAAGGAGGCACTCATATGGCTAAGGATATGAAAGTAGCGCTGCTGCTTGATTTTTACGGTGATCTGCTTACCGAAAAACAGCGCGAATCGCTCGATTTCTATTATAATGACGATCTGTCCCTCGGGGAGATCGGCGCTAACCTCGGAATATCCCGTCAGGGAGTGCGTGACAATATCAAGCGGGCTGAGGCTGTTCTTCTTGAAATGGAGGATAAGCTCGGTCTTGCGGCTAAGTTTTCCGAAATAAAGGCTCGTCTTGCCGAGATCAGGAAGGCTGTGGATATTATTGATAACAAAAATATAAAGGTCTACCGCTCCGATGAGATAAACGAAAGTATAAAGGTGATACTCAGGCAGCTTGAGCGGCTCGATCAGTTAAACGAATGATAAGGAGTGAGGCAATTGGCATTTGAAGGACTTTCGGAAAAGCTCAGCGCTGCGTTCAGAAAGCTCCGCAGCAAGGGCAAGCTGACAGAGGACGACGTAAAGAGTGCCATGAAGGAAGTGCGTATGGCGCTTCTGGAAGCCGATGTAAACTATAAGGTGGCAAAAAGCTTTACCGCAAAGGTCACCGAACGTGCGGTCGGCGCTGATGTAATGGAAAGCCTTACCCCCGGACAGATGGTCATCAAGATCGTTGACGAGGAGCTTACTGCTCTGATGGGTTCTGAGGAAACAAAGATCCGCTTTGCCTCAAAGCCGCCTACGATCATTATGATGTGCGGTCTGCAGGGTTCAGGTAAGACTACCCACAGCGCAAAGCTTGCGAAAATGTATAAGAAACAGGGGCGCAGACCTTTGCTCGCAGCCTGCGACGTTTACCGTCCGGCAGCTATAGAACAGCTCAAGGTCGTCGGCGCACAGGCAGGAGTTCCGGTTTTTGAGATGGGTCAGGGCGATCCCGTGGAGATAGCTAAAAAGGCAGTTTCCATGGCAAAGGATTACGGAAACGATATACTGATCCTCGATACCGCAGGACGTCTGCATATTGATGAAAAGCTCATGAACGAGCTGAAGGATATCAAGGCTGAGGTCAATCCCGATGAGATACTTCTTGTCGTAGACTCAATGACAGGTCAGGACGCTGTAAACGTGGCTAAGTCGTTCGACGAGCTTCTCGATATCACAGGCGTTATCCTGACAAAGCTCGACGGCGATACCAGAGGCGGCGCCGCTCTGTCAGTCAAGGCAGTAACGGGCAAGCCTATAAAATTTGCAGGTATCGGTGAAAAGCTTGACGATCTGGAGGTTTTCCACCCAGACAGAATGGCGTCGCGTATTCTCGGCATGGGCGACGTGCTTACTCTTATCGAGGACGCCGAAAACCGTCTTGACCAGAAAAAAGCCGAGGAAATGGCAAAGAAGTTCCAGCAGAATAAATTCGATATGAATGATCTGTATGAGCAGCTCGGTCAGATAAAGCGCATGGGCAGCGTAAAGAATATTCTTTCAAAGCTTCCCGGTATCAACGACCAGCTAAAGGATATGGATTTTGATGACAGGGCGCTTGACAGGATAGCGGCTATGATCTCTTCCATGACAAAAAAGGAGAGAGAGGATCCGTCGATAATCAATCCGTCGCGCAAGCGCAGGATCGCATCAGGCAGCGGTACAAAGGTCGAGGACGTCAACCGTCTTATGAAACAGTACGAGCAGATGCGCAAATTCATGAAATCTATGAATACCAGAGGCAAAAACGGCAAGAGAAAGCGT
Source organism: uncultured Ruminococcus sp. (assembly GCA_902778175.1). Classification (GTDB taxonomy): domain Bacteria; phylum Bacillota; class Clostridia; order Oscillospirales; family Acutalibacteraceae; genus UBA1213. The sequence goes on along the minus strand of CACYWT010000025.1, from coordinate 70,713 downwards.
CTGCCGGGACTCGGAGGAATGCCCTTCGGCGGTATGCCGGGCGGATTCCCGAAAAAATAATAAGCAAAGAAAATCAGTTATTTTCCAACGACAAGTTGGTTAATATATAAAAGGCAGCAATGCTGCGAAAAAATTTGGAGGTAAATAAAAATGGCAGTAAAGATCAGACTTCGCCGTATGGGCGCAAAGAAAACACCCTTCTATCGTGTAGTTGTGGCAGATTCAAGATATCCCCGCGACGGTCGTTTCATTGAAGAGATCGGCACATACAATCCCCTTGCAGAGCCCTCAGAGTTCAAGGTAGACGCTGAGAAGGCTAAAAAGTGGATCGCTAACGGCGCACAGCCTACCGATACCGTAAAGGCACTGTTCAAGAAAAACGGCATTATAGAGTAATTTTTTATATCCTGCGGAGGAAAAAATGAAAGAACTACTTATTTCTATTGTATCGGGCCTTGTAGAAAAGCCCGAAGAAATAACCGTTACAGCGGACGATAAAAACGAAGAAGGAATTATCGTATATCATCTCCATGTTTCAGAAGATGATATGGGCAGAGTTATCGGCAGACAGGGAAGGATTGCAAAGGCTATCCGCACTGTTATGAGAGCTGCTGCTGCAAGAAATGAAGAAAAGGTACAGGTCGAGATCGAGTGATCACGAGGTGCTGAATAACCGAAAGAGCCGTTCCGGAGAATATCCGGTACGGCTCTGTTTCTTTATTATGAATAAAGCTCCGGCCGGACCGGAGCTGATATTATTGGTTATAACCGCAAAGTATGTCCCCCGAGTCTCGCCTGCCGGCTCGGTCGGTGCTTCTGCTTCGCAGAGGTGTGTGCCATATATCCGTTCAGTGGGAGTAAAAATCTCCCACTGAACGACAGCAAGCCTACGGCTTGCCTTTGCTTGTTGAAAGCAAAGCTTTTAATACTGATCTCTGTAATGCAGCATCAGGTGTCAATAGCGAGCGTAAGCTCTTTCTGGATAACAAGATGTATATTTGCAAGAGCAAACAGCGCGCTGTATTTTTCGGGGGATATCTCAAGACCTATCCTTACCTGCTCAAGGAATACCGTTTCGGCAGCGTCAAGCACACCGTCTTTCTTCAGAAGAAGAATAAGCTCCAGCAGCATAATGTTCTTCTGCTGCTTTGATGCGATAAGATTCAGATTATCAAGAATATCCTGTACAGGCTGTTCATTGTCGGGCATATGATTGGGGATCATCAGTTCGTGACAGATCAGTGCAATGGATTCCATTTCATCGGGAGCAAATACATCGTCAGCCATTACAGCGTGTGCGCACAGCTCAAGATAAAGCTCTTTCTCATTTTCATTCAACTGATTCAAAAACATAATTGAAACCTCCGTTGTTTTATTGTTGTATTGCCTTATAGCTATATTATAATGTCAAAACCCTGCTACGTCAAGATGAATCGTAAGTTTTTTACACATTTATTCCAAATTTGACAATTTTATTCAAAAAGATTATCCATCAGTCGTCTTATTTTGCTTTTTTTCATTTCTGTAAGTTCATGCTCCACGACGAAAGAGATAAATTCTCCGGGCTTTGCGCCGTCTGTCACATTATGTGGAAGCGCATATTTTCCTTTCGGGGTAAGAACATATGAATAATACCCGTCCTTTTTTGATATCATGAACTGCGATTCTTTTTTTGATACTATGGTTATTATATCCCCTTCCTTTGCATCGGGGACAACAACGGAAGGGAGCTTCGAGAAATTATTTTTTCCGATCTCAACAATGACCATATCGTTTTCTATTCTGTCAACTGTAACCTGCATCATGATATCAAGCCTCCTGTTTTTCGCATTTTACGGATATCGCATTTCCGTCAGTACATATTGTAATGTTTCCGCACAGGTCGGTGCGCAGAACTGACGCTCCTGCGTTTTTCCAGCGTTTGACGATCTTTGAATGGGGATGGTAATAATCATTGTCCTTTCCCACGGAGATAACGGCATAGGACGCTCCTGTCTTTTTGACAAAAGCATCGCTTGAGGAGGAATTGCTTCCGTGATGCCCCACCTTGACGACATCTGCGGAAAGGTCGGTATTATTGTCAGCAAGCTCCTTTTCGGCAAGAGCCTCGGCATCTCCCATATAGAGCAAGCGGCGGTTTTTGTATCTTAGCATTATGACAACGGAATAGTTATTGAGGGATTCATAGCTGTCGCTTACGGGCGCAAGGATATCCGCAGAGTAGTCAAATTCCTCCGAGGATATTATCCTCATACCTGCCTTTGCTTTTTTGATCTTCTTGTTTTTGTTCTTTATGGTTTTCAGAAGATATTCATATGTGCTTGTCTGGGTTTCCGCATCGGGCATATATATCGTGCCGATATCGAAGGCTTTTATAACGTCCGCAAGTCCGCCTATATGGTCGGAATGAGGATGAGTCCCGATAAGATAGTCGATTTTCCTGTAACCGAGTTTTTTGATTAGTCTTATGGTATTGTTTCCGCCTTCCCTTGTTCCTGCATCTATCAGCATGGTTTTTCCGTCGGGCAGCTCAATAAATTCGCTGTCGCCCTGTCCGACGTCGATAAAATGGCTGATAAGATCGTCGCTGTCTATTCTTGATTCCGCGTCAAGATCGTTTTCAAAGAACTGATTCAGCGTATCGCAGGAGCAAAACGAAAACAAGACGGCAATTACAAGCACCAGCGCTGTCAGTCGTTTATATTTCATAGGTCAGACCTTTCTTTATCATGCGGCTCTGGGAATACCGGGGTCGGTTTCTGTTTCGGATACAGATGACTGTTCCGGCAGGGAAATGACCTTGCTTTCTGTGCCGACAGAAGGATCGGCGTCTGCCGATGTGAGCCGGCGGATCTTATATCCGTCATTTTCGAGGAGCTGCAGTATTCCCTTATCTCCGTAGAAATGAGCTGCTCCTGCAATGACCATGACCTTTTTGCCTGAGGCGAGGTATTCCTTTATTTTTCCCTCCATGTTTTTATTGCGGTCGAAGATCAATAATTGATTGTAGTCATCTATAAGCTTTTTCTGTTCCGGAGTAAGGCTGTTTTCCGGAGAGAGGATAGATTCGTCCAGTGTTCCCTTGCTCCAGTTATCGTAATACTTCTGCAGCTGCTTTGCGGTTTCTTCCGTATAATCCGGTTTCCCTATTTCCTTGAAAAGGAGCAATGCTGTTTCTTCGGGAATTTCAGCCATGATTTCATATTGATATTCCACCGATTCAAGCTCAAGTATTTCCTTTCCCTCTTCCTTTGCGCGTTTGATCATAAAGGTATCCGCGCCGTAATCAGCGCTCAGACCTGCCTGCGTCGCCGCAGTCACCTCTGCGATCTGCGTCCACATTATAGGCTTGTAATAATCATACGCAGACATATAAGCTCCTGCGTTCTGGAGTGTAGTTTTTGCCTTTTCGTAATCGTCCTTCGGAACATGATCCGAAATTTTTGTTCCGTCCGTATAAAGCACACTGTTCAGCGCGGAAAGCTGACTGATATTGACATTGCTGACATCACATTCGACCGCAAGGGCATCACATTTTGCATAGGCTGTTTCATAGTAACCGGGATAATTGACCGCATCAGGCAATGCAAGATGCATGGAGCCCATAAGATAAATGCTGTTCCCGTTCTGGTCGGCAGCTTCCCAAACGGCAGGGGTAATGGTATCCTCTGTCTGTTCGCCTGCCGGGGAGGAGGATCCGTCAGATGAAGTCTGAGCCTTGCTGTTATCGTCCTTGCTGCTTTCCAAAGACGAATCCGGTTTACTTTCTGCGGAGGATTCATCGGCTTTACTGCTTTCCTGGACCGACGCAGTACTTTCCGGCGCAGAAGAAGCAGAGGTTTTGCTGTCGCCGGTATTATTGCAGCCTGCGAACAATGTCAGAGCAGCCAGAACAGCCGCCGCTACGGATAGTTTTTTTATTTTTCTCATATGAATCATTCCTTAAAAATATTATAAACTAATAATAGCTCAAACTATTATTATTGTCAACCAGCGTTCCCAAATTCAGTTGCCTGACTGACGATCAATTGTTCTCACTGTCATTCGCCATAAATCGCTGTCCGGAATATTCTGTCGGATAAAAGAATAATATAGTAAAAAAATATAAGCGGTGATATTATGCCCAACAAGATCAGAAACGGATTGTCTTTTCCGACAGGATTCATATTGGTATCTGCTCTCGGATGCTTGTTTCATTTCCTTTATCAGCTCAGCGGCAATAATCCCGTGGTCGGCGCTTTCACATCAGTCAATGAAAGCACATGGGAACATATGAAGCTGCTGTTTTTCCCGATGCTTATCTACGTCTTTGTACAGTGGCTCCTCATCGGCAGGAAAAAAAGCGGTTTTCTCCCGGCAGCGGCAAAGGGTATCCTGACAGGACTTTTCTTCATTCCCGTTTCATTCTATTCCTATACCGGAATGACCGGCAGAAACTTCTTTATCGCGGATATACTGATATTTTTCATTTCGGTATGGCTGAGTATCCGCATATCCGAAAAACAGCTGCGGAAAAATCCCGAAGCCGGACCCGCACTTAATATTTCGGCAGTTATAATACTTCTCTGTCTTGCGGCAATGTTTATCGGTTTTACTTTCTTTCCTCCGGATTCCCCGATGTTCCTGAATGTAAAATAATAATTGGCAAAATGCTTGAAGCGCGCGCAGTGCCTGCTCTTGTTGGGCTGCCGATCAAACCTGCCCGGGCTGCTCGCCCGGACCTCGCCAGGGAGCAAGCTCCCTGGACCCGCGCACTTCGTGCTATTCGCGTTGAAAGTTCTATCGGGATTCAACTATAAAGCCGCGACTGTCAGTTTAGTAAAAACCGCGACCAGTAAACTACCGCCTTGTATTAAGAGCGGAGCCGGAGGCGCAGCGACCAACGCGAATGGACACCGGCGGCACGCCGGCGCGAGCACGCGGCACTCCGCATAAAAATTGATTGACTTTTCGGAAATAATAGTATATAATCATTATATGGAATTTTATTAAGGAGGTATAACCCTATGAACAGATCATTACTCACTGTACTCCTTTCCGTTATCGGCGGAGTTGCAGCTGTCACTGCTGCGGTTACTGCGTTTCTTATCTTCAAGGAGAAGCAAAGACGAGACGAAGAAGAGCTCGAGCATTATCTTGACAGCTCGATTCAATAATTTTACCGTAACAAAAAAATTCGGCAGTATCGGTTCTCCGTCAGATGATCGTTTTTTCACGAACAGTGACGGTCAGTAAGGTGCGTTTTACTGCAAGATTTTTCCCCGCATACCGTAGCTTCGGTATGCGGTATTTTTATTGTCCGCAGCAGACTTTTACCGCATTTCCGCGCACAAGACACCGGCATTTCTCCCTGAGCGCAGCGCAGTATACCCTCCCCTTGCGGACAGCGTCGGCATATTCTCCGGCTATCCTTACAAAAGCGCAGCGCGCCACTGCATTGCATATCAGTATATATCCCCCTGACGGAGATAAATATAACGATGACGTCTTTCCTCCTTCACCGCAAAGACTGAGCTGCTCCATACAGCAAAGCATGGTTTCGCTGTCCCCGAAGAAAAAAGCATATACGCTGCTGCGCCCTGCAATACGGTAGGTTTTACCCTTGCGTCCCCTGATAAGCGTCACCAGCAGGATACACCCGTGATCGTATTTCATAGCCTCTATCATTACCCTGCCGCTGCAAAGCGGTATTCCCGTCCTGTCCTCAGCCGTACTCAGCAGCTGCATGATGACCTTTCTCGCTTTTTCATTTTTCAGATCCATCGTTTCATAGGTCAGGTCATATTCCCTCAGCTCTTTGTCGCAAAGGGAAATAAGGATCCTTGAGGTATTGATTTGCTCGATATTCATTGTATCCTCCGTACAAAGGCGGAAGTCATAAATACTGCGCCGCCTGATCAAAAAATCATCTTGTATTACCATAATATTAAACTGCATACACTTTTGCAATACCAAAATTATGGATGTTTTGTGATACTCATTAAAGTGCGCTTAAAAGCTTTGCTTTCAACAAGCAAAGGCACCTTAGAGGGTGCGGGTGTCCAGTGGACACCTCTGCGAAGCAGAAGCACCGACCGAGCCGGCAGGCGAGACTCGGGGGACATACTTTGCGGTTATAATTGTTCAATTTATATAATTTTTACTAAACAAAATTTAAAAAGTGCATAAATTTATAAAAAATATCTGTACAAATTCCTGTTGTTAATGTATAATGATAAAAGGAAAATTTGTGTTTTTTAAAAGGAAAAAGAAAATATCATTATTGTGCAAGTCCTGTAATAAAATGGAGTGAAATGCGTATGAATAAAGTACTTGTAGCCGATACCATAGAAATGAACAGATCTATTCTGCATGAGATATTTTCATCTCAGTACGAGATAATCGAAACCTCCGGCAGCGAGTTGACCTTCAAATTACTGACACAGTATAAAAACAGTATTTCAATTATCCTGATAAACGAGAGCATTGCGCGTAATTTTACAAATGAAATGGTGCAGACTCTGACAAACCTGAAAGTCTTTGAAAATATCCCGGTCATTCTCATACTCAACGTAGAAAGCTACCACCGCATAAGAGTAAAGGATATCGAAATGCCATACTGCGACGTAACGGCTTCTCCGGTAAATCCGCATATAATCAGGAACCGCGTTGCAAATCTTATCGAGCTGTATTCTCATAAAAAGGAGCTTGAGGCTCTCGTTGAGCGTCAGACCGCAAAGATCCTCGCGCAGAACAAGGCTCTGAAACTCCAGCAGAGAAAGATCAATACAATAAATAACGATATGCTCGATACGCTCAGCACCGTTATCGAATACCGTGATGTTGAATCCGGACGGCATATCCACCGTATCAAGAAATTCACAGAGGTAATGCTGAGAGCTCTGGCTGTAAAATATCCCAAATATAATATGACGGAGGAGAAAATAAACCTTATCGCCTCCGCCTCGTCACTGCACGATATCGGAAAGATAGCAATACCGGATTCGATACTGCTCAGTCCGCGCCGCCTGACTTATGAAGAATTCAATATCATGAAGGAGCATACGGTCAAGGGCTGCGATCTTCTGAACCAGCTTGACAGCGTTGAGAGAAACGAATATTTCACATACTGCTATGACATCTGCCGTTATCATCACGAAAAATTCGACGGCAAGGGCTATCCGGACGGTCTTGCCGGGAATCAGATCCCGATATGGGCTCAGGTCGTATCGGTCGCAGACTGTTATGACGCGCTGACGAGCGAACGTCCCTATAAGGCGGCTTTCTCCCATGAACAGGCTGTGCAGATGATAAGGACAGGCGCCTGCGGCAAATTCTCCGATGAAATGATGGACTGTTTCAGCGAAGTCCTTCCCGAATTCAAAAAGCTTGCGCTTGAATATGCCGACGTCAATCATGCGGACAGCTCCGTCGAAAAAGGCAGCGATCATAAGCTATCCGAAGATGAGCAGGATACCACGCAGGATCTCTACCGCAAAATGGACAGGAGCGATCTGATCCGTACCATAGAACAGCAAAAAACCGAAATGCGCGAAACCCGCAGAAGAGATAACGAGATACTCAACCGTGTGTCCGATTTCGTATTTGAATTTGATCTGAAAAAGGATCTTGCAGAAGAAAGAAAAGGCTCGTTCAAAGATATTTTCGGATATGTTCCCAAAAACTATAACGAGGCGGTCACTCTCTTTGCCGGATTAAGCCCCGACGATTATCAAAGCAAAACAGCCCGTACAATGAGATTGGAGAATCTTTACAGCGAGATCCTCAAGGACAATGAAAAGGTAGTTCTCGAATGTCCCCTGAAGCTCGACGGAAGCGCATATTCTCCCGTCCGCTGTACGATCGTCCCCGTATGTGAGGACGACGATATCACAAGTATATTCATAAGCATACAAAGACTCGTTTACGGCGGAAACGCAATGAACAGCGACGAAACCGTTACCAACAGGGATTCAATGACCGGACTGCTCAATTTCAGCGGTCTGCGCATAGAAACAGACGACTATCTCTCCCATGCCGGCAAAAACGGAAAGCATTTGCTCATACTCATTGATATAGACGGCTTCCGCACTATCAACCGTCAGACAGGCTACCGTTTCGGCAATGAAATACTTAAAGATATTGCAAATATACTCAGAAGTCAGTTTACCGACAACAATATCATCGGGCGCGTTGAGGACGATAATTTCATCGTATTCCTCAAGGACAGCCCCGACCGCGATGAAAACCTCGCTATTGTGGACAAGGTATTCCGCAGCCTGCATAAGATATATTCATTCAACGGAAGAACCTATCCCGAAATTTCCGCCTGCATAGGCGTAACTGCATATCCTGCCAACGGCAAGACCTTTGACGAGCTTTTCTTCAATTCATCAAAGGCTGTGGATATCGCCAAGATCAACGGAAAGGATATGTATCTTTTCTACAACAGCAATATGCGCACAAGCTGGGAGATCAGCAGCGTCAAAAACGAGCTTGCCGATCCGAGAAAGGATCTTATCAGATACGGAAGCTATTTTGCTCCCGTTCTCGATTCGGCAGCGGAAAAGGTCGTATCCTACGAGGTCATCGAAAGCTCCGAACATTTCGGCAAGGAATTCAATTTTGACGAAATGTATACCGCAATGTCCCGTAACAGCAATATCACCGCATTCAGCCTTGACAGCCTGCACAGGGTATTTTCGGTAATACATAATATGGAAAAAGACGGGCTGGAGCTCCCGGATATCTCGATAGTCACCATATTCAAGGGCAAAGACTGCAATGTCATTATGAGGGCAATAGACGAGATCCTTGTCCGCTATCCCGTAAAATGCAGCAATATCTGTATTGATATCACACATGATATGCTCCGCGATATGGATATGCGACAGATAACAGAATTTACCGATTATCTCAAGGGCAAGGGCTTTGAGATCGGCGTATACAATGTCGGACTTGACAGCATCAATACAAAATGCTTTACGAACCGTATGTTTGACCGCATAACCTTTGCGAATGATTTCCTTGACGAGATCAGCAGCGGAATAATCCCCATAGATATTCTTGTATACCTCATAGACTGCTTCACTGAACTGGGAGCAAAGAACTATATGCCGATGAATGCCGACGAGGATATTATCCGTCAGCTCAGAATGAAGACGGATATCGTATTCGGCATACACAGCACCGATCTCTGCGATGAATTTACATTCCGTGAGATCGCCAGAAAAGAGGGCGCAAGGACCGATATTCCCGTTCTCGGTCATGAAAAAAGCTCCCTTGTCCTCAACGACAGGCTTTATGACGAGATCCTCGAACAGACGAAATCCTTCATATTCGAGTGGTCGCCAAGACTTGACAGCGTTAAATTCTCCGGATCATTTGAAAAGCTTTACGGCTACAATCCCGAAACCTACGACTTCATCAAAAATATCCGCAGCAATCCGATGGTTCATCCCGACGATATCAAGAGATTCCTTGAGAAGATGAATTTTGCGCGTTCCGAGGGAGCGGATTCCGAATGTCTTGTCAGGATATACAATATGATAACAGATGAACATATCTGGAACCGCGTCCATTTTGTCGCTGTACGCAATGCGGCAGGCGTTCCCGTAAAGATCATGGCTGTATGCGCTGATGTTTCCGGCGAAAACGAGGACAGCGAAAATACCGACGCAAGACGCGACAGGACCGATTATATCACAAATCTTTACAACCGCACAGCGACTGAAAACAAGATCAAGAATTATCTCTATGACGACGGAGCCGCAGGTATCCACGCTCTGATAGTTGCGGAAATATGCAATTTTGATTCTGTAGAGGAAGCCCTCGGAAAATCCTTCGCCAATGCCATTCTCAAAGAAACAGCCGACAATGTGCGCGAGCTGTTCCGCGATTCGGATATCATCGGAAGAATAAGCGGAGCGCAGTTTGTGATCTTCGTCAAGGGCATGAGCAATATTGACAAGATCACCGAAAAGGCGGAGGCAATATGCTCCATCATGCGCCGCAAATTCGACACAGCCGACGGAGAAATAAGCGTATTCGGAAAGCTCGGAGTAAGTATGTACCCGTCGGGCGGACGGTCATATGAGGAGCTGTATTCGACCGCAATGAAATCGCTCTATTATGCAAAGCACAATATTTCAGAAGATCTGGTATTTGACAGAAACATAATGAATACCAAAAGACTGAACGACGGAAACAAATATTGACCGAAAATAAAAAGGCAGCGGATCTGAGTCCGCTGCTTTTTTTATTGGGTACATTAATGGATAATGGCTTCTTCTCCGCAGTGCAGTGAGTATATCACACACTCCTTGACCGGTTTTCCGAAAAGCTTCTGCGCCGCCTCGCGGTATAACCTGAGCTGGGTTCCGTATGTTTCCGCAAGGATCTCCGCCGACTTTACCCTGTCCGTCTTGTAATCAACAATGACAAGCCCGTTATTTTCCTCTATGATGCAGTCTATCGCGCCCTGAAGTACGGAAGTAGCTCCGCCGTCATCTTCACCCTCTGGAATAATTCCCGGCGACGCCAGAGCCGCAGGTATATTTACCGTAAAGCGGTATTCCCTGTATACCTTATCCGCTTTCAGCATACGCCCGAATAATGCGCTTTTTACGAACCGGGTTATGCTGCTGCGTTCGATAAGTCCTGTCTGCTCTTCCGTCATAAGCTGCCCGGTCACTACCCTGTTTCTCTCCCCCGAAAAATCTCCGGTCGAGCTGATCTCCTCATAAAGCCTTCCGAGATCAGCATACTGCAGGAAATTGTGGGTCGCCGTTCCGCGCCGGGTCGGTGAGATCCTGTCCTTCCTTGCAAACGAAGGGACGGAAACCGCTGTGAAATCCGTCACCTTCCCCCTGTGCGCCAGAGCAGATGCGGATACCTTTGACGGAATGACTGTAGTGTAATCTCTCCTTTTCTCCGAGAATCTCTTTTTCATCAGCGAAAGCAAAGTACCGTCATTATCTTCCGCATGATCCTTTCCGTTCTTCGCATATACAGTTTCACTGTCCGTTACATGAACATATTTCCACGGACTTCCCGTACAAAGTACCGGCAGATCGACCTCCCCGCCGGGAAAGCTTCCGTCACTGTCGCTGATTATGCCTGCATCTCTCCTCAGCTCATGAAGTTCTCCGCTTAGCAAAGCGCAGGTGAATATCCAGTCCGAAAACGTCCTGCACGAAAGTACGCACGACGGTGAAAGACTGCCGCTTTCAGGATCAAATCTTATGCGCCGCGCAAGATCGTTCAGATATTTGCGGTAATCGTCCGGCTTTGACGGATCGGGATCTTCCTTTACCGTAACGGTTGAAAGAACAATCAGTTTCTCCTTCGGTCTTGTAAGGGCGACATACAAAAGACGCAAAAGCTCGCTTTTTTCCTCGGCAGCGGAAAGCATTTTTATTGCGGTATACTGTACTGTATTGAACTGCAGAAGCTTTTCAGTATCAACAGCCCTCAGTCCGACGCCAAGCTCACTGTGATAATTCACCCTCGGATGCTCCTCCAGACCGCGGCTGTTTGAGGAGGCAAGTATACAGACCGGAAATTCAAGTCCCTTGGAATGGTGTATAGTCATAATGCGCACGGAATTCATCGGCGCGCTGTCGGAAACGCGGATGCCGCTGCCCGTTTCTTCAAGATAGCGTATATGACGCACAAAGCCCGTAAGTCCTCCGCCTGTGCCGTTTTCGTATTCGCTGATATAATTCAGGAGCCGTTTGAGATTTTCGGCGCGGAATTCTCCGTCCGGCATAGCCCTCATGACCGATACAAATGCTGTCTTTTCAAAGAAATCCCACAAAAGCCTGTCCGTCGGCATCGTGACGGCAAGACTGCGGAAATTCCTCATCTGCTGCATAAAGCTCCTGATCTTTTCCGCAAGCGGCGAAGGCTCCGCCTTATCCGATGAAAGAAATATCAGCTTTTTATAGAAGCTTTTTCCGGACGCGGTTTTTATCTGCGCAAGCTCGTCCGGAGTAAATCCCGACACAGGACACATCATTGCCGCCGTAAGGTCAATATCCGAAAGAGGGTTGTCAAGCACTTTCAGATAGGAAAGCGCAGCCCTGACCTCGTATCTCTCCAGCAGATCAAATTCCGTATCGGTATATGATGATATCCCTGCACGTTCAAGCGATGAAGAATATACATGGGCGCGGTTTTTCACCGCCCTGAGCAGTATGCATATATCGCCGTATCTGATATGACGCATACGCTTTTGTTCGGGATCATATACCTGTTCTCCCGAGCTTATCATATCCCTGATGAGCCTTGCGCAGTAATCGGCTTCAGTCCTTGTTTTGTCGGCATCTTCTTCGTCTGACTGATCATCGTCGTCTGCGGTATTTTTTGTCCTGAATTCGACCATATGCAGCTCCGTACTCACGCTGTCCGACGGAGGATACTGCGCTCCGGCAGTAAGCCGCTGGTTTTCATCGTATTCGATATCTCCTGTCTTTTCAGACATGAGCAAAGAAAAAATATAGTTTACGCTGTCAATGATCCCGCTGCGGCTGCGGAAATTCATATCCAGCACGATAAGTGCAGGAAATTTCCTTTCAGCCTCGTCATACAGCGAAGCAGCCGAGCATCTGTTCCTGAAAAGAACCGGTTTAGCCTCACGGAAACGGAATATGCTCTGCTTTATATCTCCGACAACGAAAAGATTTTCTTCATTTCTCGATATTGCGCGGAAGATATTTTCCTGAATATCATTTGTATCCTGATATTCGTCAACCATTATCTCGTCATACTGAGCGGCAGTTTCCCTTGCAAAATCCGTTATGACATAGCCGCTGTCAGTCTTTTCGTAAAGCAGTTTCAGCACAAGACTTTCAAGATCATGGAAATCGAGTATTCCCTTCTCCCTTTTTGCCTCAAAGAATCTTTCCGAAAAATCCGTCAGTATACTGCGCAGACATTTCATCACGGGGAAAAGAGCGCGGTTGTTGTCGTCTATAACTTCATCGGTAAAGCAGGCGCAGGGAGCAAGCTCCTTTATAACGGTATCGGCAAATTCTCCCAGAAGAGCTGACGCCGTCTTTATCGTTTCGTCCTTTGACGCGCCGTAGCGCACGGTTATCTTTTCAAATTCCGATATGATCCCGGAGGCGCGTGAAATGCTTTCCCCCTCGGAGAATATGTCTTCGATCTCCTCAAGGAAATATCCGTAGCTGTCATATACGTCTGCGATCGTATCATAGGCATTTTTCTTTCCCTGATCCTTTGGTTTTTTTGCCGCCTGCTTTGTTATCCTTGTCTGTTCAAGCTCATCGCGGTACTGCAAAGCATCGTCATAAATACTGCGCAGCTTTTCCGCTGCCGGCTGCAAAAGCTCCATAACAGCCTTTCCCGCTTCCTTTCCGCCGCCTTCCGGATCATAGGCTCCAACGCAGCGGTCTATCCATTCATCGGGGAATGCATGGGAAACATATTTGTCATAGGCTCTGAGCAGCTCGTTTTCCAGATCGGTATCAAGCTTTGCATCAGTCATTATCATACTCAGTACGGAAAAGCTTTCGCTGAGCTGACTTTTCTGCTCATAATTTTCGTCCGATCTGTCGGGCAGGGTATAATATTCCTCGATAAGATCGGACATTACCCTGCGCCTTATTTCGAGAAGCTCGGAATTGCTTCCTATCCGGAAATCCCTGCTCACTCCAAGACGGAAGAAATTTTCTCTGACTGTCTTGCTGCAAAAGCTGTCGATTGTGCATATATCCGCGCTGCCGAGAAGAAGCTGCTGACGGCGGTAAAAACGGTTTTCGGGATATTGTACGATAAGCTCGTCGATCGCCTTGGAAATACGGCTCTTCATTTCCGCGGCGGCTGTATTGGTAAATGTAAGAATAAGCAGTCTGTCCGCCGGCACCGGATCATCACCGGTAAGAAGACGTATCACTCTCTGCACCAATACCCTTGTCTTTCCCGATCCTGCCGCAGCCGATACCGTTATTCCGCCGCCCTGGGCATTTATGGCGTTTTTCTGCGCCGGGGTCGGTTCAAAGCCTTTCTTATCCGTCATTTTCGTTTTCCTCCTTCCTCAGTTCTTCCCTGATATGGTCAAGCGCAGCGTTTTTATCATATTTCGGAAACTTTACCGTCCTGCTGCCCTTTTCAAAGCGGCATACCGATGCATAGGGACAGTATTTGCAGGCGTTCTTTGACGGAGCCGCCGAGATATTGCCCGAATAAAGCTCCACACCCATGCGCTTTATGCATATATCAATATATCTGAATATTTCGTCAAATTCCTCATCGGTGACAACGCTGCTGCGTGAATTAAGGTCATACGGCGGTTTTTTGCTTATAGCGGCAGGAATGAATTTTCCCTGCGGTCCCTGCTCCATATATGACAGGACATTCTTGTCCTTTATCAGCAAACCCTTCATGCGGAAATTGTTTTCCTGCTCGGCAAGCTTCATATCAGCTGTCTGAGGAAGGCTTGACGCTCCGGCAGTGCTTCTGGAGGTCGCAGGAACATACAGCACTCCTGCCGGGAGGAGCTTTTGTCCGTCGCCGTATTTATCTGTACCGTTTTTAAGTATAGCCGAAAGATACAGCAGCATCTGAAGCTTTATCCCGTTTGCGATATTACCCAGTTCAAACGGCTCCTGTCCGGTTTTATAATCTATTATCCTGATATATTTTTTCCCGTCTATCAGCGCGGTATCTACCCTGTCAACAAAGCCGCTGACAACGACTCTGTCCCCGGTCGGAAGAATTATCTCATATGCAGGGATATTGTTCTCTTCGTCCCTGCCGCCGATATGCAGCTCGAAATCCTCGGGACGGAAGCTGTCGCCCTCAAACTGACGGCACATTCTCAAAAGCACCCTGAAAGCATTGCGCCTTATCTTCCTGCATACAGCATTAAAGCGGCTGCTGCGCTCGCCCTTGTCACCAAGCTCATCAAGACAGCAGTCCAGAGCCTGGGCAATGAGCATTTTAAGCTGTGTTTCATCTTTTTTGATAAGCTCGTCTATTCCCGTATCCCTGAGAAGTTTCTCAAAGATATAGTGCATTGCTGTGCCGTAAAGTCCGCTGTCCATAGAAGCCTTCCTCAGCGGCTGGGCGTCAAGTCCGAAACAGCAGAAATATGAGAATTTGCACCCGGAAAACTTATCTATCTTAGTGCTTGACAATCTCAGCGGCGCGCCGAACAGACGACGCGCATTTTCTTTATTTTTCAGGCTGAACGCCTCTCTGCGCGACGCCCTTTTTATTGCCTTTGCCCTGTCGCTGTATTTTTCCGACGAAAGATAATAGCTTTTCAGTGTTTCGCTTCTGGGGCTGTCGGTATTCCAGAGCTGCGCGCAGACGTCAAAGCATTGTCTTTCGGTACATACCAGACTGTCATCAGACGGAGAATAGGAAGAGATATCCTCCGGCTCATCGACCGGAACATCGGGGATAATTTTCTTTATCTCATGAACAATGACCGAAGGCTCACAGGGCGCTCCCGACGGACTTTGACGGTAAAAGCTGACATAAAGCCGTTCCGACGGCGCGCAAAGAGTTGTATATACATTCATTTTCTCTTTGAGCGAAGCGCCGTATATGCTGTCGTACAGCGGCAGATTAAGCTCCTCGGGCTGTCCTTCCCTCAGGATCCTTCTTTCGCTGTCGGTGAAAATCCCGACAGCTCCCGGCTGAGCAGGAAATACTCCTTCCGCAGCGCCTATCACGAATACAGCGCGCGGAGCGCGGCTGCGAACAGTTCCTGCCTGTCCGACAGAAACGCTGTTTATCGTTTCGGGGATATCCGAGATCGGTCTTTTCCTGATATAAAGCCTGAGAAGCGATTCAAAGCTGCGGCTGTCAACAGGCTTGTCAGTCATTACATGATGCAGCTTTTCGAGAATATCAATTGCGATATCCCAGACGGACGCCTCCCTGCTGAGAGCAGTTTCAGAGCAGCTTTCCGAAAGCCTGTGTATAAGGCTGCGGAATTTATCCCTCGTGCCGTATTCCTCCATAAGAGCATACAGCCTTTCGCATATCTCACTGCCTGTCTTTGCTCCGCGTATGCCGGATTCAAATTCCGTCAGCGGCTCAATAAGCCTTTTTCGGATATCCTCAGTCAGCTGCGTATCCCTGCTTTGCTCCGCGTCATTCGTCCTAATTCCCTCCGGCGACATGGTAAAAGGCTCTCTCCAGCGTTTGCCGCGGATATTCCAGACATAGCAGTAATTTTCCAGACGGAATACCTCTTCCTCTTTCAAAGATGTCATTCCCGTCTTTGCAAGCCTTATCACCGCCTCGGTATCAAAGCCCGAATGAACAGCCTCGAATACTGACAGCATCATCCGTATAAGCGGTTTCTGTTCAAGCGGAACCGGATCCGAAATAAAAAACGGGATATCATATTTCGGAAATTCTCCGGCAATGATGCTTTTATATAGATCCGGCTGTCTGCCGATTATCTCTATTTCGTTATAGCGGTAGCCCTCGTCGCGTACCATACGGAATATTGACACCGCAATATGACGCACCTCGTCATATATATCCGACGCCTCATACAGACGAACGCTCCCGTCAGAGGAAACGCTCCCTGCTCCGGACAATGCTGCGCGGTAGGAGGAAAAAATATTCTCCTCTATTGCGCGGATATTTCCGCTTCTGAATCGCAGACCCGTTCCAGGCATTTCCTCAACAATGCACTTCACACCTGTACGGGAAGCGCAGCGGATAAGGCTGCGGTAGGTCAGGGCAGGCTCATAGAATACCGAATCATTTATTCCGAGGCTTTCCCTGTCGCAGCAGACGGTAATATACAGCTCCTTACACTGAGTCATTATACGCTCGGTTATTTTCAGCTCCTGAGCCGAGAATCCGCTGAAAGAATCTATATATACCCTCATACCGGAAAAATAATCATGTTCTCCGAGGATATCATACAATCTCGTAAGATCGTCATCAGGGTCGGCATATGTATTTTCGAGCAATGCGTTATATGCGGCATATATCCTTGCGCTGTCCCTGAGCTTTGCCGCAAGCACCCCGCCGCCGACCGATTTTGCAGTACGCATCAGCATTTCAGGAGTTATCATGCAGAGCTTGTATTCGTTTACCGCAACGAGCATGGGTTCAACAAGATCGCTGATCCTGCGCTTTTTGCCCGGCTCTGCTCCGTAAAGCTCCTGTCCGCCGCCCTCGGCAGGCGCGTTTTCTATTGCCATGCTCATAAGCACAGCCTTTACGCCGTCGTCAATACGTTCTTCCGCAATACCCTTGTATTCTTCAAATATCCTGCTGCAAAGTCTGCGGAAACTCAGCACTTCAATATCAGCGGCGTCTCTTTCGCCCAATTCATCAAGTATTCTTTTTTCGTTATAGAATGAGCTTTGCTCAGGTACTATCAGCACGGCTCTGCCCTGTCCGGAATTGCTCCTTATGTACTCAAAAAGCTTTCCCGTCTTGCCGCTGCCGCTTCTGCCGGTTATCAGCTTTACCATAAGACCACCTCTTTTTCAGAATGTGAATATTTTAAGTTATATAGTTTATATAAACAATCGCAATCGTTATTTTTTAAACACTTTAACAACACTATTAGCATATTGCATAAAAAATATAATATTATTTAGTTGAAAACGACCGAGAAATAGAATCGAAGTCAGAAAACGAAAAAACTCTTGCATTTTTGTTTGCTATCTGTTAGTATTACTTTGCGCTCAGGAAAACGAATCACACCGGTCAGATCCGTTTGCAGCATTGACCTGAGTAAGTAAAGAAAAATAAAACAAAAACCGGAGGAGAAATCAAAATGACAAAATCAAGAAAAAAGATAAGTATAGCATCTATGATCGCAGCTATTGCTGTTATGCTCAGTGTATTCAGCATTGCAGGCTCTGCAACATCGGTTGCGGCAACAGACAAAGTAAGCCTTTATTCTTCTGACGTAACTTTTGAAAAATACGGCGCTAAGACATATGAGATATTCGTACAGACAAAGGACAATGCAAATGACCAGGAAGTATATATTCACTATTTCTACATGGATTCTCTTGACTGGGCAGATACAGAGGCTGAGTATGTAACTACTCTCAACGACGGTTCAAAGATCTGGAGGGCTTACCTTTCAAGCTATAACTGCCAGTACGCTATCAAGTATGTTGCAGACGGCGCAACATATTGGGATAACAACAACGGCAGCAACTACAACGGTACAGAAACGATCGTTTCTGCTCCTGTTGAAGTAAAAAGACGCTCAGGCTTTTACTATGACCTCGAAAACTATCAGATCGATGTTGTTCTTCAGAACTACGCTTACAACAAGAACGTATTTGTAAGATACACAACAGACGGCTGGAACACTTATAACGATGCATCTCTCTCCTACAGCAATACAAACAGCAACGGTACTGAAACATGGACAACCAAAATTGATATCAGCAGCATTATTGCAAACAACTACAATTACTCCGGCTTTGAATATGCTGTATGCTATCAGGTAAACGGCAATGAGTACTGGGCTAACCGTTTCGGCAAAAACTATGATATAAACTACAGCATACATCACTGATACTGTTAAATCCCCCCATCCTGTCACAGACGGATCGGGGGGATTTTTCATATTGCATACAATATACAGAGAAAATATCAGGATCACAGCTTTGTTTCTATGATAGTATGATCGTCAGGATCAGCTTTTTTGCATATATCAGGAAAAAAACAGCGCCGCAAATGCGCCGCTTGTTTTTTTATCAGACTTCTTCTTCAAAATCCTCACTGAGCTGGTTAAGGCTCGCAGCTTTGAGGTATGCGTTGATAAAGCCGTCAAGATCTCCGTCCATAACGGCATTGACATTGCCCGTTTCAAAGTTCGTTCTGTGATCCTTGACCATTGTATATGGCATGAATACATAGGAACGTATCTGAGCGCCCCATGCTATCTCCTTCTGCACACCCTTGATATCCTCTATCTTGTCAAGATGCTCGCGCTCCTTGATCTCGATAAGCTTGGATTTGAGCATTGTCATTGCGACATCTCTGTTCTGGTACTGGCTGCGCTCGACCTGGCTGGCAACCACGATACCCGTCGGGATATGGGTAAGACGTACTGCCGAAGAGGTCTTGTTGACCTTCTGTCCGCCGGCGCCGCTCGCACGGTAAACATCCATTTTGATATCCTCGGGACGGATCTCTACTTCTATGGTATTGTCTATTTCCGGCATTACCTCAAGAGATGCAAATGAAGTATGTCTTCTTCCCGATGAATCGAACGGCGATACCCTTACAAGACGGTGAACGCCCGATTCGCTTTTGAGATAGCCGTATGCATTTTCTCCCTCTATAAGAAGAACCGCGCTCTTGAGTCCGGCTTCTTCGCCGTCAAGATAGTCTACCTCCTTGACCTTGAAATTATGTCTTTCCGCCCAGCGCATATACATTCTGTAGAGCATCATTGCCCAGTCCTGAGCCTCTGTTCCGCCTGCGCCCGCATGGAACGTAAGGATCGCATTCTTGGAATCGTACTCACCTGTCAGAAGTGTCTGCAGGCGCTGTGTTTCAAGGCTTTCGCGTACTTTTGCGACCTCATTCTGAGCCTCCTCAAGCAGAGAAAGGTCCTCCTCCTCATCAGCAAGCTCTATCAGCGCAAGAGTGTCGTCATATGCCGCAGTAAGCGCGTCATACTGAGCAGCCTTATTTTTAAGCGCGCCTGTTTTCTGGAGAATCTTCTGTGAATTTTCAACATCATCCCAGAAACCCGGCTGTGAAGCGCGCTGTTCAAGCTGTTCTATTTCCATTTTGATCTTATCAAGACCGAGGGCATTTGCAAGATCTCGGATATCCGATTCCATACCCTCAAGCTCTAATCTCAATTCTTCAAACTGAACCATATTCTTCACCATTTCCCGTTTTATTCTTTATATTACTACGAATATATTATAATCGAAATACAATGCTTTGTAAAGAATAAATATGATATTTTTTGTACAATTGATAACGCACTTTTCATTCATTGGAGAACTGTTCTCAAAGGCTGCCTGTTATTTTTCAGAACAGTTTTCTGATGCAAAAAAAGCGCCCGACAAAAGCCGGACGCAAAACACTGAGCGGAGACGGTGGGATTCGAACCCACGGTACCCGGAGGTACAACTGATTTCGAGTCAGTCCCGTTATGACCACTTCGATACGTCTCCTGATATTGTTTACCCCTGAAACAGGCAACAATATTATTTTATATTTTTTTGATGCAAATGTCAATACATAGAGCAAATTATTTTCCTGACGCTGTTACCTCAGCGAGCGTTCCGTTTTCATCAGTCCTGATCTTCATTCCCGGCAGATCATCGTTTCCGTATCCGTCACCGTCAGGAAAAAGCTTTATCTCTTCCCTGTTCTTTTTCAGATAGCGAATGATCTCCTCCGCCCTGACAGGTACGGAATCATCGGGAAGAAAGCTGCCCTCGCTCCGGCAAAGAAGGGAATCCATCGAAACAGTGTTGTTTCCGCCGCTTCTGCCGAAGGTCACTCCCTCGACAGACTGCGGATATGTCATCGTTATCTTTTCCGTATCATCGCTCACAAGCGACAGCTTACACCTGTAATCCCTGCCGCCACAGCTTATGCTGCAATCCACACTGCTGCCGAATTTAAGCTTCGGCGCAGTATTCTGTCCCGTACACCCTGCCGTTAGCATTATCATAATGACCGCTGCTGATACTGCCGCTTTTTTCAAGCTGCCGACCGCCTTTCACCGACGGATCAGAAAACATTGACAAGCTCATTCAGTATATCTCTCGGCAGCATTGTGCGCGGCGAAAAATGCTCTGCGCATTTATCCCCTGCAAGTCCGTGATAATATACGGCATTGACCGCCGCATCATCATAGCTCATGCCCTGCGCAAGGAATGACGCCATAATTCCTGCAAGGATATCTCCGCTGCCGCCCTTAGCCATTCCGTTATTGCCGGTCATGTTTACATATACATTTCCGTCAGGGAAGGCTATGATCGTATTTGCTCCCTTCAGCACTACCGTCACACCGTAATCAGATGCAAAATTCCTTGCGGTAAGATATCTGTTTTTCTGAACCGTCATAATATCGGTACCCGTAAGCCTTGCCATTTCTCCGGGATGAGGAGTAATTATCACGGGCGCCATTGCCTGTCTTAATACATCTATATTCGGTATTATAGAATTTATTCCGTCCGCGTCAAGAACGACCGGCTTTGACGCGCTTGCGATAACAGCGGACACCAGCTCGGTCATTTCCATACTCGTTCCAAGACCGCAGCCGATAAGCACAGCGTCTGTCCTGCCGAGCAGTTCTTCCTGGAGAATCTCAAATTCTCCCGAGCTGATCTTTCCTTTTCCGTCCTCTCTCAGCGGAAGAAAAACCGCTTCCGTGAGCTTTGAGGCAACTATCGGGTATATCGACTGGGGAACTGCGGATTTGAGCAAGCCTACGCCGCTGCGAAGAGCAGCTTCACCGGAAAGTACGGCAGCCCCTGCCATTCCGTAGCTTCCGCAGATAGAAAGAAGTGTTCCGTTTGTTCCCTTATGGGCAGATTTCTGACGTACCGCAAGGGGATGCTTTTCTATATATTCATCTGTCGTGCGCATCGCATAGGTACACATATCTATAAGATCCTGCGGTATACCTATTTTTGCAACGCTGACCTTGCCGCAGTGATCCATCGAGGGATAGAGAACGTGCAGCGGTTTTAATGCGGTAAAGGTAACTGTATAATCAGCATTGAAACATTCGCCCGGGATCTCGCCTGTATTGCAGATTATTCCGCTGGGGGTATCGACCGCTATTTTCACCGCGGTTTTATTCCTGTTCGCAAGGTCTATCGCCTGTGCGCTGCCGGGATCAAGAACGTCCTTGAAGCCTATGCCGTATATTGCGTCAATGATCATTTCAGCCTCGTCAACAGCCTTTGCCGTTTCCTCTATCTGATCATAAAGATTGATGATCCCGACCTTATCCGGGATCAGATTGAAATTCATCTTTGCAAGATCCGCAGCCGGATATTCATTTACGAGTATCACACTGACCTCAGCCATAAGCGAAAGGAAACGCGCGATAACGAATCCGTCGCCGCCGTTATTGCCCTTTCCGCAAAGGACGGTGATTTTCTTTATTTTTTTCTGAGTAATGATTTTTGCAGCAAGCTCGGCAACCGCCGCTCCTGCCTGCTCCATCAGATTTGAAAGAGATATTCCGCTGCGCGCCGCAGTTCTTTCGAGATTGAGCATTTCATTGCTTTCTACAACGATCATAGAAAATCCACCCCATACAAAATAATTCATAATGCATAATTCATAATGCATAATGATCTGAAAAATATTAGTTCCTTCATAAAAGCAGGGAAAATGATAATTAAGTATTGTTTTTATTTTAACACTTTTTCACTATTATTTCAATCAGTGAGATAAATATTTTTATCGTTTCCGTCAAAAAACAAACCCGGAAACAGACTTCCTGTTTCCGGGCATATTAAAAGCTTTGCTTTCAACAAGCAAAGGCAAGCCGTAGGCTTGCTTGTCGTTCAGTGGGAGATTTTTACTGCCGCCTTAGAGGGTGCGGGTGTCCAGTGGACACCTCTGAAAGGCAGAAGCACCGACCGAGCCGGCAGGCGAGACTCGGGGGACATACTTTGCGGTTATCAGATATAGCTAAGCCTTATGCGCAGCTGGTTCCTGTCCTCATGCTTGAGCAGCTTCATTCCGCTGCGGCTGAGCTGACGGCTGCTGCCGAGAAGCTCGTTTGCAAGATCAATATAATGATATATCCGGTGACCCGGAGCATTGAACAAGGTATTGATACATTCCTCATAGGTTATATCAGATCCGACATTGATATGCAGATACGCCTCGTCGTTATTCACTACGTTGACAATAAATGCAACCATATTCTGATCCGTTTCATTATCAAAGCGGTTTATCGTAAAGCCGTCCACAACGTAGAAATTCATATCCATGGAATTACATTCCGGTATGAAAAAATTCGGTCCTGTGCGGTCGGATTCATCATTTCCGGTACCGATCAGCGCGCCTATAGTATGATTATCCTCTATTATCGCCGTCGGGACATTGAAGTATTCATAGCTTATGCCGCCCTCACTGTCGTTCCATGTCGAATCAAGATGATACCATTCTTCGCCCAGCTTGACCAGATTCCACATATGCTTTACTCCGTCGGCTTCTCCCCTGATGATATAGGAGGGAATACCCGTAATGCTCAGAAGCATCTGCATAGCCTTGGAATAGCCTTCGCATACCGCGCTGCCGTTTACTATCGCGCCGTAGGAGGTGAAATATTCCCAGCCGTCGCTGACGGATTTTACATCATTTGCATAGGTGCAGTTTTTCAGAAGAGTGTCATGAACATAACGCTCCAGATGATATTCGTCATTTTTCGGATCAATATCCTCCAGCATATGAGTTATCTTTTCGGAAAGGGTATCCGACATTTCCCGTATCTTATCGGCGGGAACCATGCTGTAACATTCAATTATCGTATTTCCATCACTGTAGGCATAGCCGAAAAGATTGCTTACCCAGAACACCTGCGGATTATCGGCAATATACGCATTCAGAGCATGGCGGATAGAATCTTCGGTCAGCTCGCAGCGCGAAACAGTTATCCTTTCCGCCTTGTAATATCCGTTGTCGTCCTTCTGATCCGTGATATAATAAAGATTTCTCTTGAATCTATGATAAAGATATTTCTCATTCGTATCCGTAAGGGTACTGTAGCCGAAACTGAAATCAAAATCGAATGTCGGCGTCGGAGGCTCTATATCGGAAACCTCAACGGATACCTCTTCTATTTTCCTGTATACGGAGCTTGAATCGGAATCGGGATCAATGCTTACTGCTTCAAGCTTTGTTCCGTCACTGATACCGACAGAATTTATTATAAGAAGTATGCAGGAAACAATAAGCGTCAGCGTAAAACCGAAAAAAATCGTTACCAGAATACGGGATAAATTTTTTCTCACGCTGCCGCCCCCTCTCATGCACAAAAATTCCGCAATATATTCACATCGGCAGACAAAGACAGGAACCGATCCTGTCCGTCCGCCTTTTTGGATCAGTTATTTTTTTTATCCTTGCCGCCCTTTTTATCGCTGTTCTGCTGCATATACGCCTTCAGTCCGGAACGGGTCTTTTTCAGTTCTGCAAGATTCTTTGAAAGCTCGTCGTCGGATTTTTTCATAAGACCTTCGACATAGGTATTTGCCGCATTCTTGATCTGGGCAGCCTGCTGATTGGCATTGAATATTATCTCGTTTGCCTTCTGCTGAGCCTGCTTTACGATCTCGCTCTGCTGGACCATTGTTCTTGCTCTTTCCTCTGCTGCGAGAACGATCTTTTCAGCCTCGTTCCTGGAATTATTGAGTATATTTGTTCTGTCGGCTGCAATGCTCTTTGCCTGTCTGATCTCAACAGGAAGATTTGAGCGCATCTCGTCGATTATTTCCTTGAGTCTTTCAGTATTCACGACTGTCTTGCCGCCGCTGAGCGGTACGGTAAAAGCCTCGTCAATAAGTGTCTGAAGATCATCTATAAGCATTTCCATTTTCATTTCCGGTTACTCCTTTGTTTTATTCTCATCAGGATCTCATCTCTCACACATTCCGGAACGAAGGGAGAAATATCTCCTCCCAGCAGACCGACCTGTTTTACTATGCTGGAGCTGAGATACATATTTTCCGCGCTTGTCGTCAGGAACATTGTTTCTATTTTATGATTAAGGCGGCTGTTCGTAAGCGCCATCTGAAATTCATATTCAAAGTCCGATACCGCCCTCAGACCCTTTACTATGACGCTTGCGTTATTAGCGGCGGCGAAATCGACCAGCAGCCCCTCAAAGCCTGCTATCTCCACATTCGGGATATCCTCGGTCGATTTTCTCAGCAGATCCATTCTTTCCTCTAATGTGAACCACGGCTTTTTTTCCATATTCACAAGTACAGCCACTATGACCTTGTCAAAGATCTTTGCCGCCCTTCTTATGATATCTATATGGCCGTGGGTAACGGGATCAAAGCTTCCCGGACAAATCGCTGTTGCCAATATGTTCACTTCCTTCAGTCTTTTTCCTTTTCTGTATATACGCTTATCATTATCCTGCCGTAGCGGTAGCTTTTCTTCAATGCAAAATCACCCGACATTTCCGGAAGCTTTTCCTCCGCCGGATGCTCGCATATAATAAAACCTCCGGGTCTCATTACGGCAGGAGCAGCAAGCAGCGCCTGCTGCAGAAGTCCTGTTTTATACGGCGGATCGAGAAATACCGTATCAAACCGCTGCCCGGCAGAATTCAGGAAGGAAATCGTATCAGCATTAATCGTTTCTGCTTTATCCGCAAATCCGCATAATTCTATATTCTTTTTTATAACATTCATGGAACGCCTGCTGCTGTCGATAAAATAAGCCATCTGAGCACCGCGGCTGATAGCCTCGATACCCATTTGTCCCGAGCCTGCGAAGGCGTCAAGGAACACTCTGCCCTCTATATAAAACTGAATTATGCTGAAAACCGCTTCCTTGACCACATCAGTGGTAGGACGAACATCATTGCCCGACAGGGTTTCCAGCCTTCTGCCCCTTGCAGAGCCGGTTATAACTCTCATATACGGATTATCCTTTACAATTAATAGCAGCTATGGCATATACCAATAATATTATCGGCAAAATACCAAAAAAAGTCAATAGCTTTTTTGCATATCTTTAAAAAATTATTCATCAGCTTTGTATTCAACATTTACATTTTCACCGTGAAAATACGAATAGACCGCTTCCGCAGCTGGACGGTTTATCCCTTTTACCTGCATAAGCTCCTCTATATCCGCCTGTTTTATCCTGCTTATCGTCCTGAATGCGGACAGCAGAGCCTTTGCGCGGGTCTCACCTATGCCCTCTATTTCAGTAAGGGAAGAAGAAAAGCTTCTTTTGCTGTGTCTGCTGCGGTGATAGCCTATTGCAAAACGGTGAACCTCGTCCTGTATTTTTGATACAAGCGTAAAAGCGCTGCGTTTAGACTGTATCGCTATCTCCTTTCCCTCGTCGGTTATCGCTCTGGTGCGGTGATGATTGTCCTTTACCATACCGAAAAGCGGAATATCCAGTCCGAATTTTTCGAGCACTGAACGGACCGCAGATACCTGACCCCTGCCGCCGTCAAGGAGGATCAGATCCGGGAGCTGTCCGAAACCGCTTCCGCTTTCGGGAGATCTCATATATTCCTCAAAACGGCGCGTCAGCACCTCTCTCATAGAACCGTAATCGTCCTGTCCCGAAAAGCTCTTTATCCGGAAACGGCGGTAAGCTTTTTTATACGGTCTGCCGCTGCGGAATACGACCATTCCCGCAACATTATCGCTGCCGGCATGATGGGAAATATCGTATGACTCAATATATTCCGGAGCCTTTGGAAGTCCCAGAAGCTTTGCAAGCTCATCAAGCGCCGTAAGCTCATGCCCCAGATGTCCGTGGCTCTGCGCAAGACGCTCAGCCGCATTATCACGGCTCATTTCCACGATCCGCAGATTATCTCCTCTCTGAGGGTGGGAAATGCGTACTGTTTTTCCGCGTTTTTCGCCCAGCCACTGAGAAAGCAGCTCTTCATCCTCCGCCTCTCCGTCGAGAGCGATCACGGGAGGGATATTATCCCTCATAGAATAATACTGCTGCAGAAATTCGCTGCGCATTGCAGGAAGATCGGGATTTTCACCGGCGTCACGAATAAGAAAATCCTCCTTGTCGTAAAGTCTTCCGTCACGGAAACGTATGACCGCAAAGCAGGCTTCCTCTCCCTCGGTAACTACTGCAACAGCGTCCTGCTCCTTTACATTTGCGGCAACGACATTCTGTTTTTCCGTTATTCTCTTTATAGCTCCTATCCTGTCGCGGAGCTTTGCGGCAAGCTCAAATTCCAGGTTTTCGGCAGCCTCGTTCATCTTTTCGGTCATAATACGGATACAGTCCGCATCTCCCGACTTCAGAAAGCTTATCGCAGAATCGACTCTTTCGTTATAATCCTCAAGGGATATCCTGCCGCTGCACGGAGCGGAGCATTGCCTGATATGATAATTAAGGCACGGACGCCCCTTTCCGATATCACGCGGAAATACCTTGCTGCATGACGGAAGACCGAATATTTTCAGAGCCTCATCAACAGCATTTTTCGCATACCATGCGCTCATATACGGTCCGAGATATTTTGCGCCGTCATTCTTCTGCTGCATCTCAAAGCTTATTCTGCGCCACTTGTCATCTGAGATACGGATATAGCAGTAGCCCTTGTCGTCCTTCAGCAGGATATTATATTTGGGCTTATGCTGTTTTATCAGGCTGCATTCGAGAACGAGAGCCTCAAATTCGCTTTTGCATATTATATAATCGAAATGATCCACATTTTCAACCATGCGCCTGACCTTTTCGGGGTGGTTCTTATCCGATCCGAAATACTGGCTCACCCTGTTTTTCAGAGCCTTCGCCTTACCTATATATATTATTTCTTCCCTTTTGTTTTTCATTATATAAACGCCCGGACTGAGCGGCAGGCGCATCGCCTTATCACGCAGCTGGATCATATCCATACTCTCACTCTCCGCATAAAAAAAGATGGAGGTGTATTTCCTATACACCTCCGCTTTGTTTGAATTATCTTATTCTGAGAATCCGGACTGTACAAGCTTTACAAGGCTCTCAACAGCAGCTTCCTCATCAGCACCGTCAGCCATTACCTTTATGGTAGTACCGCCTACGATACCAAGTGAAAGTACACCGAGCAGGCTCTTTGCATTAACTCTTCTCTCTTCTTTTTCAACCCAGATAGAAGACTTGAATTCGTTAGCCTTCTGGATAAAGAAAGTTGCCGGGCGTGCGTGAAGTCCAACCTGGTTCTGAACCATTACTTCCTTGACATACATGATAAAATCCTCCTCTAAAAATTCTACCCCATAACATATACTTTACAGGCAGCATAATATGATATATACTATGCCGTTTCCTATATTGTAATTATAGCACAATTTTAACTCCGGTCAACTGTTTTCAAAAAGTTTTGAACTTTGTACGATTTCAAAATGCTATGAATCATCTGTTTTTGTGCAATATGACAATAAAGTTAAAAAAATTTATGATTTTATACTCAGCAAAACCTTTTTTCAGGCAATAAATGAATGAATATTCATCGAATAGTGAATATTATTCCGTCCACAAATATTTGAAATCTCAAAAAAGCCGTCTTTTCGTCAAAGTTTGTATTAATAATGTAAGAATCTCACTTTTTGCTGTTGAAATTCGTTTATTTTGCGAATGGATTTTTCCGGATTTTTGTATTGATTCCTCTAAGTTCCGATTTTTTTCATTCATTTATTCAATCAATCGACCTTTTATCACATTTTTCGATTATTATTTTGGATATAATTACCAATAATTATCAATACTGATGTTGATTTTGACTATAGGCGGATTGGTGGATATATACTAAAATCATAATAATCAAGCACGGATTTTAGCACTATAATATCTTTCATGTCATTTTAACTGTTTTCTTCGCCCGATCTCAGTTCCTCAAGAAACGATCGTTCCTTTTCGGTAAGCTCCGCATTTCCGAGCATTTCCGGACGCCGGCGCCAAGTTTCCTCTATCGACTTCTGTCTGCGCCATTTTTCGATATTAGCATGGTGTCCGCTGAGAAGCACCTGCGGGACCTCTCTGTTTCTCCATACCGCAGGCTTTGTATACTGCGGATATTCAAGCAAGCCGCTGTAATGGCTTTCTTCTTCAAAGCACAGATCATCTGAAAGCACCCCCGGGACCATTCTGCTGACCGCGTCGGCAAGAATAAGAGCCGGAAGCTCTCCTCCTGTCAGAACATAATCTCCTATTGAGATCTCTTCGTCTATATATTCGTCGATCAGCCTCTGATCCACACCCTCGTAATGACCGCAGAGTATCGTCATTGCGTCATACCCGGCATAGCGGCGTACAGAATCCTGATCGAGAGTTTTTCCCTTGGGCGACATATATACAAAATAAGGACGTTTCCCGAGTGTGCGGCAAATATCCTCAAAGCAAAGGGCGATAGGCTCTGCCATCATCAGCATACCCATACCGCCGCCATATGTAGTATCATCTACACGCTTATGCTTATCAAAGGCAAAATCCCTCAGCTGGTGGCAAACGACCTCTATCGCGCCTTTTTTTCTTGCCCGTCCGATTATGCTTTCGCTCATAACAGCCTCGCACATTTCCGGAAACAGTGTAATTATATCAATCCTCATCATCAAACAACCCGCTTATTATTTTTGTATTGATAAGTACCTTTCCGCCGTCGATATCGACCGCTGAAACAACATCGGGAATTTTCGGGATAAGATGATCCTTTCCGTCCTTTGTTATGCGGTAGACATCATTCGCTCCCGTACTGATGACTTCTGAGATCGTACCGTAAAATTCTCCGCTGTCAGCGTCCTCGGCTCTCAGACCGATAAGATCCTGTACAAAATATACTCCGTCCGGCAGACGCACATCATCTCTGTTAATATATATGATCCTGCCCCTGAGAAGGTCAGCCTGTTCGATCGAACCGACCCCCTCAAACAGAGCGATCGTTATATTCTTATGAGGTCTTGCGGATCTTACCCTGATCTCTTTTCCGTCCTTATCATATACCCTTTTGAAACGCGCAAGAAATTCCGGGCTGTCGCACCACGGTTCTATCCTCACTTCGCCCTTCAGACCGTGGGTACCGACGATCTTTCCTGCCTCTAAGAACTGTTTCTTCATATCGGAATATCCTTTCTCTTATTCAAGGAAATCTTTTAATTTTTTGCTGCGGCTCGGGTGGCGCAGCTTGCGCAGCGCCTTCGCCTCTATCTGACGAATACGCTCACGGGTGACGTTGAATTCCTCACCGACCTCCTCCAGTGTACGCGGTCTGCCGTCCTCAAGACCGAAACGCAGACGAAGCACCTTCGATTCCCTGGGAGTCAGAGTATCAAGCACTGCCGAAAGCTGTTCCCTGAGCAATGTTGTCGAAGCCGCATCCTGGGGAGCAGGCGCATAGTCATCGGGAATGAAATCACCGAGATGACTGTCCTCCTCCTCACCGATAGGTGTTTCAAGAGAAACAGGCTCCTGCGACACGCGCATTATTTCCCTTACACGCTCGGCGGGCATACCGAGATAATCAGCAATTTCCTCCGCGCTCGGCTCATGACCGGTTATGTGCAGAAGCTGGCTTGACGCCTTCTTCACCTTATTGATGGTTTCGACCATATGTACAGGGATACGGATAGTTCTCGCCTGATCCGCAATAGCCCTCGTTATTGCCTGACGGATCCACCATGTCGCATAGGTGGAGAATTTGAAGCCCTTGGTATGATCGAATTTATCCACTGCTTTGATAAGACCGAGGTTGCCCTCCTGTATAAGATCAAGGAACTGCATACCTCTGCCGAGATATCTCTTCGCAATGCTTACAACAAGCCGAAGGTTTGCCTCCGACAGACGCTGCTTTGCCGCCTCATCTCCGTTCGAGATCCTTATTGCGATATCTGTTTCCTCTTCATTTGTCAGGAGCGGTACCCTGCCTATTTCTTTAAGATAGATCTTCACCGGATCATCAATAGTCACCGAATCTGATATTTCCGTATCCGTTGTACCGTCACTATCTATATCAATATTTATTGATGTCAGCTCGTTGTCATCGAGCATGATATCATCAAGAGTTTCTACTATTTCAATGCCGTTGGTTTCGAGCAGATCATAGAATTTTTCCATCTGCTCCGCATCAATATCCATTTCGCCTATGGCGTCAAGTATTTCTTTATTTGTAAGCTGACCCTTTGATTTTCCAAGCTCCGTAAGCTCTTTCAGTACGGTTTTCTTATCGGGCTGCGCTGCATTTGCCATTTCCTTTTCCTCCCGGTATTTCTTTATATTCAGCTTCCGAGGCGGCTTATCGCCAATTCCTCAAGCTTTTTGATCTCCTCTGTGCTTTTGCCGAGTCTTTCGGCTGTTTCCTCTTCCGAAAGAGCCTTGCCGCCTATTCCGTAGCGCAGAGTAAGGACCTTCGCCTGATCCTCCGGCAAAGCCGCAAGCAGCTGCGATACCTGAGCCGAAAGCTGCTGTTCGGCATTGCTTTTCTGCAAAACGGTTTCGTTTTCCTCCGGACCGGATCCAATATCCTCTCCGCCGGCAGCTCTGAGCGCGTCCAGCGCCTTATTCACACGTTCCTCAGAGATCCCCTCCGCCGCGGCTATCGCAGCAGCAGTAATTTCATTTCTGCCGCCCTTCATCAGGCTTTTGCGGCGCAGGATCTTCACGATATCCTCGGCAAGTCCCGTCGGCAGCTTTACCGTTTCAGGCTCGTCCGCGGTAAGCATAGCAAGCTGTTTTCCGATGCGAAGCGCCGCATAGGCGGAAAAGCTCCTGCCGCCGGCAAAATCAAATTCGTCTGCGGCAGCCATCAGCTCCATATTTCCCTCCTGGACAAGATCGGAAAACAAAGCGTTTTTCCCGATAAGCTTATATGCCGCTATGACCGGTATGTACATACAAAGCTCTATAAGTCTGCCGGTCGCTTCATCATTGCCGTCAGCCGCCTCATACATAAGATCAGTTTCCAGACGCGGATCACCGCCGCCGGTCTGCGCAAGATCGTCAAAATACAGCTTTATCGGATCCTCACTTTTTGTCCTTCCGGCAAAGGCTTCCTTTTCAAGCGGACATTCCCTTATTTCCCTGAGCAGGGCGCGCAGCTGCTGCTTTCCGGGAATAAATTTTTCCTCCGGAACAACATCCGCCCGACTTTCCCTGAGTTCATCAAGAAATACCTCTATCTGCTCCCCGGTCAGACCGCCGTTTATTGCAAGCTCCGTAATCTCACCCGTATGGACTGTCCCGGAGTCACGCGCTGACGCCAGCAGAGCCGACATATATTCATTTGAATCGAATTTCATTTTATTATCTTTCCTTTTCCTTCAATGCATCAAGTCATATACATCATTTAAGCTTTTTGCTTCTGCTGGGATGGCGAAGCTTACGCAGAGCCTTCGCCTCTATCTGGCGGATACGCTCTCTTGTAACCTCAAATTCGTCACCGACCTCCTCAAGTGTACGGGGTCTGCCGTCGTCAAGACCAAAGCGCAGCCTTATTACCTTTTCTTCTCTCGGAGTAAGGGTCGAAAGAACCGAATTGAGCTGTTCTTTCAGCAATGCCTGCGAAGCAGCCTCCTGCGGAGTGAGCGCAGATTCATCGGGAATAAAATCACCGAGATGGCTGTCCTCTTCCTCGCCTATCGGGGTCTCAAGCGAAACAGGCTCCTGAGAAGCCCTTATCGCCTCCCTGATCTTGTCTATCGGGGTACCGAGGTAATCGGCAATTTCCTCAAGAGTAGGCTCATGTCCGTTTTTATGAAGAAGCTGACCCGAAGCCTTCTTTATTTTATTTATAGTTTCACCCATATGAACGGGGATACGGATCGTTCTTGCCTGATCTGCAATAGCTCTCGTTATTGCCTGACGGATCCACCATGTCGCATAGGTCGAGAATTTGAAACCCTTGGTATGGTCGAATTTTTCGACCGCCTTCATAAGACCGAGGTTGCCCTCCTGGATAAGATCGAGGAACTGCATACCTCTGCCGAGATATCTTTTTGCGATACTTACAACAAGACGAAGGTTTGCTTCAACAAGACGGCGGCTTGCGTCCTCGTCGCCGTTGAGTATGCGCTCGGCAAGCTCGCTTTCCTCTTCGGGAGTAAGCAGCGGGACCCTGCCTATCTCCTTCAGATAAATACGGACCGGGTCGTCTGTGGTAACTACCGTATCGCTGACAGATGATGCTTTTTCCTCGTCCTCGGAAATATCGGCAAGTTCCTCGTCATCTATGATAAGGTCGTCAAGGTTTTCGACGATCTCTACTCCGCTCGATTCAAGAAGATCATAGAAATGCTCCATCACCTCAGGGTCAATATCCATTTCACCGGTTGCGTCAAATATTTCCTTATTGGTAAGCTGACCCTTTGCTTTGCCGATCTCAATAAGATCGTTAAGTACGTTTTTCTTGTCATTCTGCTGATTGCTCATATAAGTACCTCCTCGTTATCGTTTCTTATCCTTCAATTTTCTGAGTTGTTCCATTATTGTATCATTATCGGCGCTTGCCGCCTGTTCCGGAGTAAGTCGCTGAGCCTCTTCCCTCAGGACAGATATATATTCCTCAGCCGCGGCATCAGGATCGTTTTCACGCGGATGCGACGCGAGCATACGGGCTATGCGGCTCATTTCATCTGTCGAGAACGAACCGGAAATATCCGACATTGATATCTCCTGACCTTCCATAAGCCTTTTTCTGAGGACCTCATATATATTGCGGTCAAACCGTGTCATAAAGACCTCCGGTTCAAGACTGTCCTTCAGGCGCAGCGCTGTATCGGGATTGAGTATCATAAGCGACAGCAGCGCTTCTTCGGCATTCGCCGCGCGGAGATTCAGATGCTTTTCGGTATTGAGCCTGTCATTCACCGCGGAAAGATCACCGTAGATCTTCTTCTGCTGTTCCTTTTTCATCTGCCTGTTCCTTTTGCCGCTGTCCTTTTCCACAAGACGGGAAAAAGCGTCCTTCCGCACATCAAGCTCCCCGGAAAGCGAAGTTATATACACATCCTGTTCCACCGGGTTTTCTATTCCTGCAATAAGCGACGCCGCTTTTGTCAGAAATTCCACCTTCTGCGCGCTGATATTCAGATTATATCCCGTTCTCAGCTTTGCAAGCCTGTATTCTATATCATTACCCGACTTGTCGAGAAGCATACGGAAACGCGCGCTTCCCTGATTGCCGTGGGATCTTATAAATTCGTCCGGATCCTTTCCGTTCGGTACGGTAAGAACTCTTATATTAAGTCCCGTCGGGCGGAGAATATCTATTGCCCTCTGGGTAGCCTTCTGTCCTGCCTCGTCAGCGTCATAGCATATTACGATCTCGTCGCAGTAACGCTTGATGAGCATAGCCTGCTCGTTTGTCAGAGCTGTGCCGAGCGTTGCCACGGCATTTTCAAAGCCTGCCTGATGCAGAGCTATTACATCCATATACCCTTCCGCAAGTATAAGCTGACCGTTCGCCTTGTTTTTTGCAAACTGCATCGCAAAAAGGTTCCTGCTTTTATTGAATACCGGAGTATCCGAGGTATTGAGATATTTCGGCTTTATATCCGACATTATCCTTCCGCCGAAGGCTATCACATTTCCCCGGAGGTCGATTATCGGGAACATTACCCTGTCCGAAAAGCGGTCGAATGCATAGCCTCTTTTTGACTGATTCGCAAGATTTGCCGCAAAAAGCTCCTCCTGCGAAAAGCCCTTGCCTTTCAGATAATTAACAAGCTCAAATCTCTCCGACGGGGAATAGCCAAGTCCGAAATGAATTATTGTTTTTTCGGTCAGCCCCCTGCCCCTCAGATATTCAAGAGCCTGACGTCCCTGAGGAGAATAAAGCTGTTTGTGATAAAACCTTGCCGCCTCGCGGTTAGCCTCACAGATACGGGCTTTCAGCTTACCCATGCCGTCATCTCTGCCGTTTTCCGGGACAGTCATTCCTGCCCTGCCTGCAAGAAGCTTTATTGCTTCGACATAATCAAGGTTTTCTATTTTTCTTATAAAGGTTATGACATCGCCGCCTGCGCCGCAGCCGAAGCAGTAAAAGAATCCGTTTTCCCTCGATACGCTGAACGACGGGGATTTTTCATTATGAAAAGGGCAAAGCCCCATCATTGATCTTCCGCTGCGTTTAAGCGTTACATAACTGCCGACGACATCGGCTATATCCGTCCTTGCTTTCAGTTCCTGTATAAATTCATCGGGTATCGTCAATATCTCACCTCCCGTAAATATGCTGTCAATACGAACTCTGACAGTTCCGAAATATGTATTACATTCTGTATCCGACCCATGAATCAGGTATGAACAGTGATTTGAACTGCTCGACGGCATAGCGGTCTGTCATGCCGGCAAGATAATCGCACACTGCCCTTTCCTTTCCCTCGAGTGAGGCTGTGAGCTTGTTCTCATCAGGCAGACGCTCGGGGTGCTTATTGAAATATTCATAAAGAAACGCCATAAGATCGGGGACCTTGTTTTCCTCATGCTTTGCGCTGTCATTACGGTATACGCTTGCGAACATAAAACGGTGCAGACGGTCAAAAACACCCTGTATTTCTTCGCCCAGAGAAAGCTCGTTTCCGTCCGAGTTTTCTATCAGAGCTATCACAAGAGTATTTATCCTTTCCGATGTGCTTCGTCCGAGAAGCTCCACAGCCTCGGTCGGCAAAGCCCTTTCGGAGAGCACCCCTGCCCTGAGAGCATCGTCAATATCATGATTTATATAGGCTATACGGTCTGCGATCCGGACGATCCTGCCCTCGGCAGTATCAGCCTGCGTACCGGTCGTATGACATAATATGCCGTTGCGTGTTTCATATGTAAGATTGAGTCCCCTGCCGTTTTTTTCAAGCCTGTCCACCACTCTCAGGCTTTGCTCATAATGACGGAAACCGCCGGGATAAAGACTGTCAAGCGCGCGTTCGCCGGCGTGACCGAACGGCGTATGTCCCAGATCGTGCGCAAGAGATATAGCCTCTGTCAGATCCTCGTTCAGCCGGAGCGCCCTTGCGACAGTCCTTGCTATCTGAGCAACCTCAAGCGTATGAGTAAGACGGGTGCGGTAGTGGTCACCCTCCGGAGAAAGAAAGACCTGCGTCTTATGTTTCAGTCTGCGGAAGGATTTGCAGTGGATAACCCTGTCCCTGTCGCGCTGGAAATCGGTGCGGACAGGGCATTTTTCTTCTTCATTCAGACGCCCCTTTGTATTGGCGGAAAGGCAGGCATCGGGAGAAAGAATAGCTTTTTCCGTTTCCTCATACCGTTCTCTTATAGTCATTGCAGCGCCTCCGTTCCCGTAAATATCCATCTGTTTATTATATACGCAGAAAAACAGGAAATACCTTTATTTTTTTCATAACAACAGAGCGCATTTTCATTCGCTCATCTGAAAGAATTTTTCTCCGGTTATTTCCGGCTGTACGCTTCCGCAGGTCGCGTCGGCAAGCGTCTTTAAAAATGCCCCCATCTTTTCGGGCGGAATATGGAATCCAAGAGTAACGCCTTCTCCGAACTGAGTATCGTCCAGCACTCCACCGCAGGAGGGTATCAGCCCCGACAGCTTTCCGTACTGATCGTATCCTGCCGTCAGCGTACATATATTGCAGTTTCGCATTGTAACAATGCCGCCGGCTTCGAGGGCAATACGCGCCCCCTTTGTATAGGCGCGGACAAGTCCGCCTGCTCCGAGCAGTATTCCTCCGAAATACCGGGTAACAACGACCGCGGTATCTGTCACGCCCGATTTCAGAAGGACGTCAAGCGTCGGGACGCCTGCCGTTCCGTGAGGCTCGCCGTCATCGCTGCACCTCTGTATCCCGCCGCGCAGAACATAGGCATAGACATTATGCTTTGCGTCCCAATGCTGTTTTTTCTTTTCCTCGATAAAACGCAGCGCCTCCTGCTCCGTACTTACCGGGGAAACGTACCCTATAAAACGCGAACGCTGTTCCGTAAATTCGTCCTGCGCCTTTTTTGCTATTGTTTTATAAGCCTGTTCCATGCCGAATCCTCCTCCGGGCAGAAAAAGGCGGCACATTCTGAAATGTACCGCCAATAACCGCATAATAAATTATTTCGTAATGCCGTAACGCTTATTGAATCTGTCAGCACGTCCGCCGGTATCAACGAGCTTCTGTCTTCCTGTGAAGAAAGGATGGCACTTTGAGCAAATTTCAACACGGATATCCTTCTTTGTAGAACCAGTTTCGATAACATTACCGCAAGCGCAGGTAATTGTTGTCTGGTTATAGTTCGGATGAATATTCTCCTTCATTTGAATTCACCTCTTTCTCCTTCTGCATATGCAACAAACGAATTATAACATATATCGGCACAAATTGCAAGGGATTTTGAAAAAAAATTACGCCGTTCCGATTCCGGTTCATACCACCTGGAAAAGATAGAATTTCAGGTATTCCGTTTCCGGAACATTATACAATACAGGGTGATCCGGCGCCTGCTGGCGGTATTCTATCCTGCGCAGGGAAACGTGCGCGTCATGTGCGGCAGAATGAAGCATCTCCTCAAACAGCCGCTCGGTCATAAAGTGCGAGCAGGAGCAGGTCGCAAGATATCCTCCGTGCGGAAGAAGTTTCATTGCGCGGAGATTGATCTCCTTATATCCGCGCATCGCGCTTTCAACAGTCTGGCGTGATTTTGTGAATGCCGGAGGATCAAGTATAATAAAATCATAGCCTTCACTGCCTGTCATCTCCGACAGAAGATCAAATACATTCGCGCAGACGAAATCCATCTTTCCCTCAAGTCCGTTTAATACGGCATTTCTGCGCGCCATATCAACTGCGTCCTGAGAAATATCCACCGCGCAAACAAGATCTGCTCCCCCTGCCGCGGCGTTCAGCGCAAATGATCCGGTATGGGTAAAGCAGTCAAGCACTTTTTTGCCCTTTGCGATCTTCGCGGCGGCGCGGCGGTTATATTTCTGATCGAGAAAAAATCCCGTTTTCTGTCCGTTTTCAAAATCAACATTATATTTAATGCCGTTTTCTTCTATAACAACGCTTGTGCTGTCCGGGACGGGTACGCCCTCAAGCGGATAGAAGCCCTTATTCTGAGTAAGTCCCTCAAGCTCACGCACTCTCACGTCATTGCGCTCGAATATCCCCCTGATATTCTGACCGTCCTCATTCAGCACCTTGTACAGCAGCGGAAAGATAATATCCTTGCGCTGTTCTATTCCAAGACAAAGAGTCTGCGTAACGAGGATATCATGGAATTTATCCACCGTCAGACCCGGAAAGGTATCAGCCTCACCGAAAATTATACGGCAGCAGTCAAGATCGTCCCCCATTACTGTCTTGCGGTATTCCCATGCATAGCGTATCCTTCTCCCGAAAAAAGCCTCGTCAAATTTATCATTGGCATTCCGGGAAATAAGACGTATGCGTATCTTTGAATTACTGTTATAGAATCCGGATCCGATAAAGCGTCCCTTTCCCGTAACGACATCAACTATCTCTCCGTCCTCAGGCTCTCCGTCGAGCGACACGACCTCTGCATCATAGATCCACGGGTGTCCCTTCTGCAGACTAAGCTCGCCCTTTCTGCTCACCTGCGCAACTATATATCCTCTCTTTTTAAACGACATCATTCTTCCCCCAAATATACAGATACTTAATTATATCAGCTATTTCGCATTTAGTCCATAGAGAAAAAAACAATTTATATTTCAGATATTCATTATCAGTATAAATAACATAAAAATACTTGCAATATTATTAAAACAATTGTATAATATAAGGAGCTTTTGCCGAAAGCAATATTTTTTTATCAAATCATAAAGGAGCTAATAACATGGAAAAACGTAGTCAATGGAGCTCTCGCTTCACGTTTATCCTTGCTGCTATCGGTTCGGCAGTCGGTCTCGGCAATGCCTGGCGTTTCCCCGGACTCGCAGCAAAGCATGGCGGCGGTACCTTCCTCGTAGTTTATCTTCTTGCTATGTTGGTAATGGGTATTCCGCTTCTTATGATGGAGATCTCTATCTCCAGAAAATTCCGTAAGGGCGCAATCGAATCAATGCGCGGTATTGGCAAGAAATTTGAATTCATAGGCTGGGCAGCGACCTCGAACGCATTCGTGATCGTCTGTTACTATGCCGTTGTATTCGCATGGGTAATACTCATGTTCGCAAATTCATGGCAGTTTGCCGGAATGACCGGAAATTCGGAAAAAGCGTCCGGTCTGTTCTTCGACCTGACCATGACGACCGGCGCTATCGAGGGAACGATCATTCCCGGCGAAGTTCTGCTTTGCCTGATCGTCGCATGGGGACTTATCTTCTTCTGTATCCGCAACGGCGCTAACTCGGTAGGCAAGGTAGTCAAATTCACCGTATTTGCGCCTGTTATTCTTCTTGTAATAATGGCTGTCAAGGGCTGCACGATGAACGGGGCAGCTGAAGGTCTGAAGATCCTCTTCGTTCCTGATTTTCAGGCGTTTGCCGATCCTACTCTATGGGTCGATGCTATCGGTCAGGTATTCTACAGCCTTTCAATTATGATGGCAATTATGTTCGCATACGGTTCATATGTAGGCGACGACGCTGATGTTGCTGCGGACGCTGTCATCATTGCTTTCTCCGATATGGCGATCAGCGTTCTTTCCGGTATTGTTATGTTCTCAACAATGGGCGGTACCGGTATGCTCGACAAGATCACATCAAGCGGTGTTGCAACAGCATTTATTGTATATCCCCAGGCTATCGTAAACCTGACGGATATAGGCTGGCTGAATGCAGGCTTCGGAGCAATATTCTATCTGATGCTCATTACTCTTGCTATCGACTCCGCATTCTCTATCGTTGAGGGTGTTTCGGCTGCCGTTGCCGACAAATTCCATATCAAACCGAAAAAAGTCACCATTGCGGTATGCGCTGTCTGCGGATTTATTTCGCTGATATTCGCAACTCAGGCCGGTCTTGCATGGCTCGATATCGTTGACAACTGGACAAACCAGATCAACCTTATTCTTATCGGTATACTTGAATGTCTTGCAGTCGGCTGGGCATTTGATCTGCACAAGGTACATCATGAGATCAACCGCAACACAAACAGATTCAAGGCTCCCTACTGGTGGGTAGCGTCCTCGATCAAGGTCGTTTCGCCGCTGCTGCTTGCAGCTCTGTTCGTATGGAACATGATCGACCTGTTCGGCAGCAAGGGCGGATCCTACGGCGGATATCCGATCTGGTCGCAGGTACTTGCCGGCTGGATAGTATCGGCTCTTGTATTCCTGAGCGGCTTCATCGCAAGAATATTCGTAAATTACAGGAAAAAGCATGACAAAACCTATGCTGAGGACGAAGTGTCATGGGAAAACGGCATTTCCAATCCTCTCGACGGCGCTGCAGTTGTTATTAAAAAGCCTCTGAGCAAAACTGCTTCCAAAAAAAGAAAGCGCAACAAGAAACGCTGAATCGTTCTGAATAATAAAAACAACCAAACAAAAAACTCCGGCAGAGATCTGCCGGGGATTTTTTTTGCGCCCTGTTCGCCTTTAAGGTTAAAAATGCATAAAAAAATCCCCCGCCTTCCGGCAGGGGAAAATTTTATCCGATCAGATAAGCTCGATAACAGCCATCTCGGCAGCATCGCCGCGGCGGGGACCGATCTTTGTGATCCTTGTGTAGCCGCCGTTTCTGTCAGCATACTTCGGCGCGATCTCTGTGAAGAGCTTCTTTACTACATCTTCCTTTGTGATGAAAGCCATAGCGTTGCGCTTGTTTGCAAGAGTCTCGTTCTTTGCCATTGTGATAAATTTCTCTGTAAGCGCGCTGACTTCCTTTGCACGAGATACAGTGGTCTCGATTTTGCCGTTTTCGAGCAGGAATGTAACCATTGCTCTCAGCATTGCTGTTCTGTGAGCAGTTTCTCTGCCCAGTTTTCTTGTTCCCGGCATTCGATATTCACTCCTTTATATGAAATGGGAATTATTCTTCATTAGTACGAAGTGAGAATCCAAGCTTTGTCAGCTTGTCAATTACTTCGTCCAGCGACTTGCGGCCAAGATTTCTTACCTTCATCATCTCGTCCTCTGTCTTATTGGTAAGATCCTCTACGGTATTGATATTTGCTCTCTTCAGACAGTTGAAGGAACGAACTGAAAGATCCAGCTCTTCAATTGTCATTTCAAGCGCCTTTTCCTTACCCTGATCGTTCTTCTCAACCATGACCTCGGTATTTGTACCCTTGTCGGAGAGATTTACGAAAAGGTTCAGATGCTCGGTAAGCACCTTTGCTGCAAGAGAAACAGCCTCCTGAGCATTGATGACGCCGTTTGTCCATACATCAAGCGTAAGCTTGTCATAGTCTGTGATCTGACCTACACGGGTGTTGTCAATATTGTAGTTGACCTTGAGTACGGGTGTATAAATGGAGTCGATCGGAAGAACGCCGATAACGCTGGCGGTCTTTGCGATCTCCTCTTTATTGCGCTCAGCGGAGATATATCCTCTGCCCTTGCTGAGCGTGATTTCCATATAGAGCTTAGCGCCTTCACCAAGAGTGGCAATGTGCATTTCAGGATTGAGGATCTCAACATCCGCATCCTTCTTAATGGAATCCGCCGTTACTACACACGGACCCTCCGCACTGATCTCGACAGTCTTGGGGCCATCACAGTTAAGCTTAGCGATAAGCCCTTTCATGTTAAGAACGATCGCAGTTACGTCTTCTTTTACGCCGGGGATCGTGGAGAATTCATGCAGGACGCCGTCGATCTTGATGGACGTTACTGCCACGCCCTCAAGCGACGAAAGCAGAACTCTGCGCAGGCTGTTTCCGAGAGTATTGCCAAAGCCTCTTTCAAGCGGCTCAACGACAAATCTGCCGAATCTGCCGTCCTCGGATAATTCTGTGGTTTCTATTCTTGGCTTTTGAAATTCGAACATCAGCTAACCTCCTTGACATTAGGCGGTCATGCCGCCATGATGTGTAACCTGTAAATATCAATCGGATTACTTGGAGTACAACTCAACGATGAGATGCGGAGCTACCTCATAGTCGATATCCTCGATCTGAGGCATTCTGACGATCTTAGCTGAGAACTGCTCCTTGTTGACTTCAAGCCATACAGGAGTTACTCTGCCTGCTGTCTGCTCAGCAACTGCCTTGAACTTGGAGCTGCTCTTGCTCTTATCTCTGAGAGTAATAACGTCGCCTGTCTTTACTCTGTAGGAGGGAATATCAACTCTCTGACCATTTACGAGGAAATGACCGTGTGTTACGAGCTGTCTTGCTTCTCTTCTTGTAAGAGCCAGACCCATTCTGAAAGCGATATTATCAAGTCTGGATTCAAGGATAGTGATCAGGTTGTTACCTGCCTGACCCTCCATCTTTGAAGCGATCTCGAAATAATGATAGAAGGGTTTTTCAAGAACACCGTAGATGAACTTGAGCTTCTGCTTCTCTTTAAGCTGCATACCATATTCTGAAACCTTGCGTCTGGTATTAGCGTTAGGATTTCTCTTTGATGATTTATCAATGCCGACTACTGCCGGGCTGATGCCCAGATATCTGCATCTTTTGAGAATAGGATCTCTGTTTACTGCCATGTTAATGCACCTCCGTTTTTGTTATACACGTCTTCTCTTGGGAGGACGGCAACCGTTGTGGGGGATCGGGGTAACATCTTTGATCATGCTGACCTCGAGTCCTGCTGACTGAAGAGCGCGGATCGCTGCTTCACGTCCTGCGCCCGGACCCTTAACGTAAACCTCAACGCTCTTCATGCCGTGCTCCATAGCAGCCTTGGCTGCGGTCTCGGCTGCTGACTGCGCTGCGAACGGAGTGGACTTTCTTGAACCTCTGAAGCCGAGCTCACCTGCGCTTGCCCAGGAAATTGCATTTCCCTGAACATCAGATATTGTAACTATTGTATTATTGAATGTAGACTGAATGTGCGCTGCGCCCTTTTCGATATTTTTACGTTCACGGCGTCTGCGTACAGTAGCCTTCTTAGCACCTTTCTGAACTGCCATCAGTTATTCCTCCCTGATTACTTCTTCTTGTTAGCCATTGTCTTTCTCTTACCCTTTCTTGTGCGGGCGTTTGTCTTTGAACGCTGTCCGCGAACGGGAAGATTTGTGCGGTGACGGATTCCTCTGTAGCAACCGATCTCGATCAGTCTTTTGATATCGAATGCGATATCTCTTCTGAGGTCACCCTCTACTCTGCAGTTATGGTCGATATATTCCTTGATCTTGGCGATATCGTCCTCGGTAAGATCTCTTACGCGGGTGTCGGGGTTAACGCCTGTTGCAGCAAGGATATCGTTGGATGTCTTACGGCCGATACCGAATATATAAGTAAGTCCGATCTCGACTCTCTTATCTCTGGGTAAATCTACACCTGCAATACGTGCCATTTAATTTTTGCACCTCCGTTGGTATTTATGCGTCATTAGCCCTGACGCTGCTTATGCTTCGGGTTTTCACAGATAACCATGATTTTGCCCTTGCGCTTTATAACCTTACACTTTTCGCAAATTTTCTTTACAGAAGGTCTGACTTTCATTGTGTTATCATTCCTTTCGTGCCCTTTAGGGGTTATTACTTACTGCGCCATGTGATACGACCCTTTGTCAGATCGTACGGTGACATTTCTACTGTAACCTTGTCACCGGGAAGAATACGGATGAAATTCATCCTGAGCTTTCCCGAAATGTGAGCAAGGATAATATGTCCGTTCTGAAGCTCTACTTTAAACTGTGCATTAGGAAGAGCCTCTTTAACGATGCCCTCTACCTCAATTACGTCTTCCTTAGACAATAGAATTACCTCCCCGGAATGCCCGCACTCCTTCATTGAAGGGCGCAAGCGCTTCACTAAGCTTACTGTCATCATTCAAGATCTGTTCACTCAGAACAGTGCGTGTAAAAGCAAGATGTATCAGCTTTTTTCTTTTCGGAGAAGATACCCTGCGGTTTCCTCCGTCAGCAACGAAAGCCGAATCGTCATCTATGCTCAACACCGCATAAAAGCTGCCCTTATCATGTCCTGCCTTAGAGCGCACGACCGAACCTGTAACAAAGTTCATTTTATCTCCTCCTGCCGTCAGTCCGGCAAAGTCAGGATAAGCGGACCGCTGCTCGTAACCGCAACCGTATGCTCAAAATGAGCGGCGAGTTTTCCGTCGGCAGTAACCGTTGTCCATTTATCCGGGAGGATCCTGACCTTGTGTGTTCCCTGCGTGACCATAGGCTCTATTGCAATCGTCATACCCGGCAGCAAACGCACACCGCGCCCCGGTGTGCCGTAATTAGGTACGCGGGGATCTTCATGCAGCTTCGCACCTACTCCGTGGCCGACGAAATCTCTTACCACCGAGTAACTGCGCGCCTCGACATACCTTTGGACCGTACTTCCGATATCCCCAAGCCTGTTGCCTGCAACAGCCTGTTGAATACCCTGGTAAAGCGCTTCCCTTGTTGTATCAAGAAGATTCCTCGCCTCCGGTGAGATATCACCGCAGGGGAAGGTACAGGCATTATCGCCGTGATATCCGCCGAAATAAGCTC
The DNA here is from genome assembly GCA_902778175.1 of uncultured Ruminococcus sp. Lineage (GTDB taxonomy): Bacteria > Bacillota > Clostridia > Oscillospirales > Acutalibacteraceae > UBA1213. The sequence goes on along the minus strand of CACYWT010000025.1, from coordinate 26,541 downwards.
CGACGTCGATACTGACGATATCGCCTTCTTTTAGTATCTCCTTTGCGCTCGGTATGCCGTGGATGACTACATTATTTACCGAGATACAAGCGCTTGCAGGAAAACCGCCGTATCCGAGAAACGAGGGGACTGCCCCCTGCTTCTCGATATAGCTGCGGATTATAGTGTCGATCTCAAGAGTAGAAACTCCCGGTTCGACAGCCTTACCTGCTTCACGCAAAGCTCCGGCTGAAATTCTGCCCGCCTGACGCATTGCTGCGATCTCACGGGCGGTTTTCAGGATCACCATAAACTTATGCTTCAATAGCCTTGAGGATAAGAGCCGTTGTATGCTCTACTGTATCCTGTCCCTCAACTATCGAAAGCTTGCCCTGTCCTGCATAGTAATCCTTGAGAGGTTCGGTTCTCAAGACGAGCTTTTACTGTATCGGGATGGTCATCCTTACGCTGAACAAGGGCGCCTGCGCATTTGTCGCAAACTCCTTCCTTTGCAGGAAGCTTGTATTCAAGATGATAGCTTGCTCCGCACTTTTCGCAAACGCGGCGTCCGGACATTCTCTTTACGATCGCCTCATCGGTGACCTCGATATCTATTACCTTGTCGATAGCGATACCCATTTTGTCCAGAGCCTCAGCCTGAGGAATGGTTCTCGGGAAGCCGTCAAGGATAAAGCCGTTCTGGCAGTCATCCTTTGCGAGTCTTTCCTTGATGATGCCGATAACGACCTCATCGGGAACGAGCTGACCTGCCTCCATGAAGGACTTAGCCTTAAGACCCATTTCAGTGCCGGTTTTCAGCGCTTCTCTGATAATATTTCCGGTTGAAATTGTGGGAATGTTCAAACGATCACAAATAACCTCTGCCTGTGTGCCCTTGCCTGCGCCCGGTGCGCCGAGTAAGATGATGTTCATAGTATTTGCTCCTTTCGTCTGTCAGATCTTTTATTAATCAAGGAATCCCTTATAATGACGCATCATTAACTGAGATTCAAGCTGTCTCATTGTTTCGAGTGCAACGCCTACGAGAATGATTACTGATGTACCGCCAAGCATAAGACCGGACATACCCGAGATCTTGGAGAAGAGAAGCGGTACGATTGCTACGAATGCAAGGAAAAGCGAACCGATCAGTGTGATACGGGAAATGATCCTTGCGATAAAGTCTGTCGTCGGCTTACCGGGACGGATACCCGGGATAGTGCCGTTGTTCTGACGAAGATTGTTTGACATTTCCACCGGATTGTACTGAATGGTTACATAGAAATAACCGAATCCGATGATCATGATGAAATACAGGATAATATATACCCAGTTTGTCGGGCTGAAGATATTGAAGAAGCCCTTCCAGAAATCCGAAAGACTGTTCTGATCTATAAACATCAGGATAGTCTGGGGAATAGAGAGGATCGAGCTTGCGAAAATGATCGGCATAACGCCCGAAAGACCGACCTTTACAGGCAGGTACGAGCTCTGACCGCCGTACATTTTACGTCCGACAACGCGCTTTGCATACATAACCGGGATCCTGCGTTCTGCATCGTTCATGAAAACGATGACCCAGATGATGATAAGGAAGATCACTACAAATGCTACCGTATAAACGATATTCATTGTCTGACCTGCAAGACCTACCTGGAAGTTATCCCAGAGAACGAGCATTGTTACCGGGAGTCTTGCAATGATACCTACGAACAGGAGGATCGAGATACCGTTTCCGAGACCATTCTGGTTGATCTGCTCACCGAGCCACATCATAAGGGCAGTACCTGCTGTAAATACCATGATGATGGTAATTGCAGAGAAGATACCGGAGAGATTCCAGCCCTGATACTGAACGATATTGTGTATAGAACCGTCCTCTGCCTTGACCTGTGAACGGAGCAGATAGATGTAGTAAGCTGTACCCTGGATAATACCGAGAGCGACAGTTACATAACGGGTGATGGTACCGATTTTCTTTCTGCCCTCCGTACCCTCTTTGCTGAGTCTTTCAAGTGCGGGTATCGCGACTGAAAGGAGCTGCATGATAATTGAAGAGTTGATGTACGGGGTTACTGACATTGCGAACAGCGTTGCATTGGAAAACGCACCACCGGAGAACATATCGAAATATGAAAGCATATTGTTTGTTTCATTCCAGCTTGATGTGAGCTGTCTGAGAGCTTCTACATCAAGAAAAGGGACCGGGATAGCGGAACCGAATCTGAATATGAATACGATGAAGATGGTGAAGAGCATCTTCTTGCGAAGGTCGGGGACCTTCCAGGCATTAGCGATTGTTTTCAGCAAATCAGATCACCTCAGCCTTTCCTCCCGCAGCTTCGATCTTCTGTTTAGCTGACTCCGAATATGCTGCAACCTTAACAGTGAGTTTCTTTGTAAGATTGCCGTTGCCAAGGATCTTGATACCGTCGTTTGCCTTCTTTACGATACCCTTCTCAGCGAGAGCCTGTGCTGTTACCTCTGCACCGTCCTCGAAAGCCTCGAGAGCGGAAACATTAATGGAAACGATCTTCTTTGCGAAGATGTTATTGAAGCCTCTCTTCGGGATTCTTCTCTGAAGCGGCATCTGACCGCCTTCAAATCCGGGACGGATAGAGCCGCCCGAACGTGCCTTCTGACCTTTGTGACCCTTGCCTGCGGTTTTGCCCCAGCCTGAGCCGTGACCTCTGCCTATTCTCTTGGAGGACTTGTTTGCGCCCTCGGCAGGTGAAAGTTCGTGCAAATTCATTTTATCGCACCTCCCCTGATTAAGCTTCTGTAACCTCGATAAGATGGCTGATCTTAGCTACCTTACCTCTGGTCTGTACGTTATCGGGCTGAAGGGCAGTATTACCCGGCTTATGGAGTCCGAGAGACTGAGCAGTAGCGATCTGGTCCTTCGGTCTGCCGATCAAACTCTTTTTAAGAGTAATTTTAAGCTGTGCCATATTGCTTATCCTCCCAATTATAAGATTTCCTTAACAGACTTGCCGCGTACAGCCGCAACCTCGTCTGCTGTTCTGAGGCTTGTAAGACCTGCGAGTGTTGCTCTGACAACATTGCAGGGATTGTTGGAACGAAGAGCCTTCGTTCTGATATCCTTGATACCTACAGCTTCGATCACGGCACGAACCGGACCGCCTGCGATAACACCGGTACCGGGAGCAGCGGGCTTCATAAGAACCTTACCTGCGCCATAGATGCCTGTTACCTCGTGAGGAATTGTTGTACCCTTAAGAGAAACCTTTACAAGATTCTTCTTAGCGTCCTCAATGCCCTTGCGAATAGCATCCGGAACCTCGCCTGCCTTGCCGATACCAAAGCCTACAGTGCCGTTGCCGTCGCCGACTACGATGAGTGCAGCGAATTTATAGATACGGCCGCCCTTTACTGTTTTGGATACACGGTTGATGGCAACAACGTGTTCCTTCATCTCTAAAGTAGATCCGTCGATTGTAGCCAAAGTTACTCCTCCTTACTTAGAACTTCAGGCCGCCCTCGCGAGCGCCTTCTGCGAGTTCCTTGACACGGCCGTGGAAAATGTATCCGCCTCTGTCAAAAACTACGTCTGTGATGCCCTTATCAGCAGCTCTCTTTGCGATGAGAGCACCAACCTTACGGGCAGCTTCCTTGTTGCCGCCATTACCTTCAAAATCCTTGTCCAGTGTGGAAGCTGATGCAAGAGTAACACCCTTTACATCATCTATAAGCTGAGCGTAGATGTTGTTGGTGGAGCGGAACACGTTCAGGCGAGGACGCTCAGCAGTACCGCTGACCTTACCTCTGACTCTCTTATGACGAGTAAGTCTTGCCTTATTCTTATCAGGCTTTTTAACCATGGTTGATTCACTCCTTTATTACTTCTTACCCTTGCCGGCTTTACCTTCCTTGCGGCGGATGACTTCGTTAACGTACTTGATACCCTTGCCCTTATACGGCTCCGGCGGACGCTTTTCTCTGACTTCCGCAGCGAACTGACCGACCTTCTGCTTGTCGATACCCTTGATAATGATCTTGTTGGGTGTCGGCGCCTCAATGGTGATATCCTCTGTATCGGATACGATCACCTGGTGTGAATAACCGAGGTTCATTACAAGGTTCTTGCCCTGCTTCTGCACACGGTAGCCTACGCCGTTTACATCAAGCTCCTTCTGGAAGCCTTCTGTAACACCGATAATCATGTTATGGATATTTGTACGGGTAAGACCGTGCAGTGAGCGGTTAAGCTTTTCGTCATTCGGACGGGAAACGATGATCTCGCTGCCCTCTACCTTAACGTCCATATTTGTGTGGTAGTTCTTTGTAAGGGTACCCTTCGGGCCCTTTACCGTGATAACGCCGTTGTCTACTTTTACTTCAACACCAGCGGGAATATTTACGGGTTTTCTTCCAATTCGAGACATTTCTGCACCCCCATTACCAGATGTATGCGAGAACCTCGCCGCCTACGTTCTCCTTGCGCGCCTGACGGTCTGTCATAACGCCCTTTGAAGTGGAGATGATTGCGACGCCGAGACCCTTCATAACCTTCGGCATATTTTCTACGTCGCTGTAAATACGGAGACCGGGCTTGGAAACTCTTCTCAGACCGGTGATCACGGGGGTCTTGCCCTCGCCGTATTTAAGTGCGATCTTGATTATACCCTGCTTGCCGTCATCAACGACTGAGAAGCTCTTGATATAGCCCTCGTCGAGAAGGATCTGCACGATTGCCTTCTTGATATTTGAAGCAGGAACCTCAACTGTATCATGTTTTGCAGTATTTGCGTTACGAATTCTCGTAAGCAGATCTGCGATAGCATCTGTAATCTGCATATTCGGTTAACCTCCTTATCGTGCCTTACCAGCTTGACTTCTTAACGCCCGGGATCTCGCCCTTGTAGGCAAGCTCTCTGAAGCAGATACGGCAAATACCAAATTTACGGAGATAAGCATGAGGTCTGCCGCAGATCTTGCATCTGTTGTATGCTCTTGTAGAGAACTTAGGCTCTCTCTGCTGTTTGATTTTCATAGATGTCTTTGCCACGGTAATCCCTCCTTATTTCGCAAACGGAGCGCCCATAAGTGTGAGCAGCTCGCGAGCTTCTTCATCTGTGCCTGCTGTTGTCACGAAGCAGATATCCATTCCGCGGACCTTATCGACCTTATCGAAGTCGATCTCCGGGAAGATAAGCTGTTCTTTAAGGCCCATATTATAGTTGCCTCTGCCGTCAAAGGAATTAGGATTGATTCCGCGGAAGTCACGGACTCTCGGAAGAGCTGCATTGAACAGTCTGTCCATGAATTCGTACATCTTGTCGCCGCGGAGCGTTACCTTAACGCCGATCGGCATACCTTCTCTGAGCTTGAAGTTAGCAACTGACTTCTTTGCCTTACAAACAACGGGCTTCTGACCTGTAATAGCTGCAAGATCAGCGCTGATCGCGTCGATCGCCTTGGAGTTTTCTCTTGCTTCTCCGGCGCCGACGTTGATAACGATCTTGTCAAGCTTCGGGATCTGCATTACGCTTTTGTAGGAGAACTTCTTCATCAGCGCAGGAGCAGCTTCCTTTGTATAGAAATCTTTAAGTCTTGCCATGAATGTTTACCTCCTTAAAGCGCCTCGCCGCACTTTTTGCAAATGCGTTCCTTGGTGCCGTCCTCCAGAATTTTATGAGCTATACGGGTAGGCTTCTTGCAGGCGGGGCAAACGATCTGTACCTTGGAAGCGTACATTGCGCCCTCTGCCTCAACGATACCGCCCTGCTCGCCCATTCTGCGGGGCTTAACGTGCTTGGATACCAGGTTTACCTTCTCGATAATGACCTTGCCCTCCTTGGGGGAAACTGCCATTACCTTACCCTTCTTACCCTTTTCGGAGCCGCTGAGAACAACGACTGTATCGCCTGTTTTAACATGAACTTTGTTACTCATTGTCCGCACCTCCATTAAAGTACCTCGGGAGCGAGTGAGAGGATCTTCATGTAGTCATGATCGCGAAGCTCTCTTGCTACCGGGCCGAATATACGGGTACCCTTCGGGTTCTTGTCATCTCTGATGATAACGGCTGCATTCTCGTCGAAACGGATGTATGTACCGTCATCACGGCGCACGCCCTTAGCTGAGCGCACGATAACTGCTTTTACTACGTCGCCTTTTTTTACAACGCCGCCGGGTGCTGCCTTTTTAACGGAAGCAACTACGACGTCACCTATATTTGCGTACCTCCTGCCTGTACCGCCGAGAACTCTGATGCACATGAGCTCCTTTGCGCCGGTATTATCGGCAACCTTGAGGTAGGTCTGCTGCTGTATCACAGTGCGTTCCTCCTTTACATGAGGCTAAATTATTTAGCCTTCTCTATAATCTCTACTAAGCGCCATCTCTTGTCCTTGGAAAGCGGACGGGTCTCCATTACTCTTACACGGTCGCCCACGCCGCACTCATTATTCTCATCATGAACCTTGAGTCTTATTGTACGCTTGATGATCTTGTTATAAAGCGGATGCTTTACGCTGTCCTCGATCGCAACAACTGCGGTCTTATCCATCTTATCGCTTACTACCTTACCGACAAGTGTTTTTCTAAGGTTTCTCTCCAAAGTAAGTCTCCTCCTTCCCCTTATGCGTCAGAGCGCTCGGAAAGCTCATTCTGACGAATTACAGTCTGTACTCTTGCAATGTCCTTCTTTACTGCTTTGATACGCATCGGGTTGTCGAGCTGATTTATCGTAAGCTGGAAGCGGAGGTTAAAAAGCTCCTCCTTGAGGCTCTGAAGCTTGTTTTCCAGCTCCGCTGCTGTCATTTCTCTGAGTTCTGAAGCTTTCATTATTCAGCGACCTCCGTTTCTTCCTTAGTTACAAACTTTGTCTTGAGCGGCAGCTTCATTGCGGCAAGACGGAGAGCCTCTCTTGCGGTCTCCTCAGGAACGCCTGCAAGCTCGAACATTACTCTGCCGGGCTTAACTACTGCTACCCAGAATTCGGGTGAACCTTTACCGGAACCCATTCTTACCTCAGCGGGCTTCTTTGTTACGGGCTTATCCGGGAAAATCTTTATCCATACTTTACCAAATCTCTTGCAGTAACGTGTCATAGCAACACGGGCAGCCTCGATCTGGTTTGCAGTGATCCAGCCCGGCTCAAGAGCCTGAAGACCGAACTCACCGTATGTTACCTTGTTGCCGCGGAGCGCCTTACCTGTCATACGACCTCTGTGAACTCTGCGGTACTTTACTCTTTTAGGCATTAACATATTATTTGCTGCCTCCTTCCCTGCGAGGCTTACGGTTATCATTGAGGACTTCGCCCTTATAGAGCCATACCTTGATACCGATGATACCATAGGTTGTGTTAGCCTCTGCAAAACCGTAATCTATATCAGCTCTGAGGGTCTGAAGCGGAATTGTTCCCTCATGATACTGTTCTGATCTTGCGATTTCAGCGCCGCCGAGACGACCTGAGCACATGATCTTGATACCTCTTGCATTGAATCTCATTGCTCTGCCGATGCTCTGTTTCATAGCGCGGCGATAGGAGATTCTCTTTTCGAGCTGCTGTGCTACGTTCTCAGCGATAAGCTGTGCATTAACATCGGGGTTCTTTACCTCAACGATATTGATTGCAACGGGCTTGCCGAGGATCTTTTCGCACTGTACTCTGAGCTTTTCGATCTCTGCGCCGCCTCTGCCGATTACCATACCCGGCTTTGCGCAATGAATATGAATTCTGACCTTAGCTGCGTCTCTTTCGATCTCGATCTTAGGAACGCCTGCAGCGTTGAGCTGCTTTTTGAGGGTCTTACGGAGGTTGTAGTCCTCAACGAGAGTATCGCCGAAGTCCTTATCGCTTACAAACCAGCGTGAGTCCCAATTTTTGATAACACCTACACGAAGACCGTGCGGATTTACTTTCTGGCCCATTAGTTACCCTCCTCGTCGATTATTCTTTCTCTTTGAGCACCAGTGTGATGTGCGATGTCTTTTTGTCGATCCTGTATGCACGACCCTGTGCTCTCGGGCGAATTCTCTTGAGAATCGGACCCTGACCAACATAGCACTCAGCTACATAAAGTCTGCTTACGTCCATATTATTGTTATTCTCAGCATTTGCCATTGCTGATTTGAGAAGTTTCTCCAGATCCTCACAAGCAGCCTTCGGTGTGTGCTTGAGAACCGCCATTGCGTAATCGCAGGGCTTATTACGAATAAGGTCGAGAACGATCTTGACCTTTCTCGGTGAAATGCGGGCGTATTTAAGTTCTGCCCTTGCTTCCATGTTCATACACTCCTTTCAGGCTATTACTTAGATGTCTTTGAGCCGGCATGACCCTTGAAGGTTCTGGTAGGTGCAAACTCGCCGAGCTTGTGGCCTATCATATCCTCGGTTACATATACCGGTACGTGCTTGCGGCCGTCATGAACCGCAAATGTATGTCCTACGAACTCCGGGAAGATCGTTGAAGATCTGCTCCATGTCTTGAGGATCTTCTTCTCGCCGGTTTCGTTCATCTGCTGAACCCTTTTTAACAGCACAGGCTGTACATAAGGACCCTTTTTAACGCTTCTGCTCATTGTTCAAAGCTCCTTTCTGTAGCCTATATTATTTACCGTTTCTGCGCTTTACGATAAGCTTATCGGAACGGGTGTTCTTTCTTGTCTTATAGCCGAGAGCAGGCTTACCCCACGGGGTAACAGGACCGGGACGGCCAACGGGGGATTTACCCTCACCACCGCCGTGCGGGTGGTCGTTCGGGTTCATGACTGAACCTCTTACTGTCGGTCTCCAACCCATATTGCGCTTACGTCCTGCCTTACCGATCTTCACGTTAGCGTGGTCGATATTGCTTACCTGACCAATAGTAGCCATGCAGCTTTCGGGAACGTTTCTCAGCTCGCCCGAAGGAAGTCTGAGCAGCGCCATTTTGTTTTCTCTTGCCATAAGCTGAGCCATATTGCCGGCGCTTCTTGCGAGCTGTGCGCCCTTGCCCGGATAAAGCTCTACATTATGAACGAAAGTACCTACCGGAATGCTTGAAAGCGGAAGTGCGTTGCCGAGCTTGATATCAGCGTCGGGACCGCTTACGACCTTATCGCCTACCTTGAGTCCTACAGGAGCAAGGATATAGCTCTTTGTTCCGTCCGTATACTCGATAAGTGCGATATGAGCTGTTCTGTTCGGATCGTATTCCAGTGTCTTGACCTCAGCCTCAACGCCGAACTTGCGGCGCTTGAAGTCGATCAGTCTGTACTTCTTTCTGTTTCCGCCGCCTCTGTGACGAACGGTAATTCTGCCGTAGCTGTTACGGCCGGATTTTTTATTCTTAGGTGCGAGCAGGCTCTTTTCCGGCTCTACCTTGGAAAGCACCGTATAATCTACAACCGACATATTTCTTCTTGACGGTGTAGTCGGCTTATAATTCTTAATTGCCATTTATTTCACTCTCCTCATGATGGCTTTGCGGAGAACGGCATATTCTCCATTCCTTCTGCCTGTCTTTGGCAGGCTTACATCATGCCTTCAAAGAACTCGATGGGCTTGCTGTCCTCGGTAAGAGTAACATAAGCTTTCTTCCATGAAGGCGTATAGCCCTGTGTTCTGCCCTGACGGCGCAGACGGCCTCTTACGCTTACTGTATTAACTTTAGTTACCTTAACTCCGAAGATCTCTTCAACTGCCCTTGCAATGTCGATCTTAGTAGCCTTCTTTGCAACCTTGAATGTATATTTCTTTTCGGATGCAACGCCTGTCATGCTCTTTTCTGTGATGACCGGCTTGATGATGATGTCACGAGCTGTCATGCGTATACCTCCTCGATCTTGCTGATAGCATTCTTTACGATAACGAGCTTATCGGCATTCATGATATCGTATACATTGAGGGTGTTTACCTGAGCGGTCTTTACACCGGGAATGTTTCTTGCAGAATTTACTACCTTTGTATCTGCTGTATCAAGAACGATAAGTGCCTTGTTATCCGCACCGATTGCTTTAAGCATTGCTGCTATTGTCTTGGTGCTGAAATTGTCAACTGTTACTGCGTCAACAACAACCAGCTGGCTGTCCTTGAGCTTGCTTGAGAAAGCAGACTTCATAGCGAGTCTTCTTACCTTCTTGTTGACTGTGAAACGGTAGCTTCTGGGCTTCGGTGCAAATACGATACCGCCGTGTGTCCACTGGGGAGCTCTTGTTGAGCCCTGTCTTGCATGACCTGTGCCCTTCTGCTTCCAGGGCTTTTTGCCGCCGCCGCTTACTTCTGAACGAGTGAGAGCGGACTGTGTGCCCTGACGGTTATTAGCCAGATAATTTACAACCATCTGATGCATAACAACTGTATTGGGTTCGATACCGAATACGGACTCTGAAAGCTCAGCTTCGCCGACCTTCTTGCCCGCCATATCGAGAACATCTATATTAGGCATTCGTTATTCCTCCTTCCCTTACGCCTTAACGCTGTCGCGAATAGCTACGATACCGCCGTTCGGACCGGGAATTGCGCCCTTGATAGCGATAAGATTATTCTCAGCGTCAACCTTTACAACTGTAAGGTTCTGTACTGTGACCTTCTCGGCTCCGAGATGACCTGCCATCTTCTTGCCCTTCCATACTCTTGACGGAGTTGAGCAAGCGCCCATTGAACCGCCGTGGCGGGCAACAGGACCCGAACCGTGGCTTTCCTTGAGACGGTGGAAGTTCCATCTCTTGATTACGCCGGCATATCCCTTACCTTTGCTCTTACCGGTAACGTCGATCTTGTCACCCTCAGCAAAAGCGTCTGCCTTGATGATAGCGCCGATCTCATAAGCTGAGATATCAGCTACCCTGAATTCCTTCAGTGTGCTCTTGGGAGCGATATCATTCTTCTTGAAGTGACCGAGCATCGGCTTGGTGATGTTTACAGGATCGTTCTTGAACTTCTCGCTGCGAACTCTCTTACCCTTGCCGCTGCCGTTCTGGATCTTCAGCTTGATGTCGCCGAAACCGAGCTGTACAGCTTCATAGCCGTCGTTTTCAACCGTCTTGATCTGAGCCACTACGCAGGGACCAGCCTCTACAACGGTCACAGGGACAACTTTGCCCTTTTCATCGAAGATCTGTGTCATACCGATCTTCTTACCGATGATTGCCTTTTGCATTTGATTTTCCTCCTTGATAGGTTATTGGTCGGATCTTCCGACATGACCCCGGCTGCTTGTTGGTTGAATCAGAGTTTGATCTCTATCTCAACACCGGCAGGGAGCTCAAGACTCTGCAGAGCTTCAACTGTTTTGTTTGAAGGTCTGAGAATGTCGATAAGTCTCTTATGGGTTCTTGTTTCAAACTGCTCACGGCTGTCCTTATACTTATGAACAGCGCGGAGAATGGTTACTACCTGCTTCTCTGTCGGGAGCGGTACGGGACCTGATACTCTTGCTCCTGTGCGCTTTGCAGTTGCCACGATCTTCTCTGCTGACTGATCGACGAGCTGATGATCGTAACCCTTGATCCTTATCCTGATTTTTTCCTTGACTGCCACAAAAATCGCCTCCTTAAAAAATTTGAGTTGGCGGGCGTTTTCATTTCCTCACACCCCACCGGGTGTTTCGCCTGTTTCCATTTAAAAACCGGATAACAATATATAATTGTATATCCGGGTGAGGTCTGAAAAAACAAAACCATTCAAGCCGCACAACAGCCCGCCCCTATTGTACACACCTGTAGCCTTATAGGGAAGATCTGTCATGACGTGACTTAATATTCGTTTCGCCCGGTTTAAAATCGGACATACTCTGCGGAAAAACCGGCAATACCTGCCGCAACCTCCAGCTTCATCGCATATCTGTTGCAGTCTTGCTTATATATAATAACACACCGAAAAGTGGATTGCAAGATTTTTCTTTGTTAATTATAGTAGAAATTTGCATGATATTTTTGTATATTATGCTACCAATTTTCTTATAATACTACATAATATAAATTAAACATCGGTATTGTTTTTGTGCATTATCCCATAGGAACACACGGCAGAGTGTAAGAGTGTTCCTATAGGCTGAGCGGTATCCCTTGTAATATTGTACAAATGCATTATTTTTGTTTTCAGGATATTGTGTTTATGATATATTCCTACAAAAAGCATACGGAAATATTGAATTTATCACTTTAGTCTGATATAATGTAAAAGCTGGACTGCTCCGGCAATACTTACAAAGGGGATAATTTTATGAAAAAGCTTACAAGCGTTATTACAGTATGCCTTACGGCAGCGCTTTTAGTCTGCTGCGCAGCAGGCTGCGGCGACAAGGGCAGTTCTTCGTCCAAAGCAGAAAGTTCTTCCGCAAGTTCTTCGGCAAGCGCAGAGGGAAAAGAATCTTCTGACGAATCATCTGCTGCGGAAAGTTCGGCGGAGTCAAGCGCAGAAAGCGCAGCAGAAGCCTCCGTTGATCTCAAGACGGCTGATTATGACAATCCGGCAGTAACGATCGGATTCGGAGATACCGAGCTTATCCAGACTGTAACGAAGGATATGCAGACCGGCAAATACGACGGCAAGGTCATCAAGGTAACAGGCATCAGTGAAAAGAGAATGTCAAGCTGCACCGTAATGGAGAAGGACGAATCCACAGGAACGGGCTACGGCATGACATATTATCTTGACGGACAGCCTGCCCTGAGCGAATATCCTGCCGAGGACGCAAAGGTAACACTTCTCGGTGTTGTGACCGTAGGAGATTACGATGTCCGCGCACTGACGGTCCTTCCGGAAAAGGTAACTGTTGTAGAATAATAATTATCAGAATACATTATCCCCCTGCACACGAAAAACTTGTGTACAGGGGGATCTATTCATTATTAACTTATTCTGCCATGCTCTGCGGCTCAATACATATAACAAACGTCAATGAGCTAAAGCTCCCGACGTCTGTTGACGGCGTCGCTCGCTCCAATCAAGCGAGCTTGTTGGAGCTTTGCTCCTTGTTTAAAAAGCGGTCTGCCTGAACAGACCGCATTTTTTTATTCATTGATGACTTCTTTGTAAAGATTGATGTATTCCGTTGCCGATTTCGTCCAGCTGTTGTCGCAGCGCATCGCGCGCTCGACAAGTATCTTCCAGCCGTCACGCTGCCAGTATCCGGCAATCGCGCGCCTGATGCAGGCAAGCATATCCATTGCGTCATAATTCGCAAAGGTGAAGCCGTTTCCGCCGCCTGTTCCGCTGTCCTGTATGGAATCTCTCAGACCGCCGACCTCGCGTACTACGGGTATGGTTCCGTAGCGCAGAGCTATCATCTGCGAAAGTCCGCACGGCTCCGATTTTGACGGCATCAGGAAAATATCCGCGCCGGCATATATCTTTCTCGAAAGCTCGGGAATGAATCCGTGACAAGCGCAAAGCCTGCCGGGATATCTGTCGTGCATTGAACGGAAGAAGCTCTCATACTCCCAATCTCCGCTGCCGAGTATTACGAACTGAACATACTCTTCTCTCATAAGCTGATCCAGCGCATTCTTGACAAGATCAAGCCCCTTGTGAGAAACAAGTCTTGTTACCATCGCAATTATCGGCACATCAGCGTTCTGCTCAAGCCCCAGCCTCTCCTGGAGCCTTTGCTTATTGACCGCCTTACCCGAAATATCGTCCGCCGAATAATGCTCGTAAAGCTGGATATCCGTCGCCGGATTATATGAAACGGTATCTATGCCGTTGAGAATACCCCTTATCTTCCACGACCGGGCATTCAGTATCCAGTCAAGTCCATGCGAAAACCACGGGTCGCGTATCTCCCACGCATAGCTCGGACTTACCGTTGTAATACGGTTCGCCGTTTCTATCGCGCCCTTCATATAGTTGATACATCCGTCGCAGTCAAGTATGGACCTGCCGTGGGGCGGTATTCCTACTACCTCGTCATATAACTCGGTGCCGTACTGACCCTGATACTGTATATTGTGTATCGTGAATATCGTCTTGATACCCCAGTACCATTCGTTCTGTGCGTAAAACAGGTTATAATACGTCGGAACAAGTGCTGACTGCCAGTCATTGCAGTGTATAATATCGGGCTTGAAATCAATATACGGCAGCATTTCAAGAACGGCTCTTGAGAAAAACGCAAACCGCTCCGCATCATCATAGTGACCGTAAAGCCCCTGACGCTTGAAATAATACTGGTTGTCAAGGAAATAATAAATGACACCGTTATATCTCATTTCAAATATACCGCAGTATTGCCTTCTCCACGATACCGGCACGGAAAAGCTTGTAACAAAGCGCATACCGTCCTTCAGACTCTGAGGTATCTCCTCATACAGCGGCATAACTATACGAACGCCGATCAGTCTTTTGCGCAGTGCGTGCGGCAGCGATCCTGCTACGTCTGCAAGTCCGCCCGAAGCGGCAAATGGCTGCGCCTCGCTTGCAACATACAATACCTTCATATTTTACGCACCTCCGTTTTATAATTATTGATTTCCGTTATGCACCGTGCCTTAGCGCAGCGCATAACGGATCATTACTCAGCCGTAGGCTTGCTGTCGTTCAGTGGGAGATTTTTACTCCCACTGAACGGATATATGGCACCCGCCGCCTTAGAGGCGGGGGACATACTTTGCGGTTATCAGACAACGCTTCCCTTGCTTATGCATACGGGATAGGACAAAAAGCCCATCAGCGTTCTCTCGTTCTTGATAACTACGTCCTTGTCAACGATAACATAATTCAGGCTGCTGTCGGCGCCGATCTTTGTATCCTGCATGATAACGCAGTTGGAAACTTTTGTTCCCTTGCCGATATGTACGCCCTTGAACAGTACGCAGTTTTCGACCTCGCCCTCGATGGTGCAGCCGTTTGCGATAAGGGAATTTGTTACCTTTGAGCCAAGACCGTATTTTGTCGGCATATCATCTCTTACCTTTGTATAGATCGGGCGGTTCGCATTGAACAGATCTGCTCTGACCTCAGGTTTCATAAGAGCCATGTTTGCATTGAAGTAATCCGCAACAGATGTGATCTGCGGTGAGAAGCCCTTGAATTCATAGCCGTAGATATTCAGTTCCTTATATTCGCCCTGAATGATATCGCGCTTGAAATTAAGGGTATTTCTGCTTATGCACTTCTTTACAAGCTCCATCAGGAGTTCTCTCTTGATAAAGAGCATATTCATATAGTAGCTGCAGGAGCCGGAGAAGTCGCCGTTGATAAGAACATCTATTACTCTTCCCTTTGCGTCGAAGGAAAGAACGGTCGGGTCATGAAGCTTTTCCGGAACCTGATCTCTCTTATAAACGAGAGTGATATCAGCGTCATTTTCAAGATGCTTTCTGCAGACGTCCTGGAAATCTATATTGCATACAGTATCGCAGTCAGAGATGACAACATATTCCTGAGTTGAATTCTGCAGGAAAGGCAGTATGCTGTTAAGGGTAGTCATACGGTTGGAGTATTCGCTCTTATCCGTAAACGGAGGAAGTATGAAAAGACCGCCCTGTTTTCTGGAAAGATCCCACGCCTTGCCGTTGCCGACATGATCCATAATGGACTGATAATTGCTCTTTGTGATAACGCCTACTTTATTGATACCCGAATTTACCATATTGGAAAGCGGGAAATCTATAAGACGATATTTGCCGCCAAAAGGAACCGCACCCATAATTCTTACTTCCGTAAGTTCGCTTATGAGGTTCTCATGCAGATTGGCGAAGATAATTCCCATAATATTATTGCCGCGCATTATTCCTCAACCCCCTCTACATCCTTTGAAACCATAGCCTTAGGCGCGATCTTCGCTCCCTGACCTATTTTCAGATTATCGCCTATAACGGCAATGCCCCACTGATCCTTGTCAACGATCGTTTCGGGTCTTGCGCCGATAACTGCATTCTTGCCTATAACGGTATTCTCGGAAACTATTGCATACTGTACAACTGCTCCCTCTTCGATAACTGCGCCGGGCATAATGATAGAATCCTGTACAACTGCTCCGGGCTTTACAACTACGTTGGAGAACAGCACCGAGAAATCCACGGAACCGCTGATCGAGCAGCCGTCTGCGATAAGCGAATTCTGGACCTGAGCCTCCTCAGAGATATACTGAGGCGGTACAACGGGATTTCTGGAATAGATCTTCCATGATTCATCAGTAAGATCGAGCGGTACATTAGGATCGAGAAGATCCATATTTGACTCCCAGAGGCTGTCGATGGTCCCGACATCCTTCCAGTAGCCCTGGAACTGATATGCGAACATTCTCAGACCGTCCTCAAGCATTTTCGGAAGTATATCCTTGCCGAAGTCATGGGACGAACCTTCTGTTTCTTCATCTTCAATAAGGTACTTGCGAAGCTTGTCGTAGCTGAATACATAGATACCCATTGATGCGTTCGTGCTCTTCGGATGAGCCGGCTTCTCCTCAAATTCATAGATAGAACCGTCGGGATTGGTATTCATGATACCGAAGCGTGAAGCCTCTGCAAGCGGAACGTCGATAACTGCGATAGTGCAGTCAGCATTATTTTTCTTATGGTCAGCGATCATCTTGGAATAGTCCATTTTATAGATATGGTCGCCGGAGAGGATAACAACATAATCAGGATTATATCTGTCTATGTAGTTGATATTCTGATAGATAGCATTTGCCGTACCGGAGTACCAGTCTGCTCCCTTGACCTGCTGATACGGAGAAAGAACGCTTACGCCGCTGCTGTTGCTGTCAAGATCCCAGGGCTGACCCGTGCCGATATACTCGTTAAGAACGAGAGGCTGATACTGTGTCAGTACGCCTACCGCATCAATACCGGAATTCACACAGTTTGAAAGCGGAAAATCTATGATACGGTATTTGCCGCCGTATGGTACGGCAGGCTTTGCCAGCTTTTGCGTCAGAACGCCAAGACGGCTGCCCTGTCCGCCTGCCAGCAGCATTGCTACTACTTCTTGCTTTGGATACATTTCGTATTCCCCCTTGATTATTAATATTTGGTGACAGACAATTTACTCTTCTTTTTCGGCAGCTGCTTTCTTAGCTCTGGGCTTTACTGCCTTCTTTGCGGGTTTTCCTGCATCATCTTTTTCTGCGGGATCAGCCTTTTTTGCTTTTGAAGCGGTCTTTCTCTTCGGCTTTTCGGCGCCGTCAGCGAGAGCCTTCGGTTTTCTCTTCGGCTTTTTGCGGACGCACTTGAAGTACATTACGGACATAGGCGGAAGAGTCAGTGTTATCGACTGTTCAAATCCGTGCATCGGAACCTCGTCGGATACGATAGCGGAACCGTTTGTTATGCCCGATCCGCCGAATTCCTTGGCGTCGGTATTGAATACCTCGGAATATGTACCATCCACCGGCACGCCTATGCTGTAATTTTCACGAAGCACCGGCTGGAAATTGCAGACTACGATGATCTCGTTGCCTTTCTTGTCTATTCTGCGGAAGCTTATCACGCTCTGGGTATAGTCGTCATTGCTTATCCACGAGAAGCCCTCCCATGAATAGTCGATCTCCCAGAACGGTGAATTCTCAAGGTAGAATTTATTGACTGCCCTGTAGAAATTCTTCAGTTCATTATGCGCAGGATATTCAAGCAGGAGCCAGTCAAGCTCCATCGAATAATCCCATTCCTTGAACTGACCGAACTCGGTACCCATGAAGGTAAGCTTCTTTCCGGGGTGAGCCATCATATAAGCTACGAAGGTCCTGTCACCGGCGAATTTCTGTTCATAGGATCCGGGCATTTTATTGATAAGCGAAGCTTTACCGTAAACGACCTCATCATGAGAGATCGGAAGGATAAAGTTCTCCGAGAATGCATAGAAGAATGAGAAGGTAAGGTTATCGTGGTTGAACGGGCGGTAAAGAGGATCGAGCGATATGTAGTGGAGCATATCGTTCATCCAGCCCATATTCCACTTATAGTTGAAGCCAAGACCGCCGGAATATGTCGGGCGGGAAACCATCGGCCATGATGTGGATTCCTCAGCGATCATAAGCACATCGGGATAATACTTGAACGCAGCCTCATTGAGTTTCTGCAGGAAAGCTACAGCCTCAAGGTTTTCCTTGCCGCCGAATTTATTGGGGACCCATTCGCCGTCCCTGCGGCTGTAGTCGAGATAAAGCATTGAAGCAACAGCATCAACGCGGATACCATCGATATGATAATAATCCATCCAGAATATTGCGCTGGACACGAGGAATGAAACGACCTCGTTCCTGCCGTAATCGAATACGAGAGTACCCCAGTCCTTATGCTCGCCCTTACGGGGATCGGCATATTCATAGCAGGGAGTACCGTCATAGCGCGCAAGACCGAAAGCGTCGCGCGGAAAATGAGCCGGTACCCAGTCCATAATTACATAGATACCTGCCTGGTGACACTTATCGACAAATTCCATAAAGTCCTTCGGGCTTCCGTAACGGGAAGTGACTGCATAGTAGCCTGTTACCTGATAGCCCCAGGACGCATCGAAGGGATATTCTGTCAGAGGCATCATTTCGATATGGGTATAGCCCATATCCTTGACATAGGGGATAAGCTCATCGGCGAGCTTGCTGTAGGAGAAGTGGTTGCCGTCCTTGTATTTTCTCCAGGAGCCTGCATGGATCTCATAGATATTCATCGGGCTGCTGTAAGAAACATGGTCGTGCTTATACTTCTGCCAATCCTTGTCATGCCATTCAAAACCGTCAAGCTCAACATATACTGAAGCGTTGTTCGGGCGTGTTTCGTAATGATATGCGTAGGGATCCGATTTCATCACACACACATCGTCGAAAGTTTCGATACTGTATTTATAGATGGTATACGGTTCTATCACATCTGCGATAAAACATTCCCATACGCCGCCGTCAGATATTCTGTTCATTCTGTGCCAGTTTCT
Source organism: uncultured Ruminococcus sp. (assembly GCA_902778175.1). Lineage (GTDB taxonomy): Bacteria > Bacillota > Clostridia > Oscillospirales > Acutalibacteraceae > UBA1213. Next base: position 7,736 of record CACYWT010000025.1, on the reverse strand, counting down.
GTCCCAGCCGTTGAAGTCGCCTACAACGGAAACGGACTTAGCATTAGGCGCCCATGTACGGAACACGACGCCTTCCTTGCCGTCTACGACAGCCTTATGCGCACCCATATATTTATAGGCCTGGTAATTCTCACCGATATGAAACAGGTCAAGAGGAAAACGATCATTCAGATCGCTGTTTGCAAGCTGCATATAAAACAACTCCTTTTTTACCAAATACTGTTTATTACTTATATAATAGCTTAATTTTATCCAAATTTCAAGTCTTTTTGTGTTACTTTTTATGAAAAATCGTTAAAATTATATCAAAATTTTTTTCATTCTTATTTTTTCAGCTGCAATAACAGATTTTACCATATTTATTATCAATAATTTGTCAGTATTTGTGTGTAAAGCAAAACAGTTCTTTTTTCCTCAGCCTGTCGTTTTGTACACTTTAAAGGATCTTTTTCTCTATTTCGTCATATGCTTTTTTGAGCGCAAACGCTTTTGCGGCTACCCTGTCAAACTGATCCGGAGTCAAAGACTGCGCTCCGTCCGACAGCGCGTGTTTCGGATCATTATGCACCTCTATCATAAGCCCGTCTGCTCCTGCGGCGACCGCAGCAAGCGACATCTGCTCCACAAGCCATGATTTTCCGGTCGCATGGCTCGGATCAACAATGACGGGCAGATGGGTGAGTTTCTTGACTATCGGCACGGCGGAAAGATCCAGCGTATTCCTTGTGGCGGTTTCGTATGTGCGGATACCGCGCTCGCACAGGATAACTCTGTCGTTGCCGCCTGCCATGATATATTCCGCGCTCATGATCCATTCCTCTATTGTACTCGAAAGCCCTCTTTTCAGCAGTATGGGCTTATCGGTCTTTCCAAGCTGTCTGAGAAGTTCAAAATTCTGCATATTCCTTGCGCCGACCTGGATTATATCCACACTTCCGAACATTTCTATATGAGCCGCGCTCATTATCTCGGTCACGATAGGCAGACCGGTCTCCTTTCTTGCGCCCTTGAGGAGATCAAGTCCCTCGTCTTTAAGTCCCTGAAAGGAATAGGGCGATGTGCGCGGCTTGAAGGCGCCTCCGCGGAGGAACGACGCTCCTGCGGCTTTGACGCGCTTTGCGACATAATTGATCTGCTCCTCGCTCTCCACAGAACACGGTCCTGCCATTATGCACAGCTCACCGTCACCGATCCTTTGTCCTCCCGGAAGCTCTATCACGGTGTTTCCGGGGTGAAATTTCCTGTTGGCTTTCTTGTACGGCTCCTGAACACGCTTTATGCTGTCCACTATTTCCTGCGCGCTTACCCAGTCCTCATCTACCTGAGTGGTATCTCCGATAAGTCCGAGGACCGTAGAGCCGACTCCGACCCATGTGTTGACCGTGACATTGTATTTTTCCTCCAGTGCCGCTATCAGCAGAATACGCTGTTCCTTTGTTGCTTCGGGTTTAAGTACGATTATCATTTTTTGTTCCTCCTGAAAAATATAAAATAAAAATAAAAAAGACGGGATCAGTACGATCCCGTCAATCCGGCAAATTAAAAGCATAAAAATATAATGCTTCTGTTCTATGATGCTGTCAGCATATACATAGACTGTCGGTCACGAAAACGCACGGAATTATGCCCCATGCAAAAAAACTTGCATACAGCTGTAAAGGCATATTCGCTAAATCGTGCGTAATTCCTTGTCATAACGGCAGTCCTTTCATCTGATTTCAAAAATCATGAAAAGATACTATCATAAAAGAACTGCTTTGTCAATACTTCAATTTAAAAACAGGCGCCCTACATCAATTTAAAAACAGGCGCCCACACGCTATTTACAATTATAACCGCAAAGTATGTCCCCCGAGTCTCGCCTGCCGGCTCGGTCGGTGCTTCTGCTTCGCAGAGGTGTCCAGGCGGGTGCCATATATCCGTTCAGTGGGAGTAAAAATCTCCCACTGAACGACAGCAAGCCTACGGCTTGCCTTTGCTTGTTGAAAGCAAAGCTTTTAATTATATTGTATTTGTGCAGTTGAAAAAAACAGATAGTTGTGGTAAAATGATGTTGTATCATAACCGAGTAAATCGGAGATAGGTGGATAAAAATGGCAGTAAAAAGAATATTTGTGGAAAAACGCCCCGGCTTTGACGTTGAGGCGGATAACCTGACCGCAGACCTGCAGAAAAATCTCGGTCTGACGGCAGTTGAAAAGGTAAGGATAATCAATCGCTACGATATCAGCGGTATCGAGGGCGAAAGCTTTGAAAAGGCAAAAAAGACTATCCTCAGCGAAACAAATGCGGATTTCGTATATGACGAGGAGCTTCCGGAGGATAATGAATACCGTTTTTTTGCAACGGAATATCTTCCCGGACAGTATGACCAGCGCGCGGATTCCGCCGCTCAGTGCGTACAGCTTCTGACTCAGGGCGAAAGACCGCAGGTCGTTTCCGCTAAGGTCATAGGCATCAAAGGCAGCGTTTCCGAAAGCGATATGCAGAAGATAAAGCATTACCTCATAAACCCTGTCGAATCCAGAGAGGCAGCTATGACAAAGCCCGAAAGCCTTGATATGAAAGCGGACGTTCCGGCTGACGTCGCTGTTGTAGAAGGCTTTACCTCATGGGATGATGAAAAAATGCAGCAGTATTTTGACAGCATGGGATTTGCAATGACACTTTCCGATCTGAAATTCTGCCGCGATTATTTCCGTGACGGAGAACACCGCGACCCGACTGTTACCGAACTGAGAGTAATAGATACATACTGGTCGGATCACTGTCGCCACACCACCTTCCTGACAAGACTGGAAAAAATCGAAATAGAAAAAGGCGCGCTCAGCAAAACAATAGAGGACGCGCTTGCGCTTTACTATGAAAGCCGTGAGGAGATCTACGGCAAGGACAGCACAAGAGATGTTTCTCTTATGGATATGGCTCTTGTCGGCATGAAACTGCTGAAAAAGAAAGGGCTTATCCCCGACCTTGACCAGAGCGACGAGATCAATGCCTGCTCCATCGAGGTCCCCGTTACCATAGACGGCAAAACAGAACAGTGGCTCGTACAGTTCAAGAATGAAACCCATAACCACCCCACGGAGATCGAACCCTTCGGCGGTGCGGCTACCTGTCTGGGCGGCGCTATACGCGATCCGCTTTCGGGACGCGCATATGTATATCAGGCAATGCGTGTAACAGGCTCCGGCGACCCGACAGTACCCTTTGAGAAAACAATGCAGGGCAAACTCCCCTCACGAAAGATCACTACCGGCGCGGCTCAGGGCTACAGCTCCTACGGCAACCAGATAGGTCTTGCCACAGGTCAGGTAGTCGAGCTTTACGATCCCGGCTATGCCGCAAAGAGAATGGAGATCGGCGCGGTCATCGGCGCATCTCCGAAGGAAAATGTCGTAAGAGGCGTTCCGTCGCCCGATGATATAATCGTCCTTCTCGGCGGAAGGACCGGACGCGACGGCTGCGGCGGCGCAACAGGCTCCTCAAAGGCTCATACAATGGATTCCATAGAAACCTGCGGAGCCGAGGTCCAGAAAGGCAATCCCCCGACAGAAAGAAAGATACAAAGACTTTTCAGAAACAAGAAAGTTTCCACAATGATAAAGCGCTGCAACGATTTCGGCGCAGGCGGCGTATGCGTTGCCATCGGTGAACTTGCAGACGGTCTGACCGTTGACCTTGATAAGGTAACGAAAAAATATGACGGTCTTGACGGAACGGAACTTGCGATATCCGAATCTCAGGAGAGAATGGCTGTCGTACTTGAGGCAAAGGACGTTGATGCATTTATCGCGGAGGCAGACAAGGAAAACCTTGAGGCAAAGGCTGTCGCAGTCGTTACGGAAGATCCCCGCCTTACGATGAAATGGAGAGGAAAGACGATCGTTGACCTCAGCAGAGAATTTCTTAATACCAACGGCGTGACACAGACGGCTCAGGCTTATATCGAGGCTCCCGATGCCGGCAGCAATTACCGCACACACGCTCCCGAAGTACTCAGGGGCAAGGATATCAGCGAAAGCTTCAAGGAAAACCTCGGCAGACTTGAGGTATGCTCGCAGCGCGGACTTTCAGAGCGTTTCGACGCAAGCATCGGCGCAGCTACCGTAATGATGCCCTTTGGCGGAAAGACGCAGCTCACTCCCGAAGAGGCAATGGCTGCAAAGCTTCCGCTGCTTGAAGGCGAAACCGACGACGCGACCGCTATGTCCTTCGGTTATATCCCCGGCATTGCAAAGTGGAGCCCCTTCCACGGCGCGGCTTTCGCAGTAACGGAATCCCTGTCCAAGCTTCTTGCCATAGGCGCGGATCCGCTGACCGCAAGGCTTACCTTCCAGGAATATTTTGAAAGACTGCACGACGTTCCGTCACGCTGGGGCAAGCCTGCCGCAGCTCTGCTCGGTTCGCTTGTTGCTCAGATAAAGATGGGGCTTCCCTCGATCGGCGGCAAGGACAGTATGTCCGGATCGTTCGAGGATCTTGATGTTCCCCCGACGCTTGTAAGCTTTGCAGTCGCAATGACAAAGGCTTCAAAGACCATATCCGCAGAATTCAAAAAGTCCGGTTCAAGGGTCGTTTACGTTCCCGTTCCCGAGGATAAGGAGGCTATGCTCCCCGACTGGGAAAAGCTCAGGGAAATGTACCGCGCAGTATACGCTATGATAAACGGCGGCAAGGTGCTTGCTGCTTCGACCGTAAAGGAAGGCGGCGCCGCTGCTGCTGCCGCAAAGATGTCCTTCGGCAATATGATCGGCTTTGCCTTTGCAAACAAGCTTACAGAGGACGAGCTTTATGCTCCGCTTTCGGGTTCGCTCATTCTTGAGCTTGCAGACGGCGCGGATATGCCTGAGGGTGTGCTTTTCTACGAATTGGGCACTACAAACGACAGCGGAAAAATAAGCGTAAACGGCGCAGAATTTGATATATGCGAGCTTATTGACGTCTGGGAGGCAAAGCTTGAGGGAGTATTCCCGTCAAAGGCAAAATGCCCGAAGATGAGCCGCGATATTCCGCTTTATACCGAAAGGAACACACCATCTCCCGTAATAAAGACAGCAAGACCGAAGGTATTCATACCCGTATTCCCCGGCACGAACTGCGAAGTTGACAGTGCAAGAGCCTTTGCAAAGGCAGGCGCCGATCCTCAGCTGCTTATCGTGCGCAACCTGACTCCTGCTGCGATAGAGGAAACTATTGACGAGATGGTAAGGCTCATTAACGAGTCGCAGATGATAATGCTCCCCGGCGGATTCTCCGGCGGCGACGAGCCTGACGGCTCGGGCAAATTCATAGCGACGACCTTCCGCAATCCTAAGGTGAGCGAAGCTGTAAACGAGCTGCTGAAAAACCGTGACGGACTCATGCTTGGTATCTGCAACGGTTTCCAGGCTCTTATCAAGCTGGGTCTTGTTCCCTACGGCGAGATACGCGAGCTGAAGGAGGACGACGCTACCCTTACATTCAATACTATCGGCAGACATATTTCACATATGGCTTATACAAGAGTTACCTCCGTCAAATCCCCGTGGCTTTCCGGAGTAAATGCCGGCGATGTATTCTCGATCCCGATCTCACACGGCGAAGGAAGATTTGTTGCAAGCGAAGAAATGCTCGATACCCTGATAAAGAACGGACAGATAGCAACACAGTATGTTGATCTTGACGGAAAGCCTTCCGATGATATCACATTCAACACGAACGGTTCCGTATGCGCTGTTGAAGGTATCACCAGTCCGGACGGACGTGTTCTCGGCAAGATGGGTCATTCCGAAAGAAAGGGCAGCAATCTCTATTTCAACACACCGTTTGAAAAAGACCAGAAACTCTTCGAGAGCGGCACAGCATACTTTAAATAATGCATAATGCATAATTCATAATGCATAATGAATATCAGGAGCCGGAAGAACTCCGTTACGGTCATGTAACGAACCCGTAACGGATCCGGCTCGTTTTCGTACATTATCGTATACCCAGGTTAGTGTAGTATAGTGTAGTATAGTATAGTGTAGTATAGTGTAGTGTAGATAAGGTCATGTAACGAACCTGTAACGCCCCCGTAACGAACCCGTAACGGGGGCGGCTCTTTTTGAACATCATCTTATTCTCAGTTTAGGCAATACCGCACAAAGATAGTGCCGCAGATGCGCCGTGTGCAAAACGAGCGTAGTTAACCTGACGGTTATCAAGCGAGTTTTGTGCAGAATGACGGAAAAAGAGTACCCCAAGGGCACTTCCTTCGGGCGCAACATATGCGGTGCTAAGCCGTAAGGCGTTCTCCCAGCGGTGTTGCCTTTAGTATAGTGTAGATACATTACGGAAACGAAAGCTTTATGAGCAATATACACACACCTGCATCTGATATTGATCAATACGAAAAGTATACAGTATCGGACGGCTGCTGTCCGTTTTTTGCCCATCCTGCGAATGCTGAATTTCTTTACAAAAAATATTGAATTATTTAATTGTGTATGATACAATACAAATAGTGTTCACACTTTCGGCAAATATTTTACGGAAGGAAAGAAAAACATGGGAAAGGAAACTATAATCAACGAAGTGAAAAAACAGGCGAAGATCATGCTCGGTGCAGGACTGGTCGGTTTTCTCGGAACAGGCGGTTTTGCCCTGTATAATTTTCTGAACGGGAATTTTTCGACCCTTGCATTGCTGTGCGCAGTAATCTCACTTATCGCTCTTGTCACGGCAGGGATAGGGATACATGATCTTATTGCACCCGAAAAAAGCTTTACAATAAGATCAAATCCGGAAATATATGATATGTCCGATGAACATTTCACGAATGTTATATATAATGATGAATACCTTACCGTATCCGAAAAAATGATATCTGCCTCCGGCAAGCCCGATACCGTTTCATACAGAAATGAGGTTTACCTTGTATATATAGATAAGGATAAGCTTAATTTTGCTACTGTGGGCAAGGCTCTTGTATTTGAAACTGCAAGAGGCAGCCACAGGATAGATGTCATAAGTGAAAGCGATGCTTCGGTTGAAGAAAAGATCTTTTCGGTATTTGCAAGGTACTGTCCCAATGCTGTATTCGGCTATTCCCGTGAAAATATGGAATATCTCGAAATATCAAGACAGGCTTGGCGGCAGGCTAACGGATCATGATATTATCATTATTGAAAGTCTTACGACAGCTGCGGCTGTCCTGTGCCATATCTGTTGTCAGAGTCAATTACGAGCATAAAAAAGGCGGTGCATCTGCGCCGCTGTTTTTTTGCCTTATAAAAAGATCATTACATCATAGCTTGCGATAAAAACACTGACGCACAGACGAAGAAAACAAAGCAGTCCGCATATCAGGATCAGGCTGCGCAGTATCATGCTCTGCACGGCGCTGCAGCCGCGGTATGCAAGCCCTATGACAATAAGCAGGATCAGCGCGGCAAGGCAGCGCAGCACAAAGCCCTCTGCCGTACACGGGAACAGATGGAGCCGCTGCGCCGATGAAAAGCCGCTGCCCGACATCAGCATTGTCATAAGCAGATCGGTCAGGTACAAAAAATAAACAAACGAAGAATAAACGGTAAATTCCGTTTTGACGCTGTGATCCTCCATAGCAGCCTCCGTAAAACAATAAGTTATCGGCTCACACTTCCAACAATTTGTTTAGGCAATACCGCACAAAGATAGTGCCGCAGATGCGCCGTCTATTTTTTCGTCAGATTGTGCAAAACGAGCGTAGTTAACCTGACGGTTATCAAGCG
>CACYWT010000024.1 GCA_902778175.1 uncultured Ruminococcus sp. | reverse complement strand
ATTATATCATAAATTCATACAAATTTGCGCCGTAAGGCGCATATAATAAATGAATTTATTAAATGTTCTCTCAGGCGTCCGATGAGAACGGCGGTACGCTGGTCGAATCGGCTTACGCCGTGAGGTTATTATATCACATATTTCTAAAAAATACCATGTTTTTTTAAATAAATCACTAAAAAATACTTTTGTTTTAAGGCAATACCGCACAAAAATAGTGCCGCAGATGCGCCGTCAATTTTTTTGTCAGATTGTGCAAAACGAGCGTAGTTAACCTGACGGTTATCAAGCAAGTTTTGTGCAGAATGACGAAAAAAGAGCAAGCATATGCGGTGCTAAGCCGTAAGGCGTTCTTTGTGCGGTGTTGCCTTAAGGCAGATACAATAGAATTTTTTACTTATCAAAGCATGAACAAAGCCCCGGACATACGCCCGGAGCTTTATTCTTATTATACTAATCCGTCATGCGGATCCTGGAAATGATCTTACGCTTATACTGTAAAAATTCTTCCGTGAGGTTGAAATCAGGATCACGCGGTTTTGGTTCCCTGATAACAATTTCATCAGTGAGAGTTCCCGGCTTGCCGCGCAAAAGATATATCCTGTCGGAAAGCAGGATCGCTTCGTCAATATCATGTGTTATGAAAACTGTTGACAGGCGTATCTCCTTCATAACGTCAAGATACCAGCGGTGCATCTCACTCTTTGTCAGTGTATCAAGCGCGCTGAACGGTTCGTCCAGAAGAGCAACATCAGCCGAAAAAAGATATGTCCTTAGCAAAGCTGCTCGCTGACGCATTCCGCCGGATAATTCGACAGGATATTTTTTCTGTGTACCGTCAATGCCGAACTGCGGAAAATAATCCGCCGCCTTGCGTCTGGCTTCCTTTTTTTTCATGCCCTTAATTATCAGCGGCAGTATAACATTATCCTCTACGGTACGGTACGGGAGAAGCATATCCTTCTGCAGCATATAGCTTATCTGTCCAGACTGACCGGTAATATCCCTGTCATGCAGAAATACGGCTCCCTGCTGCGGACGGTTGAGTCCTGCAATTATATTGAAAAGAGTAGTTTTTCCTCCGCCGCTTACACCCAACAGACAGACAAGTTCGCCTTCGTTGAGGGTTAGATTTATATTTTTCAGAACAGGCGTATCATTATCATAGGAAAATGATACGTCCTTTACTTCCAGCGCTGCCATCATTCCGGAAGATATTCATTGGAAAATCCTGTATTGTCAGGGATCTCCGCAGTGAAAAGCTTATTCTTGTTGATCCAGCGATAGAAATTATTCCAGCGCTCCGGATCAATATAGCCCCAGCGTGAAACGTCGGACTTGTATTCCTTTGAAAGATATTTCTGGCTCGCCCTGACAAGCTTCTCGTCCAGCTCAGGAGCATTTTTCATAAGTATATCAGCTGCGGCATCAGGCTGCTCAACTGCAAATTCATAGCCCTTTTTCAGCGCAGTAAGAAAATCCTTCGCTGCATCAGGATTTGCCTTCATCCAATCAGTATTGCCGATTATAACGGGTGTGTAGTAGTCAAATACCGGATCAATGTCCTTGAATGCAAAATAATCTGTTTCAAGACCTGCTACCTCTGTTGCAATTCCTGCCCAACCGTAGAAGATCCAGATCGCATCAACACTGCCGGACTGCAAAGCTGATACCTCGTCGGTTACGGTAGAAGGAATAAGCTGTACCTTGCTGAAATCTCCGCCGTCAGCTTCTACTACCTGCTTGAGAGTAGCTTTTTCAATAGGCAGATCCCATGTTGCATACTTCTTGCCCTCAAGTCCTTTCGGCTTGTCCATTCCCTTGCCTTTCAGCGAGATGATACCTGATGTATTATGCTGTACAAGAGCCGCTACAGCTTCTATAGGCATAGCATTTTCGCCTGCTACTGCCGGCAGCATGGAATCCTGGAATGATACTCCGAATTGAGCTTTATTTGCACCGACCAGCATTTCCGCGCCGTCCTCAGGCGGCTGTACTATTTCAACATCCAGACCGGCATCACTGAAATATCCCTTTTCCTTCGCTACATACAGACCGGTATGGTTGGTGTTCGGCGTCCAGTCCAGAACGAAGGATATTTTTGTTTTTTCAGCAGTTTTTTCTGTTTCTTTTTCAGTTGAAGCGGCAGAGGAAGAATTGTTCTCTGATTTCTTTGAAGCGCATCCAGCTGCAATGCCGAGCGCCAGTACGCCTGTCAGTACGACAGCTAAAATTTTCTTTACTTTTTTCATGTTTTTTTACTCCTGTTATGATTGATTTTTTCCCACGGCATACATAAATGCTGTAAAACATTTGTCAGCCATATCAACAAAAGACTTATGACTGAGATAAAGATAATCACAGCAAACATTTTATCCGAGGAAAATGATTTCCTTACACGGGTCATGTAGCAGCCCAGTCCCTCTGTACCGCCGATCCATTCCGATACTACGGCGCTTACCACAGCATAGGACACGGAAATTTTAAGGCTTGAGAAAAAATGACCGAGGGAATTAGGCAGCTTGACATAGCGGAATATCTGATGCTCACGCGCACCCATAGACTGCATCAGACGTATAGTATCGTGATCAACGGACGAAAAGCCCTCCAGCAGGCTTATGGCTATCGGGAAGAAAACCACAAGCACTATCAGTATGATTTTCGGCAGCATTTCGTAGCCCAGCCAGATCACAAGCAGCGGAGCTATGGCAACAGTCGGGATCGTCTGACTTATTACTATAAGTGGATAGATCATCTTGTGTACTATACTGAACTTATCCATTATCACAGCAGTCAGAAAACCAATAAGTATGCCGAAAAACAGACCTATAAAGGTTTCCGTAAGCGTGACCCGGGCATGACTTAACATAAGCTGCCAGTCCTTTTCAAATGCTCCGATCACATCGCCGGGTGACGGCAGCATATATTTGGGTATTTCACAAATACTGCAGACTATCTGCCATACGGTGACTAATATTATCAGAGCTGTAACGGGCGGCAGCAGCTTACTGATGGTGTTTCGTAACCTTGCGCTCAATGGTCAGAACATCTCCCTCCGGTCTGTAATCGACCTTAATATAGGCCAGAACAGACGGCGCGCCGGCACGGATGGCAATATGCTGACATTCCTTTACGATATCCATCAGTTCATCATAATCGCCCTCTATTGCGGTTTCAAAAGGACCGACATAGCATTTCAGACCGGTTCCTTTGATATAGGCGATAACCTCATCAACGATCCGGATAAGCTCCTCGTCATTTTCCGCAGCGGGCAAAGTCTGGATAGCGACACTTGCATTCATAAATAATACCTCCTGAAAAATTAAAAAATAAAAGAAAAAGCACTGCGCCTGAACGCAGTACTCCGATCACATCATTATCATGAAGTTTCCTACATCGGCATTATCCGCGTCAGGTATAAGGGTCGGAACTTTTAGTTCCCTCTCAGCCTGTCTACAAGCTCCCCTACTACTTTACTTTTCTAATCAGTCATTATACTCTCTTTTTTTTACTTTGTCAATAATTGAAATCAAACACATCAGCACAAGATGATTTTTCACCAAAATAATAATAAAAAGGTATTTACAAACAACTCGGTTTTTAGTAGAATATAGATTATCAGTTCTCTTTTGCGGAGGTATTACAATGATTTTCAAAAGTAAGAATACCTGTCTGAATTTTGTTGACGGAGTGGGGTTTCTGCAGTTTCCGTCGCTGTCGGAACTGGACTTTATCAATCATGCCTTTTCTACCCGTATAGGCGGGGTGAGCGAAGGCGCATATAAATCTATGAATCTCAATTTCAAACGCGGTGACGACCCTGAAAAGGTCACGGAAAACTACCGTATTTTCTGTCGGGCAGCCGGCTTTGATTTTGACAGCCTTGTAAGCTCTTCTCAGGATCACAATACATTCGTGCGAAGAGTTACTATGGCTGACTGCGGTATCGGGATAACACGACCGCATGATATTCAAAGTGTGGACGCCCTTGTTACAAATGAACCCGGAGTTACTCTCGTTACACATTACGCGGACTGTACGCCTCTGCTTTTTGCCGATCCGGAAAAAAGAGTGATTGCCCTTGCCCATGCGGGCTGGCGCGGGACTGTCGGAAAAATCGGTGAAGTCGTCGTCGAAAAAATGGAAGAGGATTTCGGCTGCGATCCGAGCGATATCATTGCCGTTGTCGGACCGGCTATCGGTGAATGTTGTTACGAAGTAGATACTCCGGTATTTGAACAATTTGCATCTCTTACCGAGCTCAAGCCTGCCTATTTCACAAAAAGCTTAGGCAGAGGAAAATATCTTATAAACCTTAAAGAAACCAACAGAAGAATGCTTATGGAAGCAGGACTTCTCAGTATAAATATCACCATCAGCGATGTATGCACAAAATGCAACAGCGGACTTATGTTTTCGCACCGTGCCCACGGCGCTCAGCGCGGCGGTCTGATCGCAATGATGTCTATAAAGGAATAAAAATTCTCCGTAAGGCAGACAGTGATCTGCTTTACGGAGTTTTTTCATAACTATTGAATTAATATATGAACACCGGCATTCCTTCATATACTATATCATAAAGCGCTGCCGCAGCATAGGTCGGAAGATTTACGCATCCATGGGAACCGTTAGTCAGATATACATCTCCGCCAAAGCTTTCCTGCCAGCTTGCATCATGGAAACCGATATCGTCCTGTATCGTCATCCAGTAATCCACGACCGTCATATATCCGGGACCGTAAAGAGTGGCTTCCTTTTTCTTATTGCCTATAAGAAATGCGCCCTTAGGAGTATCGCTGCCGCCGGGCGAACCAGATACTATATCCGATTCCAGCACTACCTTACCATTTTTGAAAGCCCACATATGCTGATCGCCTATACTGACTTCCACATAGTCATTGCCGTAATCAGTATAATCCTTATACTCTCCGGCAATACGCAGCCACCATTTTTTGCTTTCATCACTTTTATCGGTAAGATCTGCTGAAAGCGATTTCCTGTCGAGAAGAGTCTGCTTTATTTTTTTGAAAGAATAATCTTCGTCGAATATCCAACCGGTGCTTTTGTTTTCAATATCAATTTCCTCTCCCCATGCAGTTTTAAATGGAATGGAAAATGAATAATTGCTGTATTTTTTTGCCAGACCGGAGGAATATTCCTTTATTGCGTCGTCATTCGTTTTATATTCGTCTTTCCCGTTGACTCTTTTGCCGCTGACCCACGAGGAAATTGTCTTGCTGTCAACATTTTCGGTTTTATCACCGAAACGGAGAGAAATTTTTATTGCGGCGATCTGCTGCTGAGGAGTGGGGCCTTCAGGTTTTGAAGCGGAAGAAGGATTGCCTGATGATTTACTTTTCTCGGTAATATCTTCCGTGCCTGTTTTCATATTTGTGAATATCATAACTATCAGGCTGCTTATCATGAGCAGTCCGAACAGTACGAAGACAACCGTTTTTAATGAAATCCATTTTTTTACTTCTTTCATTTTTCATGCTCCTGTTATATCCCGTAACCTTTTTCCTCTATTTGCTGATAACGCTTTTTCCTTTTATCTGAATTATTATAACTCAAAAGAAAAACAGTTTCAAGGCTTTTGATCATATTTTTCCGAATAAATTAAAAGCAGCACAGCAAAAGACTCACTCCCCTCACAGACATCGCAATTATCTATCCTTGTGCGCTATGAAAAAATTCAGCCCCCATAAGGAGGCTGAAAATGATGATACAATTTATTACAACAATTGCCAGTCACGGATCAATCTGTCGTGACCTGTTTATTTCTTTTTTGCTGACGGCTTATTCTCCGTCTTGGGTTCTGCTTTAGCGGCAGGCTTCTTTTCCTCCGCCTTTGCTTCTGCTTTAGCGGCAGGCTTCTTTTCCTCTGCCTTAACTTCTGCTTTAGCAGCAGGTTTCTTTTCCTCTGCCTTTGCTTCTGCTTTAGCAGCAGGTTTCTTTTCCTCTGCCTTTACTTCTGCTTTAGCAGCAGGTTTCTTTTCCTCTGCCTTTGCTTCTGCTTTAGCAGCAGGCTTCTTTTCCTCTGCCTTTGCTTCTGCTTTAGCGGCAGGCTTCTTTTCCTCTGCCTTTGCTTCTGCTTTAGCGGCAGGCTTCTTTTCCTCCGCTTTTGCTTCTGCTTTAGCGGCAGGTTTCTTTTCCTCCGCTTTTGCTTCTGCTTTAGCGGCAGGTTTCTTTTCCTCTGCCTTTGTTTCTGCTTTAGCGGCAGGCTTCTTTTCCTCTGCCTTTGCTTCTGCTTTATCAGCAGGCTTCTTTTCCTCTGCCTTTGTTTCTGCTTTAGCAGCAGGCTTCTTTTCCTCTGCCTTTGCTTCTGCTTTATCAGCAGGCTTCTTTTCCTCTGCCTTTGTTTCTGCTTTAGCGGCAGGCTTCTTTTCCTCTGCCTTGGCAGCTGCCTTTGCAGGAGCAGCTTTCTTTGCAGCAGGCTTTGCTTTGGGGATATATGTTTCAAGTCCCTCTGCATCTTCAAGGAATGGCTTGAGCTTTGCATATATCTTATCTACTCCGCCCTTGCTGTCGCTTTCTATATTCAGCGGCATGATCGGATCATGAACGCTCAGACGCAGCAGGAACCAGCCGTCTCCGTTTGCTTTATCAAATGATACACGGATACCCTCGTGGTTATCATCTGCAATTTTGAAATCCTTCTGTTTCTTTGCATAATCGAAAAGTGCCTTGATCGTCTTTTCACCGCAGGCTCTGAAATCCTTATCAGTGATTTTGATGCGGATCTCCTTGCTCTCGACCGGCTCTGCAAGATCTTCAATAACTGAATCAAGAGTCTTGCCCTCACGGCGAAGCTTTGCCATTTTTATAATGATCTTTGTCACAAGATATGCACCATCATCGAGGAAATAGTTTTCTCTCATTGCGGCATGACCGGAAGTTTCTATAGCGAGCGGACAATTGACGCCCTTTTCATTCTGGGCAACTGCCTCATTAATAACATTCTTATATCCTCTCTTGAAACGCAGATGCTTGCCGCCGAGTTTTTTCTCGATAAATGTTTTGAGACCCGATGACGTTATGGAATCCGTAACGATCATACCGCCTTCATTGCCCTCAAGAGCAATAGCAGATGCGAGAGCTACAAGACGGTTGCGGTTGATCTCCTTGCCCTGTGAATCGACAGCGCCGCCTCTGTCTACGTCAGTGTCGAATATAACGCCGAGATCAGCCTTTGCAGCAACGACTGCCTTGCTGACAGACTCCATTGCTGTTTCGTCCTCGGGATTCGGGATATGGTTCGGGAACATTCCGTCCGGATCAAGGAACTGGCTGCCGCGGATATCAGCGCCGAGCGCTTCAAGTACATCTGCCGCATAGAAACCGCCTACACCGTTTCCTGCATCTACAACGATCTTGAAACCCTTGAGAGGATGATGATAATCGTCCTCGGAATTTACTTCCTTCTTTATCATTTCGCGGAGCATATATGCATAGCGGCTCATGAAATCACTTTCTATACGTCTGCCGCCCTTTGCAGCGTCAGGCTCCTCTCCCTTCTGAGCATATGTAAGGATAGCTTCGATATCCTCGCCGTTAAGACCGCCCTCACGGGTAAAGAATTTCAGACCGTTGCGATAATATGGATGATGGCTTGCAGTGATCTGAACAGCGCCGTCACATGACATTTCAACTGTAGTCATGAACATTGACGGGGTCGATGCAAGGTCGCAGTCGATAACTTCAATTCCTGCGCGAAGCATTGTCTTAGCCGCAGTATTCAGTATCGCAGCACCGGAAATTCTTGAATCTCTGCCGACTGATACTTTCAGCTCATCATTATTTTTACCTGTTTTTGCGGAAAGCCAGAGTACGAATCCGTTTACCATTGCAGCAACAGTCTTTTCGGTGAGGTTCACTTCAAAGCCGGCACCGCTGACGGCTACGCCGCGGATGTCCGTTCCGCTTTTGAACTGTTTCCAGAAATCATTTAACATAATGTATTCTCCTTTATAATAAATTTTGATATTGCGCATATTTATTTTACAGAGCTTTTTATCTTGTAGGCGTTCTTGTCATCAGTACGAGTGAATTGATGTGTACCGAATGTCAGTACATTATCTTTTACTGAATACGCAAGCTCTCCGTCCATCAGCTCATTGGACAAAGAATAGAAGCTTACCTTGCATTTTCCGTCGGAAACCGAATATGTGCCGTGAATCTCGCTTTCAAAATTGCGCTGTTCAAAGGTTCCGTCAGAATTAAATGTAAAGGTATAATCAAAACCGTCTTCCTCAGCCTTATATATCCATGTACCGGTAAGCTGCTTGTCCTCCCTGAAATCCTCAGCAGGCTTATCCTGTTTGAATTCCTCATGCGAAGGCGTCGTCAGATCCCAGACATAATATGTAGTATCATTCTCCTTAACGCTGCCGGTTATCTTCTGTTTTGCTGCAACATTTTCGCTGTCGGCGTCCTTATCATCAGGTACAAGCAGAAAACCGGAAAGATCGGTCAGTGAAAGATGTCTTCCTGTGAATATATTTCCGGAAAATGAATAATTGAATTCTGCGCTGAGCGGATAATTCTGACCATTCGTCAGGAAAAATGTAAGGAGATCTTTTCCGTTTTTCTTGCTCAGGAAATATCTGCCTATCGCAGCCTGACCGCCAGTCTGGTAGCGCATCACATTATTGTCCTCAAAGGTGAAATTATATTCTGCTTTCTTATCGCTGTCGGGAATTGATATTTCAAGTTTCCAGCAGCCCTTTATATCGGTATTGAAAAAACATTGCCAGCCGCAAAAAAACAGTATCGTTACAGCAAAAGCGCAAGCCGCAATTATCAGCGGCGCACGGTATCTTTTCTGTCTGCGCTGTTTTTTATATCCGTCAGATCCGACCTGGTCTTTGACAACACTTTTTTCAGCAGTTTCTTCCTCATCAGAAACTTCCTCCGAAAGTGTTCCGGTTTCTTCTTCAGCCTCCTGCAGGACATCATTTTCTTCTTCCTGCGACGGGGTGAGTTCTTCTTCGTTCATTATTCAACCTCCAGATTCTTTCTGTACACTATATATTGTAACCTACTTTTGATTTCAATACAAGAGATATTCATAATATTTTTTCCAAAAACTGTAATTAGTGTAAAAATAAGCGTCTGATACCGGTTATTTATGCCATAAACGATTATAACATATAATAAGAATATTTTCAAAAAATCAAAAAATTTGATTTGTATGAAAAATAATGTTGAAAGAAAGCAGGAAATGTGTTATTATTATTCTAAGGATAAACTGAATCAGAAGTATATCTTTGATCGGGATTTATTCCCCGTAAGGAAACAGGAGGTATTATTTATGGATATTACAGCTTCTTATAACGAATGGAAGAAAAATGCAAAGGACGATAACGATCTTATAGAGGAACTTGAAAAAATAAAAGACAATCAGGACGAAATATACGAACGTTTCTATACCGAACTTAAATTCGGTACAGCCGGTCTGCGCGGAATTATCGGCGCAGGCACAAACCGCATGAATGTTTATACTGTACGCAAGGCTACTCAGGGACTTGCAAATTTTCTGAATAAGAAATATAAAAATCCCTCTGTCGCAATTTCACATGACTCGAGGATCAAGGCTGATCTTTTTGCAAAAGAAGCAGCAAGAGTTCTGGCTGCAAACGGCATAAAGGCTTATATAAGCTCCGAGCTGCAGCCGACCCCGGTAGTATCATTTGCGGTACGCGAGCTTAAAACTCAGGCGGGCATTATGGTTACAGCAAGCCATAACCCTGCTAAATACAACGGATATAAATGTTACGGCAGCGACGGCTGTCAGATGACAGATACAAATGCAAATGCTGTCTATCAGGAAATACTCAATGTTGATTATTTTAACGGTGATATCAAGCTTACCGATTTTGAAAAGGGACTTGCCGACGGCATGATCGAGATCATAGGCGACGAGCTTTATGAATCATATCTTGCAAATGTTCAGGCTCAATCCGTTAATAAGGATATCTGCAAGGGTTCCGGTCTGAAGGTCGTATATACTCCCCTCAACGGCGCCGGCAACAAACTTGTCCGCAAGGTGCTTGACCGTATCGGTGTTGAAGATGTCATAATCGTTCCCGAACAGGAAATGCCCGACGGTAATTTCACAACCTGCCCTTATCCGAATCCTGAGATCAGGGAAGCTCTGGATCTCGGTCTTAAACTTTGCGAAAAGGAACAGCCCGATCTTCTTCTTGCTACCGATCCGGACAGTGACCGTGTCGGTATCGCAGTAAAGGTAAAGGACGGATACCGTCTTATGAGCGGTAATGAAACCGGCATCATGCTGATGAATTATCTCCTCAGCAGCAGAAAGAAGAACGGTACGCTTCCCGAAAAACCGGTCGCAGTAAAGACCATCGTTACAAGCAAGCTTGTCGATAAGGTATGCGAGAAATACGGCTGTGAGCTTAAAACAGTTCTCACAGGCTTCAAATATATCGGTGAGCAGATCCTTCTCCTCGAAAACAAGGGCGAGCAGGACAGATATGTTTTCGGCTTTGAAGAAAGCTACGGCTACCTTGCAGGAAGTTATGTAAGAGATAAGGACGCTGTTGTTGCATCAATGCTCATATGCGAAATGGCTGCTTATTACAGAACTCAGGGCAAGAGCCTTGATGATGTGATGAATGAGCTTTATGAGGAATTCGGCTATTATCTCAACCGCACCGAAGCCTTTGAATTTGATGGTGCTGCCGGAATGAAACGCATGAACGAGATCATGACCGCCCTGAGAAATTCTCATCCCAAGGAGATCGCCGGCTATAAGGTAGAATCAATGGCTGATTACCTCGAATCCTACAGCATGGATACAGCAAGCGGAGAAAAGAAAACAATTGATCTTCCTAAATCAAATGTTCTTGCATATTCACTTGAGGGCGGCGGAGCAGCTATTGTAAGACCCTCCGGCACCGAGCCTAAGATCAAGGTATACATTACCGCAGTAGGCAAGTCCGAGGACGATGCAAAAAACATTGCAGTTAATATGGTCGATTCTGTAGTCAAAACTCTCGGTATCTGATAATTATTAATATATCTGCGTAAAGCTGGCTCTTAACGGGTCAGCTTTTTTATTTATTCCGCAAATAATTATCTACTTTTATAAAAATTATTCATATCAGAAAATAAAATACAGCATTTTTGCTAATATGATGTATGGCGGAAAAATGATATAATAGGTTATTAGTTTCATAATATCCGCACTGATATTTATTTTATAATGCTTTTCTATCAGTTGACTCATATTTCACTTTAGAGGAGATGATAAGATGATCAATTCATTGCTTCCGAGAGCAAGTCCGGAAAAAACCGTATTTCCCATTATATCATAATACAGAGAGGTGACAATCTGTGAAAACAAAAAAGAAAGCAAGATCACTGCTGAGCATACTGCTGTCTGCGGTAATGGTGACAAGCCTTATCCCTGCAGGAATAGTCGCAGTTTCGGCAGCACCGGAAAATGACAATCTTCCCGATGCAAATATAAATCTCACTGACTACACGGATATTGATATGGACTTCAATTACAGCATTTCTGACCCGAATGTTGTTCTGAAAAACAATATGAATTTTAATGAAGCCAAGATATCCGATAAAAACAACGGCACAGTCACTTGGAAACACGCTACTTCTTTCGGACCTAAAAGCGGTAATTTCAGAGATTATATGGAATCGACAAATGAAGATGACAAATATATTGTTGTCGATAATGATCTGACCACCACTTCCGGTCATACTGACTATGAAACTATTGTCGTCAAATCCAATAAGATACTTGATCTTAACGGCCATCTTATCCGTCTTTGGATAAAAGAAACAAAGTCGATACACATGACGATTACAGCGACAAGTACTACCAGTCAAACAATTCAGCCGATTTCCAGAGCGTAATGTTCAGCATTGAAAACGGCGCGACACTGACGATAATTGATTCGTCCTCTCAGCAGACAGGTGAAATCTATATCAATGCATATATGATCGACCCGTATGCACACAGGATAAAACGCTATACCACCCGTGATATTTTCAATGTTTCCGACGGTAACCTTGTTATTTACGGCGGTACATATCAGGCCGGAAGAAGCAAGGCTCAGTCAGATGACGATCTTTTTTCCAAGATCGAAACCGTAGTCGGAAATGCAGTAGCTCTTGCTACGGATATAGCAGGCTATGCAACAGGTATCAATGCCGCAACAGGCGCTTATGAGGACGCTGTTTTCAATGCCCAGCAGGCTCTTGATGCCATTAAAAAGGCAGGCGGAAACTTTGACGGCGACGAGAGCGCAAAAACTCAGCAGGCAGCTGACACTAAAAAGAAAGATGGCAGTGATGCCAAGCCGGAAGCAAAAAAGGATACTCCCGACGGTAAGGAAAATTCTGATTCTTCAAGAAACAAAACTGTCAGCGAAAAACAGGACGATAAGGATAAAAACAAAAAGAATGAATCCAATAAAAACGGTTCTGCACAGTATGACGGCAATTCAAAAATAGCCGCTGCCGAAAATGCCATAACAGACGCCGCTGTCAATAAGGACAAGATCGGTTCAATGGTAAGCTCGGCTTTCAACCTCGCAAAAAGCATCAAATCATGCTTTGAAACAAACGAAAGTTCCATTGTTATACAGTCCTTCCTCGGCACTGTCGTTAATGTCGGCAACGGCGGCACATTCGTTTCATACGGCGGCAAATATATAGGCTACGGCATGACGCCGAATATCAGAAATGCCGTTGTTGAATCTACACAGCAGGGCAAGGTCTATATATATGACGGTCTTTTTGAAGGACGCTGCGGCGCGAATATATTCAATATCGTAAAATACAACAACAACCTCCAGACCGTTACACAGTATGTTGAGGGTACAAACGGAAATGTTACCGAACATACCGCACAGATGAAACAGGACGAAACTAACGGTCTTGAAGTACTTTCAATGGTCAATAAGACCGATAAAAACGGCAATATCATCTATGAGGACGGCAAGCCTGTAAAGGTTCCGGTAAATACTGAGAATATCCGCGTAAGAGGCGGTACGTTCCGCTGCTACTACGAGGGTATAATGCTCGGTCTTAACAAGGACACCTCCGAAGGAGCAAACGATCACAACAGCGATCAGATGTCTGTATTCCCCGGATCATCAGGCGGAGTGAACCTCGGAGTTGAATCCTATAATGAGGATCTTATCAAAGACGGAAGAATCCAGCTCGTTGACAGCTACGGCGACGGCGCTCTCGTACTTATGGACGATAACAAGGACGCCGGCGACAAGAGCATTTTCCATTACCGTCTGTTCTGTACGGACGAGGAACTGCGCAGAAACCGCTATCTTTCGGTCTATCCGAATGAACCGGGAAGCAATTCCACCTATTCGTTCTCACTCCAGACACGTTACGACGGACAGGACGCATCAAGCTTTGATGATGTTTCCAAATTCTGGTCGGATTCCTCCGAAAACGACAGGGGCGTTTTCTCCTCTGACGAAAAGTTCTTCACATATCCGATCAATGACATGAATCTCAGTGAAAAGTATTACGTTATCCCCTATATGACAAATACCGATGTATTCGGTCAGAATCTCGATACCTCAGAGGTATGGTATTACAATACTCCTACCGATACCAGAGGAAGAAAGATCAACAGCTTTACCCAGGGCGGAACATATGTTACAGGTCTTAAAAAATATAACGGCGAAACCTACGCTATGACCCGTCATCAGCACGATCTTTCCGATTCCGACTGGAAAAAGGTAGAGGGTCAGTTCGTTTCGGGTTCTGTAAACATATACAACAGGACATATAATTACCGGAATAATGTAAAATGGATAACCTATAAGGTATATAAGGTTGATCCTCTTACAAGACGTAATATCACAAATGTTTACGGAGTTGACCAGCCTGTTGTTACCGTCCGCTACGGTGCGGAAAGCGACAAGGCATTGAAATGCCGTCTGCCGCTGAATGAGCTTGGCATTTCCTACAAAGCAGGCGAAATGTACCGTGTAGTTATGGACGTAGAGGAATATCTCTCCTACAACGGAACGGATGTAAAGCTTGATACAGCAAGCTGCGAAAGCAGCATCGTATTCATGTGCTATGACACAAATGAATACAAAATTGTCAATAAGCAGAAAGTCGAGGATTTCACTCCCGTTCAGTGGCTCAATGAACCCGCTGCAGGTTCAACTGCCAAGGTTCAGATCGTAAACGGTCAGGCAGGTCTTATCGACTATCAGAAGAGAAAGATCTTCGACGTTTATTATCAGTGGTACGAGAAGAATCCCGACGGTCCTGATAAGCTTATCGCCGGTACCGATAATATCTATACCAGAAAGCTTGATACCTTTACCGCTGACCTTAACGGACTGAAATCCCACAACTTCCGACAGATGCTGCCGGGTATTGACGATTACACCTATATCAATACTGTTAATCCCAACGACCCGAAGGCTGATACCTACGATGATAACGGACTTCCCTCCGATACCTCAAAGTGGACTGTCGATATGCTCCATGCTTACACAGAGAGCGACACTCCGCTGCTCACACTCACAAAGAACACAGAACTTGCACTTTCACCGTCTAACAACAAGACAATGGCAACTAATACCGACAGCTGCTATATCCCTCAGTCCTGCGAGGGAAAAACAATTTACTGTAAAGTAACGGCTGTCAATAATTTCTGGCTCAGAAATTTTGACCATGTTCAGGTATTCTATTCACACCCGGTAACAGTACCTTACGTCACAAAGCCGCTTGTTGTAAGTCTTTCCGCAACTCATAACGGAAACTATGCGACAGCTGCCAATCCGGTCTCTGTAAAAATCACCGATATAAAGGGACTTGATCCTGACGAAAGAATAACCAAGATCGTCTACAGAACTGACAACGGCGTAAGACGCACAAAAACAGTCGAGTTCAATGCTACCAGTGCGGATTCGATCAAGGCTGTATCCTTCCCCAAGGATTTCGATGACAAGAATTATGTCACCGAAGTAAGAGCCTGCCCCGATCTCAGTATCTATGCTGAGATATACACCAACAAGAACAGATTCTGCAAGACAAATGTTGAAACTGTAGATTATGAGGTTGAAGCTCAGGATATTGATTTCGACTATCACAGCTACTATTTCTATGAGGGTATTTACCATCATATTGACGATCCGTTTGTCAATGAGGTAAGCCTTAAAGTAACTCCTTCGTATGCAAGCGTGGGCTACAGCCTGACAGAAGGCGGCAGCTTCACTTCCTCCGATCCGGAAGTTGCCACCTTTGACACCAAGGGACAGCTTATCCCCGGAACTAAGGAAGGTAAAACCACAATTACAGTCACTACTCCCACAGGAGCAGAAAAAACTCTCGTTTATGCAAACCCGATCAGGAATATCGAGGTAACAGGTATCGACGCTCCCGTTGTCGGACATAAATTCGATCTTACAGCCGATGTTCCGGCCGGTTCAAACTATAAGGTCAAGGAGGTATACTGGACAGAGAAGTCATGGGGCGACAGACTCCCTGCCGACGCTGTTGCAGAAGCTTTCCGCAGTTATACCGCTCATGTCGTATTCGAGGAAAATGACGGCTATGAATTTATGACAGATGATTATAAATACTGGGTAAACGGCAATTATGAGCATTTCGT
Organism: uncultured Ruminococcus sp.; assembly: GCA_902778175.1. GTDB lineage: Bacteria > Bacillota > Clostridia > Oscillospirales > Acutalibacteraceae > UBA1213. The sequence goes on along the minus strand of CACYWT010000024.1, from coordinate 8,665 downwards.
CAATATCCCCTATTCTATGACAGTAAACCTTGAGGACGGATCTGAAGATACCGTAACCGGTTATCTGCACGGCGATGATGACAATGTATGGAAAGCAAACCGCAGAAATACAGTCAGTACATTATACAGCTTCCCCGCTTCATCAGGCGGTCAGAAGGATTATATCGACACTATCTCCATAAACTATCCCTGCGAAGTCAATCAGGGCGAAAGCGTTGAGGACTGGATGAAACAGATCGAGATAGTTACAGGAGCAGAGGGTACTTACGAAACAAAAGTATTCACCGGCACAACAACAAGAAGCTCCGACCTGTGGGAAGCCCTCGGATATTATTCCAAGGAAAATAAAATTTTCCTCAAGGGCAGCCAGACCGGATTCTCCATACAGCTTACGATCCCGAATGACCTTGCAGTTACCTTTGCCGATAAGAAAGCCGACATGACTGTTATTATCAACGGCGAGGAAAGAGATGACGTCGAGCTGATGCTTACAAGCAAGTTTATCTCTATCGGCACATATAACAGCCTCACAGTCAACGATGGATCCGAAATAAGACCCGAACCGATAATGAATGTCAATAATACCAATATGGTAGTCGGAGAATCTATCTGCGTAAATGATCTCCTCAATACAAACGAACCGAACCTTGAATTCCGTCTCAGCGATAAGGATGAATCGACAGAATACTATGATTATTATGCAGACAACAATATCCTTGTAGCAAAGAAGACTACCACGGAAAGCACAGCAGCGTTCAGCGGCTATGTAATGTGGGATATCAACGGCGACGGAATAGCGGAAACCAAAATAAACAGAAGCACAAAGATCGACATATACGCAAGTGATGATGATCTTCCTGAAAACGATCAGGCAAAAGTCACCTTCAGGGCTATCAATCCCGACGGTACTCAGGCTTATTCGGTAAACCGCTATGTTACACATGAGGCAGAAACTGACACTAAATCAAGCACACAGTATTTCTCTATTCCCGAAATAGAAAATGCAGTTATCTCAAAGACAGAATGTTCGCTCGGAGAATATACCTCAGCTAATCCCTCACTTGTATATAAGTACGGTGTAAACAGGATCAATACTTCAAAGATCCGCAGCAACAGAACATATACGATCTATACGATACCTGCCGACAGCATCAGGATCCACCCCGGCAAGGATGTCGTATATGCAGGCTTTGACGAAAATCCCTCCGGCATTTTCATCTCGATAGACGGCGAGCATTTCTATGACGGCGGTTATATCGGAGATCTCCTGCCGGATACCGAATACACTCTCTATTACAAACAGGGTATTGACGGTACTATCTACAGCAAACAGTTCAGAACAGCGTCATTTGATTACGGAGTAGCAGTCGGCAACGTGACTGTTACCGATCTCAATACAGGTAATCTCGAAAGAGACGGCTGGCAGTATGATCCGACTGAGCATAAGCTCACACTCAGGAACTATACCTGCGAAAACCCGGGAACAATCGCAAAGGTTGAAAAATTCCTCGGCTATGAGATCGTTGATCATAATGCAATGATACGCTCAGACGGCGATCTTACTATTGAGCTTATCGGTGAAAACAGGATAACAAAGCTCAAAAGCTCAGCTATGCTCGATATCGGAATTTACTGCGACGGCAATATTACACTCACCGGAAACGGCGATCTGTATCTCAGCGGTTACAGCGATAACACCATTTCCACAAGAGGTATACTCAGTGAAAACGGAAATGTTTACCTTAAAAGCAACGGTAAGGTTTATGTTGAAAAATTTGCTACCGCTATCAGCCTTGGCACAAATAATCTCGATTCCAGAACAGTTTATTACTACAGCGGAGAATACTTCTACAAGCCGCTGTATATGACAAACTACAGCACTCCGTTCTATAACGGCGGATTCCTGGATTCAAGCTTTGATTTCAATATCGACAACAAGACCCACGTTATAAAGGTATATACAGGCGAAAACGGCTTTGATGAAACGCTCGCTTCTGATGAAGATACAGTTTCTGCGGCTAAGACCCATGCAGAATTCATTCATATCCAGCCTGTACACACCTGCACAAAGAAAATTGAATCGGCAGAATACTTCGTTGAAGGCAACTGTGTAGACGGCGCTACCTATTACAAGAGCTGCTCATGCGGTTATACAGACAAGAAGTATACCTTCACGGTAGGCGGAGGAGAACACTCATTTACCTACTATCCCGAAAAGAAACCTACCTGCACCGAGGACGGCTGGAATGCTTACAAAGTCTGCAAGAAATGCGGATATACCAATTTTGAGGCTATCCCGGCTACAGGTCATCAGTTCGTACATCACGAGGCTCTCGAACCCACCTGTACCGAACCCGGACACTATGCATATGATGAATGTACCGTATGCGGAATGACAACTTATGCTGAGATACCTGCAAAGGGTCATAACCTTGTACATCATGAGGCTAAGGCACCCACCTGTACTTCTGTCGGATGGGACGCTTACGATTCCTGCACGGACTGCGACTATACAACATATCATGAGCTTCCGATGACAGATCATAATCTTGTTCATCATGACGGCAAACCAGCTACCGATACCGAGGACGGTTGGGAACCCTATGACGAATGTACGGAATGTTCATATACAACATTCAAAAAGATACCCATGACAAAGGCTTTTGCAAATGTATCGACGATCAGCGCTGAAACAGTCGTTGTAGGCACAAAGGTCACCCTGACAGCAAAAGCCGAAGGCGGCACCGCTCCCTATACCTACGCCCTTATGTATAAGAAGGCAAGCTCTTCAACATGGCTCAAGATAGGCGAGAAATACACCGCTGTTTCCACCGGTTCATTCAAGCCGGGTTCTGCTGTTCCCTATGATATTATGATAAATGTCAAGGACAGCACCGGAAAGATCAAGTCAAAAACCTTTAAACTCAATGTAACCGCGGGAGCTACGGCTCTGGAAAATAATTCCGTAATAAGCGCAGATACCGTGGTAAAAGGCGCTAAGGTCACTCTTACAGCAAAGGCAGCAGGCGGCACCGCTCCCTATACCTACGCTCTTATGTATAAGAAGGCAAGCTCTTCAACATGGCTCAAAATAGGCGAGAAATACACCACTGTTTCCACAGGTTCATTCAAGCCGGGTTCTGCTGTTCCCTATGATATTATGATAAATGTCAAGGACAGCACCGGAAAGATCAAATCAAAGACCTTTAAACTAAATGTCACAGCAGCAGATACTGCCCTTAAAAACACTTCTTCCATAAGCGCAGGATCGGTTGCAAAGGGAACAAAGGTTACAATTACTGCTTCTGCACAAGGCGGTACTGCTCCCTATACCTATACAATGCAGTATAAGAAGAAATCTTCTTCAACATGGCTTACTATAGGTACGGAAAATACATCCGAAACCTCCGGTTCATTCAAACCCGGAAGCGCTGTCCCTTATGAAGTTCAGGTAATCGTAATGGACAGCAAGGGCAATAAAGATACAAAGACCTTTGATCTTACCGTAAGCTGACATAAGCATAATAATTTAATATACAAAGCCGATGGATCATTCAATTCACCGGCTTTGTATTTGTCAGTAAAAAAAGCATTAAGGCAACACCGCGAACAACACAGATCATGGGCGGATACACTACGCTCGGAGGATAATATGAAAAAACTATTGGGATCATTACTATTATTTATTACAACTATAATCTGGGGCGCAGCTTTTACCGCGCAGTCAAGTGCCGCCGAAAACATAGGATCGTTTACCTTTATCACTGCAAGAGAGGTTCTTGCAGCAGGGGTTCTGATAATTGCCGCCGCTATCCGTATGATAACAACAGGCGCAAAAAAATCCGCAAAGCCTGCCGGCAATAAGCTTTCAAAAAAAAGGCTTGTAACCGGAGGCATATTATGCGGAATAACTCTGTTTATCGGAATGTCAACACAGCAGCTCGGAATCGCTGCCTATCCTCCGGACGCTGCGTCTTCGGGACGCGCAGGATTTCTGACGGCAACATATGTCATTATGATACCTATTGTTCAGCGTATCACGGGCAAGAAACTCTCCCTGCCTGTTTTGCTCGCGGTATTCGGATGCATTGCAGGGATGTATCTGCTGTGTCTTTCAAACGGTTTCAGCGGTATTTATCTCGGTGATCTTCTTGAGCTTTGCTGCGCTGCCGGATTTACTTCATATATCCTTGTTGTGGACAGATTCAACAAAGAGGACGGTCTTTACCTCTCTATAATACAGTCTGTTGTATGCGCAGTGATCTCAGCTGTATTTATGCTTATAACTGAAAAGCCAGATATCAATATTCTTATCCAGGCATGGCTGCCGGTGGTTTATGCAGGTGTTCTGTCCAGCGGAGTGGGTTATACCTTGCAGATACTCGGTCAGAAAACCGCCGAGCCTGCCGTTGCGTCAGTTATTATGAGCATGGAATCGGTTTTCGCGGCTTTGTTCGGCTGGATCATTCTCGGAGAAATACTCAGTATCCGGGAGTTATCCGGATGCGCACTTGTATTTGCAAGTGTGATACTTGCCCAGGTCCCTGATTTTATAAATATGAAAAAAAACAGGAAAATAAAGCAATAAAAATAACAACCTCCCGTTTCTGAAACGGGAGGCATTTTTATTCTCCAAGAGAATCAAGAATATCAGCATATATTTCCGGGGAATTTGACCCCTCTACCTGCTCTATGATCTCCCCCTTGCTGAATATTACAACACCAGGCAGGACATCTATCTCATAGCGCATTGCAAGTTCGGGAGATTGCTCAGTATCGACAGCAACAAAGCTGACTGTATCTATATATTTATCGGCAAGCTCCTCGATAATGCCTTCAAATGCGCGGCTGCGCGTATCAAAATGATTGTAGAAAAAAACGAGAACATTACCGCTTTCGATGCGTTCGTCAAAATCATAGGAATCGGCATATATAATATTTTCATTCATTATCCATTACCTACCTTTCGTATTCGTTTGCCTTAGGGGCAAAGCGCATAAAGACTGCATGAAATTCAGCACAGATCTGCTGCACTATCTTTGTGCGGTATTGCCTTAAAACGGCATATTTCGCATATTTAAAATGATAATATATGTTTGCGGATTTCAATTGTCATTGCCTGCGAAATATCATAGCTGACCGTCAAGCTTATTTCTGAGAGCAACGGCTGCCTTACCGACAAATGGCAGTATTCCCTGACGGAATCTGAGCGCGTTTGCAATGCCCATTATCATAAGAAAAAGATTGCATACGACTATTCCGAGAGTAATAAGCACTGTCAGGATAAGCCCGAATGCCGGAATAAGTGAAAGAAGCAGTGACAGAAGAAAATCCAGAAAATAAAGTACGAAGAAAAAAGCAAACAACACACCGCCCTGTACGGTATGAAATCGCAGGTCGGGGTTGTTTTTCTCGACAGCAAAGTGTCCGATCACAAAAAGAACACCTATATATGAAATTGCAGACAGAAACCTTATGTTACCGTTATTTTCTTCCATAGCGGTTCTCACTCCCTTTTTATCAAACTGTTCTATCATTATTTTATAATATCCGATCCTGAAAATCAATAGCAAGCATATAGGTTAAATGTAATTCATATATATGTTGAGAAAGCCAAACGAGGCACAGCCTCAAGAAAGGAATGAAGCAAAATGGCAGGATATTATCCTGAAGGCAGACTCATGACTACAGCGGAAAATCTGGCGGCTCTTCAGTCGCTCTCCGCATTGACAGAAGCATACCATGAGGGCAGGATCCTCGAAGCAAGAGCCGCTGTATGCGATTCGGCGCATAATCTTATCGTCGATCTCGGATGTATCAGGGGAATAATCCCCCGTGATGAAGGCGCAATCGGAATAAGGGAGGGTACAGTACGGGATATCGCAGTCATTTCCCGTGTTAACCGTCCTGTATGCTTTGTTATAACGGATTTTCGTAAAAATGAAGCGGGCAAGACAGTGGCGCTACTTTCACGGCGTCTTGCACAGGAGAGATGTCTGAACGAATATGTACGCAACCTTATTCCCGGAGATGTTATTGATGCAAAAATAACGCATCTGGATTCATTCGGAGCCTTTGCAGATATAGGCTGCGGGATCGTTTCTCTTTTGCCTATTGACTCTATATCCGTATCAAGGATAGACCATCCCCGTGAGCGTTTTACGGTAGGAATGGAGATAAGAGCTATCGTAAAATCCTTTGAAGGCGGCAGAATCAGTCTTTCTCACAAGGAACTGCTCGGTACCTGGGAGGAAAATGTCAGCCGTTTCGAGATCGGAGAAACCGTTGCAGGCATAATCCGTTCGGTCGAGGAATACGGAGCATTTGTGGAGCTTGCGCCGAACCTTGCCGGTCTTGCCGAAATGAAGGAAAATATCCATGCCGGTCAGCAGGCAAGTGTATATATCAAAAATATCATTCCGTCAAGAATGAAGATAAAGCTTATTATTATTGACACCTTTGATTATGAATACCGACCGTGTGAGCCGGAATACTATTTTGAAGGAGATCATATGGACAGATTCCGTTATTCCCCGGAAGCATCGGAAAAGATCATTGAAACCGATTTTACGGAGATTTTTTCATCTGAACCTGTTTTGTGTATGAAATAGTATCATATTCATAAATACAGCAGGGAGAATTACTCTTTCATAGAGCATCTCCCTGCTGTGTTTTTGTGCATTAAAAGCTTTGCTTTCAACAAGCAAAGGCAGCCTTAGAGGGTGCGGGTGTCCGGTGGACACCTCTGCGAAGCAGAAGCACCGACCGAGCCGGCAGGCGAGACTCGGGGGACATACTTTGCGGTTATAAGGTATGTTGCCTTTGAAAAGACACAGCCTTGTATTTCAGAGAGCGGCAGGGTGTGCCGGCGTTAGCATCAGTCCTGCTTATCTATCGAGGTCTTTAGCTGGTCAAATGTAACTCCGTATTTTTCAGCTATATCCTTTGCATAGCTTACTCCCTCCGGAGGAGCGATAAATACCTTGAATGACCTGCGTCCTTCATGTATTCCGGTAATAAGGCTTGCAACCTTTATATCGCCTTTGTATGAATTCATCTGATCAAGATTCATCGCAAGCTCGTGCATATGTGTATTGAATACCGTTCTTGCGCCTAAATAACGCAAAGCCCGTACAACGTCCTTGGCTATGTATAATCCTTCCGCAAGCGATGTGGTCGCCAAAGATTCGTTGAACAGCAACAGACTTCGGTTTGTTGCCACTGAGAATATCTCGCTGAGTCTTTTCGATTCTTCACCGAGTCTTCCGAGATTAGCTGTCATATTCTCGTCCACCGGGAAGTGAGTAAAGATATTGTCAACCGGCGATATCTCCGCACCCGATGCAGGAACATATATTCCGCTCTGTGCAAGCACAACGATCAAGCCTACTGCCTGGGTAAATGTCGTCTTGCCTCCGCGGTTGGGACCGGTCATGATATATATTCCGTGTTCGGAATTGAATTCAATATCATTGCAGACTATATCGAGCTTTCCTCCCTGCTGAAGCTGTATGCCAAGTTTCAGATTGAAAAGATCACTGCATCGCAGTTCCCTGCTTTCAGCGTCAAGTATTACCGGCTTTGACATTTTAAGCCCCAGATCCATCAGCTTTGTGCAGTATTCAGCCCAGCGGATATAGAAAATAAATTCCGGTATCAGCTTTGTCAGACTGTATCCGCTGATATTAACATATCTTGAAAGCTTGTTTTTCAGTGCCTTGACAGTAGATCCGAGCATTTCTGTAATAACCTTGGTGAGATTGAGCATGAGCATATCTTCACCTGCGACCTTTCCCACGGTATTTATCTTTGTCATGCCGCTGAATGATGTTCCGTGGTGTATCTCGCTTTTCTTTGATGAAAAATCAAGAAATCTGCTCAGCAGACCCGGACGGGTAAATGCCTCATCGTTAAGTGAAACAATTCCTACCTCTACAGGACGCATATACTGGTCAAGATTTACGCCGAGGGAAATACTATGAACCTTGCCGACATTTCCGACTAATTCAAGAATATCCTCCTTCAGATGCTCAAAACCGCTCTCGGTATAAACTGAACTGACATATTCCTTTAATTTTTTCAGTCCCTCAGATCTGATATCATTCCCCGAAAGACTTTCATTTATTCCTGAAATACAATTTATATATGCATGAAGCTCCTGCAGACGGTTGACAAGCTGCCAGATCGGTTCAGCAGTCTTATCCTTTGCTGAATGTTCCAGATCCTTCAGATAATCAAGCTGCTCGAGCAGGCTGCGGATACCTTCGCGCAGCTTTGGAAAGCGCAGTATATCATCAAATATATCACTACGGTAACGGATCACCTCCGGATCACTTTCAAGCCTTGTCATCAAGCGCTTTATTATATTTTTTTCATAATCGCTTTCTGTAAGGTGATCACAAATATAATTTAGCGAAAGATCATTTATAACTTCATCACCCAGTGTTTTATAAGCAGGCTCCTTGCCCTCTGGATATAACAGACTGAATTTTTCCAACATGATCCGGTACCTCCGTTTGTATTATTTATATTGCTGTTTCCTTTATATGTTTACAGGATTAGTTATTTTAAGGCAACACCGCACAAAGACCGCCTTGCAGCTTAGCACCACATCTGCTTGCTCTTTTTCCGTCATTCTGCACAAAACTCGCTTGATAACCGTCAG
>CACYWT010000023.1 GCA_902778175.1 uncultured Ruminococcus sp. | reverse complement strand
CGCTACCTCAACCTTGGCAAGGTTGCGCTCTACCAGATGAGCTACATCCGCATATGGTGCCTTCGGGCGGAATCGAACCACCGACACGGGGATTTTCAGTCCCCTGCTCTACCGACTGAGCTACAAAGGCAAATGGCGATCCGGAACGGGATCGAACCGTCGACCTCTAGCGTGACAGGCTAGCGTTCTAACCAGCTGAACTACCGGACCGTATGGTGGGAACAACAGGGCTCGAACCTGTGACCCTCTGCTTGTAAGGCAGATGCTCTCCCAGCTGAGCTATGCTCCCACATCGACTCAGGACATCGGAAAAACCGTTTGTCTCTCAGCGACAGTTAATATAATACTACATCAGAGGGTAAATGTCAAGTCTTTTTTTTAATTTTTTTGATTTTTTTATCTTTACGGAAAAAACATATGCAAACACAGTCAATATGCTGTTTTTTGCCTGCTTTATATAATATTGCCTCAATAAGAAAAATATTCCTGTCCCGGAAAAACTTATTTCTCCGGGACATGGATCGTTTTTATAGCTTTTTCAGTTCGGATAAGGCTGCATAATGCAGTATGTCAAATTCATCAGGCGCAATATCCTTCAGCAGTTTCATATGCTCCTTCTCCCACTGAGCGATCTCCTCAGGAGAGAGCGACGCTCCTATTCCCCTGCACGCCTTCAGCCTGCCGTTCCAGCTTTCTTTTGTAAAACGCACAGGCAGATAGTATTCTTCGTGGAAAGTAAGATCAAAATGACCGTTATAGCATCCGGGTATGATGATCGGGTGTTTCGTTTCCCCTGCGCCGCTCCATGAGGGATTATATTTCAGTACAAGCTTTTCACTGTCGGACGCGATAATATCCTCCTCCGGCAGCCATGCCATATAAAGCAGCAGCAGAGTTCCTCCCGGTTTCAGCATACGGTATATCTCAGGCATGAGCTTTTCGTGATCAAAATACCAGAAGCACTGACACGCGGTGATAACATCAAAGCTTTCGTCAGGAAAATCAATTTCTTCCGCAGGAACTGCATAGTAATCAATATCCATTCCATGAGAAAGGATCCTTGCCTGCTCAATCTGATTTTCCGAAATATCCGTTCCTGTCCATTTTGCGCCGAAACGGTACATATTTCTCGGCAGCACTCCTGTTCCCGTTCCGAGGTCAAGCACCCTCTGTCCGTCACGGCAAAGTCCCCTGTCGATTATCCTCCGATAAAACTCGTCCGGATAGATATCACGGTATTTTGCATAATCCTGCGATGTCCTGCCCCAGTCAAAGGCTTTGCCGCCGTCTATCCTGCTGTCTGTAATGTCCATTTATTTCATCCCCCGTCTTTATTATCAAAAGCTATGGGATGACCCTGAAATTCAGGATCATCCGCATGATCATCGTGAGAAGAAACTTGTAATATCAAAGCCTGTCGGCAAAGGAATCGTACACATATAGATCGTGGCAAGCACAAGACCGACTACCGCTATTGCAAGAACTACTGTTCTGTTGGGCAGACTCTTGAAAATACCTACGATACCGAGCAGGAAAAGTACCACGGAATAAATAACGTTGACGAGATTGTATGCATCGCCTTTTGCGTTATCACTCTGTCCTTCCTTGAGGATCTCCTCAGATTCACTAATAAGCTCATTGGCTTTTTCAAAATATTTTTCCTGCACACCATTTACTTCAAACGGTGAATTGATTCTCTGAGACTGATCAGTCACGCCGGCATTATACTCATTCATTTCCTTTGCTGCATTGATAAGTATCTCACTGCAGTTGCTGTTGAGATAAGTATCTATCTTAGCATCGATCAGCTGCGCTTCAACTTCATTTCCGTTCGTTCTGGCAATTTCTTCCTGGAATGTGTAATCCATTATGGTATTCCAGGCCATAAGGTCGGAAAGATAGCGCTGCATTCCTGCATTGTATTCCGAATTTCCCTCAGCGGCAAGATTATTGCTCTTTGTATAATTAGTAGACTGGTTGCCGCCGTGAAGCGAGCCTATCCACGTTGCCCATGCGGTAAGAAGGGCTGTGATACCGAGAAATACAGCTACAACTATCTCGATTTTTTCCGGAGATAAACCTTTTTTCTTTTTTGGCTTTTTCTCGTCTGTTTTCTCAGTGTTTTCGGTTTCCTTTGCTTTTGTTTCGTCTGTGGTTTCTGTTTCCGTTATTTTTGTTTCATTGGACATATTAGATCCCTCCGTATATATTTTTGGAATAACCCATATCATTCTATCATGCAGAATTTAACAAATCAATCGCAAAAATCATCAGAAATAGCTTTATTATACAGAATTTTTTAGGGCAAGAATACAGAAAACTGCCGCTTGCTATCCTTTGCCCCGATCAGAAGGTTTAACCCATAACAAGAAAGCCGCCATCAAAGGCGGCAAAAAAGTATAGGCAACACCCTCGCTTGATAACCGTCAGGTTAACTACGCTCGTTTTGCACATTCTGACGAAAAAATTGACGGCGCATCTGTGGCACTATCTTTGTGCGGTATTGCCTATATTATCCGAAAAAACGAAATGCGCCGTATCATGTTGAGGAACCGTCGTCACCGTTTTCCTCTGCGATCTCCATAAGCCGCATAAGACGGTGATTCACACCGGAACGGCTTATCGGCGTACTGAGCGATTCCCCAAGCTCCCTCAGATTATACTCCGGGTGCTCCTCTCTCAGAAGAGCAAGCTCTCTCAATTCCGCTGTCAATGCCTCAAGGCCTGTCGTCTGCCTTATTTTAAGTATAGCTGCAAGCTGCTTTGCCGCAGCGGACGCTGTTTTGTTGCTGTTGGCGACATCTGAATTGCGCTGTCTGTTCGCCTTATTGCGAACGGAACGATATATCTTCTGCTGTATAAGCTCCAGCGACGCCATCGGCGCGCCGATATAGGCAAGCATATCGGCAATACTGTCGCTTCCCTTGATATATACAACATAGCTCCCCTTGCGGCTCACCATATGCGCCTGACACGACATTATCTCTATCTCTCCGATAAGCCTGCTCAGGTCCTTGGCAAGATTCATATGCGGAACAACAAATTCCATATGATAATCCTTTTCCGGATCCGTCACACTTCCGCATACAAGGAATACTCCACGCAGGAAATACGGCAGCTCGTCCTCGCTGTCAATATTAGCCCGGTTTATGCGCAGGCTTGCCGCCTTGTCGTCATGTCCGAAATGATCGAATACCCTGGCGCAGTCAGTACTGTCGGGTACGGTCAGGGTAAACATACTGTTCTCTCCCCTGCGCCTTGTAAGAACCGAACGCATATCCACTATCACACCGGTAAGTGATGACAATGCAGAGGAATATGTTGACGCAGCCGCACGGCTTTCGGTAGTGAACGATACTGCGCGGGACGAAAAAACTCTTGAAAAAAGAACCATGCCGTAAACAAATGCCTGAAGAGATTTATCTGATACAGGCATTTCCGAACACAGTTCCTTTTTTGTTTCCTTTGAAAATGACATTTATACCACCGTCAATGCTTATTTATATCCCTGTGATGAACGATAGTCCTCTGCCCTGTTTCGAGCAGATGATTATACAGCACCCTTGTCAGCGTGACGGAACGGTGCTTTCCGCCTGTACAGCCTATGGCTATTACAAGCTGACTTTTGCCCTCCTTCTGATAAAGCGGAAGACTGTAATCCACAAGACTAAGCATTCTTTCAGACAGCCCCTTAGACTGCTCAAACTGCATCACATAATCAAATACGCAGGCGTCAAGACCCGTATGCGGTTTTAATTCGGGTATATAGAACGGATTAGGCAGGCATCTTACGTCAAAAACCAGGTCAGATTCCGCAGGAAGACCGTACTTGAACCCGAAGGACATACAGGTGACTGTCAGTCCGAGAGCTATATTTCCCAGAAAAAGCGAGGTTATCCTCTCCTTGAGCTGCGTCGGGGAAAGAAGCGAGCTGTCAATTACATAATCAGCCCTTGCCTTTACGGGCATGAGCAGTTCCCTTTCGAGCATTACCGCAGCTTCGGTAGAAACAGAGTTTTCGCTCAGCGGATGCTTTCTTCTTGTTTCCTTGAAGCGGCGCAGGAGAACATCATCTCTCGCGTCAAGGAAAAGTATCTTGTATTTTTTCTTTGCCGCCCTGAGCTTGTCGAGGGAGGCAAACAGATCGTCAAAGGCTCCGCCTGCGCGCACATCGGTTACGACAGCTATTTTTTTCATATGCTGGTCATTGGATTTTTCGCACAGCTCGTAAAAGATCGATACAAGCATAGGCGGAATATTATCCACGCAATAATAGCCTATGTCCTCCATATTTTTCATAGCGACGGATTTGCCCGCGCCGGACAGTCCCGTAATTATCAGAAATTCCATTATCCCTATCACCCTTACCGGCTGGGATCATCAGCCGATATATTTTATCTCACATTCCAGCTCTACGCCTGTTTTCTCACGGACAACCGACTGCACCATTCCGATCAGTTCCTTTACCTGAGCGGCGCTTGCCTTTCCGTTATTTACAATGAAACCGGAATGTTTTTCGCTTACCTGAGCATCTCCGACAGAAACTCCTTTAAGACCGCACTGCTCGATCAGAGCGGCGGCATAATAACCCTCGGGACGCTTGAACACGCTTCCTGCGCTCGGACGGTTGAGCGGCTGTTTTTTCTTGCGCTTTTCCATTGTATCCTGCATAAGGAAGAATATCTCGTTCTTGTTTTTCGGATAAAGCTCTATCAGGGCGTCAAGAATGACAAGCTTTTTATCCGAAAAAAAGCTGTGTCTGTAAGAGAACGCAAGATCCTTTCCTGATATTTCCTTTATTGTACTTCCGTCAAGATAACGCACAGAGCGGACTATATCCTTGATCTCTCCGCCGTAAGCTCCGGCATTCATATATACCGCGCCTCCGACCGAACCCGGTATCCCCCATGCAAATTCCATTCCGCCGAGGCTGTTGTTCTTTGCAAAAAGGCAGGCTGCCGCAAGTGTCGCGCCGGCTCCGCAGCGGATAGTATTGTCGTCTGTTTTTTCTATTTCGTCAAATTCGCCGTCAAGCTTTATTACAACTCCCCTGTAACCGTCATCGGAAACAAGAAGATTTGAACCCTGACCGATTATGAAATACGGAAGCTCATACCTGACGCAGGCCTCCACAACGTCCGTAAGCGCTCCTATATTCCTTACCTCACAGAAGCAGTCGGCATTTCCGCCGATACGAAAGCTTGTATGGAGGCTCATCGGCTCGTCGGTAAGTATTTTCGTAAATTCTCCGCTTACGGCGTCAATAAATTCTTTATTAATCATAATATTCTCCCTTTTAAATATGATCAGAAATCTATCGTCTTGACATCGCCGGTTTCCTCTTCCTCGGGATATTCAAGACCCAGAGCCTTGAAAAGTTCTCTTGCCGCATTATAGCCCATTTTTCTCTGACGGTTATTCATAGCGGCGACCTCGATAATTACCGCAAGATTACGTCCGGGCTTGACGGGGATAGTGCATATCGGCACCTGATTGCCGAGTATCTCCGTCATTTCGCTGCTCATACCCATTCTGTCATAGACCTTATTATTATCCCATTGTTCAAGGTTGATCACCATATCTATCTTTTCCGAAAGCTTTACGGAACCCATACCGAATATTCTTCTGGCATTGATAATACCTATACCGCGAAGCTCGATAAAATGCCTGATATTTTCGGGAGCCGAACCGATAAGCTGCGAATTGGATATTTTTCTGATCTCGACCGCGTCATCAGCGATAAGACGGTGACCGCGTTTGATAAGCTCTATTGCGGTTTCGCTTTTACCTACGCCGCTGTCACCGACGATAAGCAGACCTTCACCGTATACTTCGACGAGAACGCCGTGACGGGTAACCCTCGGAGCAAGCTCGAAATTGGTAAAGTTTACAAGAGCAGCAGTGACAGACGAGGTCGGCTCGGTCGAACGCAGGACAGGGATCTTGCATTTTTCCGCAGCGGACATAAGCTCGGGATAAGGCACAATATCTCTTGTAACGATTATCGCAGGCGGCTGCATGGCAAAAAGCCTGTCGATAACATGGAAACGCTGTTCAGAGCTGAAACGGCTCAGATAGCTGTTTTCGGTATTTCCGAAGATGATGATACGGGATGTATCGAAGAAGTCGAGAAATCCGGTAAGCTCAAGACCCGGACGGGTAATATCCTTGGAGGATATCTTGATATTCTCCGGATCATTCGGCATATAGGAAACCGCCAAAGACAGTTCCTTGATTATTTTTGATAAACTGACAGAAAATTTTTGTTCCATTATATACACCTGCCCTTTTGTTATTTTCCGATAAACATGACATTCAATAATATAATTATACTCTATTTATACGAAATTTCAAAGCACTTTTTATAAAAATCATTAAAAATACCAGAACGATATATTTCCGACCGCCGCATTTATTTTATTATATCAACATTTATCCTGAAGGCTTTGATTGCCTGCTCATAGGCTCTGACGGTGCATTTCGCCATATATGCGGCATCGGTATTCCGCATACTTCCGCGCACGATGCGGCGAAGCTCGCTTTTCTTGAAATCATTGAAGGTGGAAAGCGTCTTGAGATATTTTGCAAAGCTTGCTTCATCACTGTATACAAAGCCGTTCACGCCGTCGTTTATCATATTGTATACATACTGCTCCTCGTCCTCCTTTACAAGAACGGGAAGTCCGCAGGACATTGCCTCGACAAAGGACATGGACAAAAGCGCATCATCAGAGGAACAGACATATATATCGCAGGAGGAAAATACCGCCGGCATAATACTGTGAGCAAGCATTCCGGCAAAATGTATCCTGTCGGTGATACGCAGACGCTCGCTCATGGAACGCAGATGCTCAAGCTCTGTTCCGTCTCCGACTATCAGGAAATGTATCCTGTCGGATTTCTTTATATGCTTTGCAAAAGCTCCGAGTACAAATTCGAGATTCTTGTCAACGCTCAGATCGCCGGCAAAAACCGCAACTATCGCTTTTTCGGGAAGTCCAAGCCTTCGGCGCATCTTTGCAACCGCCTGACTGCTTGCGCTGCGGTAATCGAATACGCTCCTGTCGGTCGCGGAAGGTATAAGCCAGACCTTGCGGCTCCTTCCTGCCTCGCGCACAAACGAGGACGCTCTTTTGTTTGACGAAGCTATTATCTGGGCATTGTCTATCATATCGCAGAAATGCTTTTTCTCAAAATGGGTCTTGAATTTCCATACGAGAGTTGATCTGTTCGACGCAAAACGGTCAAGATAATAATCATGCACCGAAAAAACCACCGGGCATCTTAGCCTGTCCGCAACGGCAAGACCCATATATCCTATTTTGGTATCCGTCTGGATATGTATGACATCAGGACGAAAGGCATCAAGCACCTTGTTCACCAGTTTGTCATTTATCGTTTTACATTCATAACCGTATTTATTTCCGCTTTTTACGGCTGCACAGCGTATGATACCGCCCTTGATAACGGATTTCTGCGTATGCAGCGAAGAAGTCACAACTATGACCTTATGTCCTAAACCGGCAAGTCCGCTGCGAAGGACCTCGACATAACTCGAAATACCGCAGACATAAGGCTCCATGACCTCGGTAAATATTGCAATTTTCATTCTGATCACCGTAATTCAGTTTTGCACTGTTTTCAAGATCCTGCACAGTCAATATCCGTACAGAAAGTTATTTATTCAAGTATATCATAAACCTGATAGTTTCTAAAGTCTTTATTATAAAAATAACAGATTTTTTCAGGCAAGACAAAAGGCACAGATATTATCTGTGCCCTGTGCCTAAAAGGAATAAAAAGAAAAAAGGAAAAAGGAAAGAAAGGAATAATCAAAACTGAGAACAGTCTGATATTCAGCTTGTAATCGATAATAATTGCCCTGAACCGACCATATTAACCAATGTCTCTCAGAACCATCTATATAATACACTAAATTAACGATGTTGTCAATAGATTTTTATTAATTTTTTATAGTTTTTTTATTTTCGACTTTTATCGAATAATAATCACATTATTTCGACTCCACTTTTGACAGCCCGATAATTCCGCAGGGTGTGAAATTTACGCTCAGACCGCTGCTTTTATCAGAATCCGGAACATAGACATATTTCATCAGCTTAAAGCTTCCTCCTGAAAGAATACAGGCTCCGCACCCGGAAGCCCCCAGACCCTCCGGGGCATCAACTTTATAGGAGTACAAAGCTATATTTCCGCTGCCCTGCGTACTGACAGACGCTTTGATACTGCATACACTTCCGTTTTTTGATCTGTCGCTGTAATAATCCGCATAAAACTCTTCGCCGTAATCCATACCGACAGAATCATTTATTTCATCAGCTATAACAGTGACCGACGGATCATTTATACTGACGCTGCTTTCGCTCCCTTCTTTCGCAGGAACGAAAAACACAGATACGAGCTTGAATTCGCTTGCTTCCGGGCTGTAAAGACTAAAAGGAAACCTCACCGTTAATACGCCTCTCCCGGCACAAACCGGAACAGATATATTTTTTATGATATTGCTCCCGGAATAAAATTCCGCAGAACAGATCATAATACCGTTCAGCTCCTGAGGCAGAGATATATCTGCGCTGACAATAGTTCCGGGCAGGGTATTTTCGTCATTTGTATTCTCAACAGCCCGTTCTGTATTTAAAACGGTTATATCGTTTTCCGGAATAGCGAAGCCTTCGGCATAGCCGTCAAGCACAGGATCAATCTCACCGGATCCAAGATCCAGTATTCCGCACCCTTCATTGACAAAGACATAATAATTTTCTCCGCTGCCTTTATCGGTTATAACCGCTGCAAAGGGTTTTGTTTCGTCAGAATAGACATTAAGTATATCTTCATAGCCAAGATGCATGACACGGCTCATTTTCAGTTCATTTACGCTGACAGGTACGACCTCATAAGACGACGCCGACCCATTGGCAATGAATATCATCACCACTGCCGTCAGAGCCGCAACAGTAAGTAAAAATGCAGCGATCAGCTTTATCATTTTTTTCAGCTTTCTGCTTTTCACGGTATCGACAGGCCCTATCTCCGTCATATCCGAGCTCAGCGCAGAAAGGAACTCCTGCGGCATAAGATGAGCAGTATTATCATCTTCCTGAGCAGCAGAAACAAATCTGCCTATGGGATAGCGGCATTTTCTGCATTTTATTGCCCTGTCGGAAATGATCTCTCCGCAACCGGGACAATTTATATCAGCCATTTTCATCAACTCCAAAAGGAACAATGCGCACAAATCCGAAAGCGGTGATCTGACATTCCGGATCATATTCCTGCTCCTGCTTTTCCATATCAATATGAACGTAATACGACGCCTTCCCGTTCTTAACAAAAGAACGCTTTGTACCATTGACCGGTGTTACGCTTGAAACGGGATTCGATATAAACTCAAAACGCATCAGTATGCTCCCGTCGGATTTCTCATTCATTTCCAAGGCTCCGGTAAAAGTGATATCATCATGTTCGGTTTCAGAATCAATAATATTTATTGACGGCTCCCGGGTAAATGAATAATCATTTTCAGTCAGTTCCTCACACGGAACAAAATATCGCGGTATGAATTTTACACTGATACTTTTTGTTCCGTATTCAAGATCATATACAGCGTCAACAGCCTTTCCCCTGCCGTTATATACAGTCATATAGCCGCCCGTAACACCGCGCCTGCTTTCATTGACGGGAAGCTCATAAAACAGCAGACCGCTGATCTTTTCTTTAAGGATCACTTCCGTAGTCATTACTGCTTCCGTATGATAGGTTTCAGTATTTTCCGTAAAATTCTTTCCGACAGTATGCTTTTCTATATCCTTTGCGCCGATCTCATACCCTTCGAGACTGCCTCTGACAGCAAATTTTTCCTCGGGCGACAGATCCGAGCCGAAATAATCCGTTTCTATCAGTTTACTTGCACAGCCTTCGTCCATAAGTATATAGTAATAATACGGATCATCATTATTCGCCAGATATTCCTTATCCTCAACTACAGCGACAAAGGGACGTTTTTCGCTGCTTTCGAGATTCATGAACCGGTCGTTATATCTGACCTCGGTACCGGTTATATATGTATCGGACATATCAAGGGGCATTTCCTGCTCACTCGTCTGAGAAATATCGGCAGAGCCGCTGTTTTCGTTATCTGTACTGTTCCCCGGGGAAAAGCCCATCCACAGCGAAACAATAACTCCCGTAATTACAGCTGCGGCAAGAATAACCGATGCGGCAGCTGCATATACCCGTCTTTTCTTTCTCAAAGGCGCTTCACTTTTTCTGATAACGCTTTCATACTCCTTTGAGGGAACTATCTCCTCTGCTGCATCAGTTTTTTCGTTTTTCTGCGGAATACGGTACATTTCAGAGGACGGGATCACCGGACTTTTCATATCATTCTGTGATTCATACGAAACAGCGTAGGAGATACCGTCCTCCTCTTCGTCACCGAGAGCAGGATCGGTAAATTCCCCGATCGGGAATCCGCAGCCGGGGCAGAATTTTATCTTATCTGATATTATCTTTTTACATTCCGGACAGTTAATATAAGACATGGCAGCTCCTTATCAGTAGCCGAACACTCCGCTTACGGATTCGTCGTTCATTACCCAGTCATCTACTTCGACAACGGTATATTTTTCCTTATTATTGCGTATTATGACCTGATCTATACCTGCATTGATTATCATTCTCTTGCACATTGAGCAGGCAGATGCATTTTCGACATATTCGCCTGTTTTGGCATCCTTACCTACGAGATAGAGAGTAGATCCGAGCATATCCTCGCGTCTTGCATGGATAATGGCATTCTGTTCGGCGTGGACGCTTCTGCAAAGCTCATAGCGTTCTCCGCGCGGAACTTTAAGTGTTTCGCGCACGCACACACCGAGATCGGAGCAGTTTTTTCTTCCCCTGGGCGCTCCGACGTAGCCTGTCGAGATTATCACATCATTCTTTACGATTATTGCTCCGAAATTCCTGCGGATACAAGTACCTCTTTCCAGAACGGTTTCAGCGATATCGAGGTAATAATTGATCTTATCAGTACGCATAGATACACTTCCTCTTCATACCGCAGACACACTGCGGCAAAATAATTATCATTAATTATTTTTATTATATAATACGCACAAACCAATTGCAAGACAATAATGCATAAAAATCACCGTTTCTCCTGCTCTTCGCAGCAGGAATCACTGTTTTATCATTAATGAAAAACAATACAATACGAAAGAGCCGGCAAAATATGCCGGCCCGTAAAATGATTTTCTATGCTCTTTTTTCTTCATGATCAAAATAATAATACCTTTTCTCATATCGAAAACCTCAGTTTTTATTATTTTGTCATATCAGTTGCAGTTTTGCGGCGCTATGCTTTATGTCATCTTCTCTTTGCGGAAAATTTTTCCTCAAGGAGCGAAACGATCTTCTTCATCGCTTCGTCAGTCATTTCATCGGTGACATTGCCCTGCGCGCTTGCAAAATAAATATTGAATGCCATGCTCTTCTTGTCAAAGCCCAGCCTGTCGCTTTCAAATATATCGAAAAGCTTTACTTCCGAAACAAGCTCGTCTGCGTCCGAAATTGTATTCATGATATCCGCGCAGGTAACGCTCTTGCTTACCAGAATGGACAGATCTCTCGCCGTCTTTGCAAAACCCGTTTCGGGAACATAAACTATCTCCTGTCTGAACATAGTACTGAGCTTATCGTAATTCAGCTCGCAGACAAATATCTTTGTGTTCGCCTTCTTGCCCTCGGCAATATCAAGAGCATCGGTGATCTCATAACGGAGCTGTCCGAATACGCCCAGCTTCTCTCCGCCGCAGTATACTGCCGCACAGCGTCCCGGGTGAAGATAAGGCTCGCTGTCCTTCGCAAATTCAAACTTCAGTCCTCTTGCATCGGCAAAACGCTCAAGGGTTTCCTTCATCGTAAAGAAACTCTCCTTCTCGCCCGAAATGCCCAGACAAAGAGTCTTGATCTCGTCAGGCGCTTCCGTAAGCGGAAGTGACTTCGGTATATATACATTCGCAAGCTCAAAGAATCTTACGGCGTCATGTCCGTTTTTGATATTGTTTACAATAGCCCTTACCATAGACGGAGCCATCATTGTGCGCATAACGCTGAGATTCTCGGTTATCGGGTTGAGCAGTGCTACAACGCTCCTGCGGCTGTCGTCATCGGGAAGAAGGAATTTGTCAAACTCCGTCCTGTCCGTCATAGCTATGGTCTGTATCTCAAAATATCCCTGCGTACAGAAGAATTTCTTTACCTCAAGTTCCTTGGTCTGGGCAGCGTTAAGTCCGCCGTTGGTGACAAGAGCTTCACTCAGGAATGTCGGAACTACCTTGTCATAGCCGTATTCGCGGATAACCTCCTCGGCTATATCCTGATATGTTTCTATATCCTCACGGAAACGCGGTACCTCTATCTTCATAGCGCCGTCCTTCAGCTCAACGCCAAACGACAATGCTTTAAGTATGCGAACCATTTCTTCCTCCGGAACTTCAATGCCCAGAACATAATTGACCTGCTCAGGTCTTACGGTAATGATGCGGTTTTCCCGTGATGCGCCTGCGGAAATATCAAAGCTTGTCGAGCTGATCTTCGCAAGACCGAGAGTCTGCACGAGATTCAGCGCTCTCGCCATACCCGTTTCAACCGTATATTCATCAATGCCCTTTTCAAACCTCGCCGCAGAATCGGACTGTATGCCAAGACCTCTTGCAGTCTTTCTTACACTGTCCTTGACAAACTTAGCAGCCTCGAAAAGCACCCCTGTTGTATTGTCATTGATACCGCTGCCCAGGCTTCCCATAACGCCTGCTATGCATGAGCCTTTTACGCTGTCGCATATAAGAAGATTATCCTTCGTGAGAGTGTTTTCCTTTTCGTCAAGGGTAACTATCTTTTCACCGTCCGCGGCTCTTCTTACGATAATGGAGCGTCCCTCTACATTTGCCATGTCAAAGGCGTGCATGGGCTGACCGATCTCGGTAAGAACATAGTTTGTGATATCTACCATAGGACTTATGACATTATGTCCCGATGCAATAAGCCTTCTTTTCATCCACTGCGGAGTTTCCGTCTTTTTCAGGTCGTATACATAATGCGCAAGATAGCGGGGACAGAGATCATTGTCTTTTACCTCTACGCTGATGCTGTCGTCCTTTGTACCGTCCTCGGTATATGTAAGATCAGGCATTTTCAGCTCCTTGCCGAGAAAAGCAGCGACCTCTCTTGCGATACCGAGAACCGACTGACAATCGGGGCGGTTCGCCGTAACGGAAATATCGAATACATAATCTTCAAGTCCGAGATAATCCTTTATATCCGCGCCGACAGGAGCGTCCTCGTCAAGTATCATGATACCGTCAACGCCTGCGGTCGGATACCACTCCGGATCAAGTCCAAGCTCTCCGCCGGAACAAAGCATACCATAGGAAACCATATCCTTCATCTTGCGGGGAGATATCCCGAAACCGCCGGGAAGCTTTGCGCCTACGACAGCAGCAGGGACCTTTGCGCCCCGGAATACATTATCCGCTCCGGTAAGGATAAGATGATCCTCACCCTGATCGCCGCAGTTCACATGGCAGATATAGAGGTGTGTGCCCTCATATTTTTCTATTGAAGTGACCTGACCGACATATATCTTCTCGATATCCTGACCGAGGTATTCGGTTCCCTCGACCTCGAAGCCTGTCGAGAAAAGCTTTTCCTCCAGTTTCTTTACGGGTATATCTATATCAACATATTCCTTTAACCAACTAAGTAATACCTTCATTATTCTTTCCTCCGTTTACGCCTTGAACTGTTTCAGAAATTCAATATCATTCTCAAACATCTTACCCATATGGTTGATACCGTATTTAAGCATGGTAATACGCTCTATACCGATACCGAAGGCAAGACCGGAATACTGAGTTGAATCTATGCCGCAATTTTCGAGGACTTTCTTATTGACGACACCGCCGCCGAGAACTTCTATCCAGCCCGTTCCCTTACAGAGAGAGCAGCCCTTGCCGCCGCAGCGGAAGCAGCTTACATCGACCTCAACGGAAGGCTCCGTAAACGGGAAATAAGACGGGCGCAGTCTTGTCTTGGCGCTGTCGGAGAACATATTCCTGACAAATTCGTCCAGCATACCCTGAAGATCGCAGAGGGTGATATGCTTATCCACAACAAGACCCTCAAGCTGACTGAACATAGGCGAATGGGTAGCGTCCGAATCGGAGCGGAAAACCTTTCCGGGGACAAGAACCTTGATCGGAGGCTTTTCCTTATCCATAACGCGGATCTGTCCGGGGGAAGTATGTGTACGCAGCAGCAGTTCATCGGTAAGCCAGAAGGTATCCTGCATATCTCTTGAGGGGTGATCCTTGAGGACGTTAAGTCTTGTAAAGTTATGGTCATCATCCTCTATTTCGGGACCCTCGAAAATTTCAAAGCCCATTCCGGCAAAGACATTTATCATTTCATACTTTACGGTCGTCAGAGGATGAAGACAGCCGACTTCCTGCGCATTTGACGGAACAGTGACGTCGATAGTTTCATTTTCATAACGTGTTTTAAGTGCAGCCTTTTCGATCTCGCTTTTCTTTTCCTCATACTTATTCTGAGCCCATGTCTTTACGTCATTGACGAACTGACCGTAAGCCTTTTTATCTTCCTTTGCGACATTTCTTATACCGCTCATAAGCCCCTGTATAGAGCCCTGCTTGGAAAAATACTTTTTCCACAGATCGGACAGATTATTTTCATTAATAACATTTTCCAGATCCGAAAGAAATCCTTTTTTCAAATCATCCGCATTAAACATCTCAACATTCTCCTTATTACGATAAATCTGATTAAACAAGGAGCTAAGCTCCAACAAGCTCGCTTGATTGGAGCGAGCGACGCAGTCAACAGACGTCGTGGAGCTTTAGCTCCTCGGGGGACATAGACGGCTGTTATACATCTGCTATTTTAACACATTCAGTTCAAAAAATCAACACCAACCGGCAGCGTCACATGGTATTCAGTTTTCTCCACCGGATCAGTTTCCTGAAACCGCCGCAGGATTTCAGAAGTCAGAGTCCGATAAAGCACAGATAAAAATATTCTTATTACCGCTCAAAATGTTGACCTTACGGGGTCAACTTTTTTCTGTTTTGAGCCTTCTTTTGAAAGGAGGTGTCAGATATGGAGAACAAGGGATTACAGGCAGCTTTTTCAGCTGCGGCAGCAGTATTTGCTGTTTATTTCGGTATGCTTTCCGTACCCCTCGCGCTTCTTGCGATCGCAATGGCTGTTGACTATATCACAGGAGTAGCAGCAGCCTGCGCCGATCATATGCTTTCAAGCAGACGAGGACTGAAAGGCATACTGAAAAAGCTCGGCTGCATCATTCTGGTGGGTGTCGCAATGTGCGCAGACTATCTTATTTATGCCGGACTGAGCGCAATGAATATTGATATCGGATCGGGCTTATGGTTCGGACTTCTGGTATGCTTCTGGCTGCTGATAAACGAGCTGATAAGCATTACGGAAAATCTTATCAGGCTTGATGTTCCGGTACCGCCGTTTCTTTCGGGTATAATAAAGCGGCTGAAGGAACGCATAGAAAAAGAAGGCGATAAAAATAATGAACTGAAATAACATTGTGCGGTGTTGCCTTAAATAATTGGCTCATTCCATCACTTTTCTGCGATAATATACTATAGCCCGCGCAGCAGCGGCTATTATATTATTAAGGTGGTAAAAAAATGGAACAGAAAAAATTAAGAACAGCAGCTTATATCAGAGTGTCTACCGATAGGGACGATCAGGAAAATTCCTTTGAAATGCAGCGGAGCTATTTTGAAAAGCTCCTGAGCTCCAATAAGGATTATGAAAATGCAGGGATCTATTCCGACTGCGGTATCTCCGGGGGCAGTACCGCCAAAAGACCCGGCATCTGCAGATTGCTGCTTGACTGCAGAAAGGGACGTATCGACCGTATCATTTGCAAGAGTATTTCCAGGTTTTCAAGAAATACACCGGAATTCATACAAATGCTTTCCATGCTCCGGGAAAACAAGGTAACTGTCTTTTTTGAAAAGGAAAATATTGATACCGCGCATATGATAAATGAAATAGTCATTACCGCTCTTTCGGCTGCCGCTCAGAATGAAAGCGTCAGCATCTCTGAAAATCTTCACTGGTCAGATGTCCGCAGATACCGCAGCGGCGAAGCTCCGAACAAAATCATATACGGATACCGCTGGGCTGCAGGCTGCACCGTTATGCCATCGGGATATAAATACCGTAATATTGAGATCAACCCCGATGAAGCGGAAATAGTCCGCCGTATTTTCAGCGATGTGAGCACAGGAAAAAGATACTGCGATATAGCACGATCCCTCAATGCCGACGGGATCGCTCCGCCTCTGTGCCGCAGCAGAAAAACCTGCCCCCAGTGGAACGGCAGACATATATACAATATTATAAGCAACGAAAGATATGCAGGCTGTGTTCTTACCCAGAAAAATTATACCGCGGACAGTCTGCATCATCTTCACCGCCGCAACCGCGGAGAACTTGAGCAGTGTCTTATTTCATGCCACCACAATGCTATAATCAGCCGCGAACAGTATGAAAGCGTAAAAAACGTACTGATGAAAAACTCCTGCATATACGGCAATAACCATACCGGTCACCGCAGGACGCAGATCCTTTCGGGACTTCTGTATTGTCCCTCATGCAAAAAGCGTATGCATACCAACGGACGCAGCCGGACTCCTTATTGGTTCTGTCCGGGCAGATGCGGAAGAAGGATAGACGAAGCCGACGTTTTCTCCCTGATCGAAAAAGCCGTATATCTGCGTTTCGGACGGGACGAGCATACCGCAGTGAATATCACTGATATGTTCAGGTATATTGACGAAAACGACGGACATAAGGAAAATGATCCGCCTGCGAGGAAACCGTCCCCGGCAAGGATACAGCTTATCCGCTCGGCATTATGCGAGCTTAAAAGTAAAGCATCACTTTGCAGCGGAAAGGAAAAGGCGTCGCTTGACAAAGCCGTTCTTATACTTAAAAGGGATCTGAAAGAGGAGATCAGAAAAGCAGATGAAATGATATTTACAGATGAGAAAAAGGAACTCCCGTTTGAGGACTGCATAAGTATGTATGATAAGCGTAAAATGATCGGCACTATGCTTTCCGGGGAAAACGGGATAAATAAACTCACGGTAAAAATGCTTATCCGCTCAATCGTCGGAAGAATAGCAGTATTATCGGGCAGCGATATTGCGGTACAATGGGCAGATGATTCCGCTGTCAGTGTCAGAGGAGGTATGTGATATGGAGATGTACGGAAAGGATATCCGCGTGGAGATCATTCCCCCGACAAAAATTTCGGTCAGGAATCCCGACAGGACAGAAAACGGAAAAAAACTGCGCGTTGCCGCATACTGCCGCGTATCGACCGGAGATGAACAGCAGCAAAGCTCATATACACAGCAGAAGGAATATTATACATGGCTTATCGGCACAAACAAAGACTGGGAATTTGCGGCATTTATGCCGACGAGGGTATCTCGGGAACATCTACAAAAAACAGGACTCAGTTCAACCGTATCATGAAAGATGCGCTTGATGGCAGGATCGACAGGATAATAACAAAATCAATTTCACGTTTTGCAAGAAATACCGTTGATACTCTCAGATGGGTGCAGAAGCTCCGCACTCTTCCCTCGCCCGTCATGATATGCTTTGAAAAGGAAAACCTTAATTCATTCGATCTTTCATCTGATTTCATTCTTTCGGTAATGTCCGCATTTGCTCAGGCTGAAAGCCGTTCTATCAGCGATAATGTACGCTGGTCGATACAGAAAAACTTTGCGTCAGGAAAGCCGACGATAAATCTTGATCGTATGCTCGGCTTTGATAAAGGCGAAAACGGAGAATGGATCATCAATGAAAAACAGGCTGCGATCGTCAGGGAAATATATAATATGTATATCTGCGGAATATCAGCGCGCAGGATAGCTCTATTCCTGAACGAAAAAGGTTCATATACGATAAACGGAAAAAACTGGACAGCCAATACCATACTGACTGTCCTGCGAAATGAAAAATATGCAGGCGATCTCACAATGCAGAAAAGCATCACCGTTGATATGCTGACGCATACCGTCAGACGAAACGACGGAATTGCAAGAAAATATCATATACGGGATCACCATGCGCCTATCATCGAGCGGGATATATGGAACAGAGTCCAGGAAATGCTCGGACATACTTCATTCTGTCAGGCAAGGGAAAAAGCAGGCAGAAAGCAGAGCGCGCTTTCAAATCTTTACTGCGCCGTATGCAAAAAGCCGTATCTGCGCTGTCATTATTCATATAAAGTAAATTCCCTGTGCAGCGAAAACGAAATATGCTGTTTCGGTTATCCTCTGCTGAAATGCGCGTCAAACAGCAAAACCGACAAAACCGTGCCTAAACTCAGACAAGGAGAAAAACGCTGCCGGTCTGAATATCTGCATGAATGTGCAGTTTTCCAGAGCTTTATGGAGGAGCTTTACCGTATAAGATCCGATCTTTATGCAAATGGAAATAATGCAGCTATCATAAAGGAATATTACCGTCATTGCATGACAAAAGCAGAATCAGCCTCTCCTCTGATATACAGGGATTATAATGAGACCGAAGCTGAGATCGGGAATGTCCGCGGATCCATAAGGGAGCTGAGCCGCAGCCGCAGCGAGCTTGCCGATATACTGACCGAAAAGGACACTCTCGGATATTTGCTTCAGGAATACGAACTACAGCTGAAAGAACTGGAAAAACATAAGCAGCATATCTTCGGCAAAATTATCCGGGCTGATCCGGGCAGGAAAAAATTTGAATACTTCATCGAAAGCATTAAAGCCCTGCCGGAAATCGACAGAAGCATAATACAAGAGAATATACAAAACATAAATGATAACATTAATAATACCGATAGTATTAAATATTATTATCCGTTTGACAGAGCGCTTTATATGACATTCATCGAATCGGGAGTGATCTCAGGCGACATAATAGAATACAAAACCATATTCGGAACAAAAATAATCACGACAGGAAATTCAAGAAAGATGGAGGATTTCATCGGGCGGATAAAATCAGACTCCGACGGCAATGCTGAAATAATAAAGGAATGTTATCAGCTTTATAACTTTCGGCTGCAGTTCAGAAAAAGAAAAAACAATGCAAATATTATGTAACCATCTTGCAGGACGGAGATTATCATTGTATAATATTATCAATATATATGGTAGCAGTCCCGCAAAAACAAAATCAGGGAGGCATCAGATAATGAAACATAATATACACTTCTCAGGCGCCGTCAGGATATTATTGACAGCAGCCGCAGCGGCATTTCTCCTTATGCCGGGCTGTACTCCGGAATCTCCGCCGCTTGATCTGCTTCTGCCGCCTGATACAAGCGAAGGCTCGCAAAATGTAAGCAGCGCAGTTTCCGAAAACGAAAAATCCTCCGCCGCAAGTGATGCGTCATCTTCTCAGAGCAGCGCCATATCTGAAAACAAGGATATTTCCGTAACAAAGGATATAAACGGAGATCTTGTCGAAATATCATTCAGATATACCGATGAAACTCCGATAAAATATTGCGGAACCGACGAAAAGGATATGCTCAAAAAGCTTTCCGACGCGCTCGGCGCAATAAAGACCGGCAATGAAACCGGCAACGCTGACGGAAAAAACAGCCTTATCATTCTGTTCACCGCAAAAAGCAGCGGCAGGATCGAATTTGAGGACGGGTGCTATGTCAAAAACGGAAAGAAATACGAAACCGCAGGCTATGAAAAGCTTGATACCGTATTGAAAGAGATCAGGGACAAATATCCGGAATGGTCGAAAAAATATGACGAATGGATACACAGAATGAGCGCTGCCGAGGACAGGATAAAGGAGCTTGGCACATCTGACAGCTATATAAACGCAGACATTGAGGGCAAAAGAAAACAGGCACTGGAGCTATTGAATCAGCTCACTGACGAAGGGCTTATCAAAGCAAACAGCATTTCCGACAGCGGCGACATGATCAGCTACAGGATTAATTGTTCGGACGAAGGTGTTATGGGAGGAATAATGCTCAATGAATTTGATCCGATGATGAATTAGGAGGAAAATCATGCTTTCAAAGAAAAATACGATAATATCTCTTGTTATCAACTGCATCATAGTCATTGCCACGATAGGAGTAGTAATATCCTACTTTTTCGGAAATGACGGACAATATAAAATACCGCCGAGTTTCCGCTTCAATCTGTATACAACGGATTCAAACATACTGTGTATGCTGACAGCGGCGATAATGGGATTC
Source organism: uncultured Ruminococcus sp. (assembly GCA_902778175.1). GTDB lineage: Bacteria > Bacillota > Clostridia > Oscillospirales > Acutalibacteraceae > UBA1213. The sequence goes on along the minus strand of CACYWT010000023.1, from coordinate 8,782 downwards.
TTTGAAATAAGGTATCTGATAAACGGCAGGGAAATCCCAAAGCTTGCGGTGATACTGAAATTTGTAGGAGTAACAGCTCTTTCGCTGACCTTCACGGTAGTGATATTCTTTCTGGGACCGACAATGGGATTCATGGACATGGTATTCGGAGGCACATCGGTATATATGCATTTTGCAGGCCCGATACTCGGATTTGTGACCTTCTGTTTTACCGAGAATATACATATCATAAGCAAGAAAGCTCTTATTCCTGCGATGATACCTGCTGCGGCATACGGCACTGCATATGTTACGATGGTAGTATTTATCGGAGAGAAAAACGGCGGCTGGATAGATTTTTACGGTTTCAACACAGGCGGCTTCTGGTATATTTCATGCGTTGTGATAATACTTGCAACACTGGGGCTGGGAGCGCTGCTCAGGCTTCTACACAATAAAATGTCAAAAAATAACAGCAAATGATCATTTAACTCCGCGGAGCTCAGGCTTTGCGGAGTTTTTTTATTGTTCCCGTATCATTGCCCATAAAATTGTTAAACGATACATAAAATAGCTGTGAGAATGGAATTTTCCGATTCTCACATTTTTATCTCCATATCGGTCTGATTTCAGACAGGTATGGAGTTTTTTATTATCTGAATAAAACGGATATTCGGTTTTCTGTCCTGATCATATGTATTTTTTGCTCAGGGAAGCACTGATCAGATCCAATGTCTGTATTGCGCAGTCAGATTGTACTTATGAGCGCCGTAAACCTGACGGGTTTCAAGCGATTCAGGCGTAAGATCACGAAAAAATATGCTGAGGGAACTAATGTTTAGCCCTCAGGCGTGATTTATTCAGTGGTTACATAATTATATGATCAATAAAATAAAGAATCATTACCACAAGTTACGTTTCATTGTTTATCCTATCGTACTACACTGACAAGCTCTTTTCAGATAATTCATGCAGTAGAAATTCATTTAAAGGAACCTTTGGCGGACTGTGTGGGGGTTGAGGGGAAATGGCGGTTTTGATGCTTGATAAGAATAATAATGTCTGTTTTGCAGGAAATTATGTAGTTTAATTGTGATAAATATATGTAGTTGGAATGTTGGAGTGTGGGATTGTGATAGGGTTGCAATCTCATTTATTTGGTATATGAGGATATCAAAAAGAAAAGGAGATATGGCAGTATATGGATAAAAAGTACACAATAGCAGTAGCCGGAACAGGCTATGTGGGATTGTCAATTGCAACTTTGTTATCACAGAACCATAAGGTGTATGCGGTTGATATTATCCCAGAAAAAGTAGAACTGATAAACAAAAGAAAATCTCCTATTCAGGATGATTATATAGAAAAGTACCTCACAGAAAAGGAACTTGATCTGACGGCAACTCTTGATGCAGAAATGGCATACAAGGCTGCTGATTTTGTTGTAATTGCTGCGCCGACAAATTATGACAGCAAAACGCAGCATTTTGATACCTCTGCGGTTGAAGCTGTGATAAAGCTTGTTATGCAGTATAACCCGGATGCGATCATGGTTATTAAGTCAACCATCCCAGTTGGTTTTACAGAATCCATCAGAGAAAAAACCGGAAGCAAGAATATCATTTTCAGCCCGGAATTTCTGAGAGAATCCAAGGCTCTTTATGATAACCTTTATCCGAGCCGCATTATTGTCGGTACTGATTTAGAGGATGAAAGACTTGTAAAAGCTGCACATACCTTTGCAGAGCTTCTGCAGGAGGGTGCCATCAAAGAAAATATAGAAACCCTGTTTATGGGCTTTACCGAGGCGGAGGCAGTCAAGCTCTTTGCAAATACATATCTAGCACTGAGAGTAAGCTACTTTAACGAGCTTGATACTTACGCCGAAATGAAGGGGCTTGACACAAAGCAGATCATCAATGGCGTCTGTCTTGACCCGAGGATCGGAACACATTACAATAACCCGTCCTTTGGTTATGGCGGTTATTGCCTGCCTAAGGACACAAAACAGCTTCTCGCCAACTATCAGGATGTCCCGCAGAATCTGATTGAAGCCATTGTTGAAAGCAACAGCACAAGAAAAGATTTCATTGCTGACCGTGTTTTGAATATAGCTGGCTATTATGACTATTACAATCGTGGAGATTTTCAGGCAGATGCTGAAAAAGAATGTATCATTGGCGTTTATCGTCTGACGATGAAGAACAACAGCGATAACTTCCGTCAGAGCTCCATTCAAGGTGTTATGAAACGTATTAAAGCCAAAGGTGCTACGGTTATTGTGTATGAGCCGACGCTTGAGGAAGGCAGCACATTCTTTGGCAGCAAGGTTGTAAATGATCTTGATAAGTTCAAGGAGCTTTCTCAGGCAATCATTGCAAACAGATACGATAGTTGCTTGGATGATGTAAGTGAGAAGGTTTATACCAGGGACTTGTTTAGGAGAGATTGATTCGTTGGGGGTATTCAAAATGAAAGGCGTCATCTTAGCAGGCGGTTCAGGAACACGTCTTTATCCACTCACAAAAGTTACATCTAAGCAGCTTCTTCCGATTTATGATAAGCCAATGATTTATTACCCGATGTCCGTGCTGATGATGGCAGGCATTCGGGATATTTTGATTATTTCCACACCACAGGACACACCGAGATTTGAAAGTCTTCTTGGTGATGGACACCAGTTCGGTGTGGAGCTTTCTTATGCTGTTCAGCCCTCTCCAGATGGACTTGCTCAGGCATTTATTATAGGTGCCGAGTTTATTGGCGATGACAGCGTTGCAATGGTGCTCGGTGACAATATCTTTGCAGGACACGGACTTAAAAAGCGTCTGAAAAAGGCTGTAGAGAATGCAGAAACCGGCAAGGGTGCAACAGTGTTCGGCTATTATGTAGACGATCCGGAGCGTTTCGGTATTGTTGAGTTTGACAGCGATGGAAAGGCTATTTCCATTGAAGAAAAGCCTGAACATCCGAAGAGCAATTATTGCGTAACGGGACTTTATTTCTATGACAACAAGGTTGTTGAATATGCAAAGAATTTAACACCTTCTCCTCGTGGAGAATTAGAGATTACCGATTTAAATAGAATATACCTTGAAGCTGATTCACTGAATGTTGAGCTTTTAGGTCAGGGTTTTACTTGGCTTGATACCGGAACCCACGAAAGTCTTGTTGAAGCAACTAACTTTGTAAAGACAGTTGAAAGCCACCAACATAGAAAAATTGCCTGCCTTGAAGAAATAGCTTATCTCAACGGATGGATAACTAAAGATGATATTTTGGCAGTTTATGAGGAACTGAAAAAGAATCAATACGGGCAGTATCTTAAGGACATAGTAGATGAAAAGTATCTTGATGTCGTTCATACTGATATCATGAATTTTAAAAAATAAGTGAGGAATTAGTTATGACAATTATTGTGACAGGCGGAGCGGGTTTTATTGGCTCAAACTTTGTATTCCATATGCTTAAGGAGCATCCTGACTACAGAATTATCTGTCTTGATAGGCTGACCTATGCAGGTAATCTTTCGACGCTGAAATCAGTTATGGACAACCCGAATTTCAGATTTGTTAAGGCTGATATCTGCGACAGAGAAGCAGTTGAAAGGCTTTTCGAGGAAGAAAAGCCGGATATCATTGTTAACTTTGCGGCAGAAAGTCATGTTGACCGTTCAATTGAGAATCCTGAAATATTCCTTCAGACAAATATCATTGGTACAGAGGTACTGATGGATGCTTGCAGAAAATATGGTATTCAGAGATATCATCAGGTTTCTACAGATGAAGTTTATGGAGATCTGCCGCTTGACAGACCCGATCTGTTCTTCACAGAGGAAACACCGATACACACCAGCTCACCGTACAGCAGTTCCAAAGCAGGTGCAGATTTGTTGGTGCTTGCATATCACAGAACCTACGGTCTGCCTGTAACAATCAGCCGCTGCTCAAATAACTATGGTCCCTATCATTTCCCGGAAAAGCTTATTCCGCTGATGATAGCAAATGCACTCGCTGATAAGCCGCTCCCTGTTTACGGTGAGGGAATCAACGTCCGTGATTGGCTTTATGTTGAGGATCATTGCCGTGCGATCGACCTGATTATCCATAATGGCAGAGTTGGAGAGGTCTACAATGTCGGCGGACACAACGAAATGAAGAATATCGACATTGTAAAGCTGATTTGCAAGGAACTTGGCAAACCTGAAAGCCTGATTACTTATGTAACAGACCGTAAAGGTCATGATATGAGATATGCTATTGACCCCACGAAAATACATAATGAACTTGGTTGGCTGCCGGAAACAAAGTTTGCCGACGGCATTAAAAAGACGATCAAATGGTATCTTGAAAACCGTGAATGGTGGGAAGAAATCATCAGCGGCGAGTATCAGAATTATTACGAGAAGATGTACGCTAACCGATAAGGAGTTTACATATGAAGGTATTTGTAACAGGAGTATGCGGACAGCTTGGGCATGATGTTGTCAATGAGCTTATTTCGAGGGGATATGAAGCAGTCGGCAGTGATATTACAGAAAGATATACAGGCGTGAATGATGGTTCAGCAGTCACTTGATATTACAGAAAGATATACAGGCGTGAATGATGGTTCAGCAGTCACTTCTGCCCCCTACGAACAGCTTGATATTACAGACAGTGAAGCAGTAAAAGCTATATTGACAAAGGTCAAGCCCGATGCAGTAGTGCATTGTGCTGCATGGACAGCCGTTGATGCTGCAGAAGATGAAGAAAATAAAGCAAAAGTTTATGTCATCAATTCAGACGGTGCAAAAAACATTGCAGAGACTTGCAAAGAGCTTGACTGCAAAATGATATACATAAGCACCGATTATGTGTTTGACGGCGAGGGTACTGAACCGTGGCAGCCGGACTGCAAGGATTATGCACCCCTCTGTGTTTATGGTGACAGCAAGCTGAAAGGTGAACTTGCGGTAAGCGAAATTCTTGATAAATATTTTATTGTGAGAATCGCATGGGTATTTGGTAAAAACGGAAATAATTTCATAAAGACAATGCTTAAAGTTGGTAAAAAATTTGATACCGTTCGTGTTGTCAATGACCAGATCGGTACACCGACATATACTTACGACCTTGCAAAGCTGCTTGCCGATATGTGTGAAAGTGAAAAATACGGATACTACCACGCTACCAATGAGGGCGGTTATGTCAGTTGGTATGATTTTACTAAAGAAATCTACAAACAAGCAGGCTATACAACAAATGTTGTACCTGTAACAACAGAAGAATACGGGCTGTCAAAGGCAAAGCGTCCTCACAACAGCCGTTTGGATAAATCAAAATTAACTGATAATGGTTTTGTGCTACTTCCAACATGGCAGGATGCACTTTCAAGATACTTAAAGGAAATAGATTACTAAGAGGTATAGATAATGGGACAGATCACAGTAGAAAAGAATGTAGGCGGCATCGAGGGACTTTGCGTAATAACTCCAGCCGTTCACGGTGACAGCCGTGGATACTTCATGGAGACCTATAACGAGAACGATATGAAGGAAGCTGGAATCAATATTACCTTTGTACAGGATAATCAGTCTATGTCAACAAAAGGTGTACTGAGAGGTTTACACTTTCAGAAACAGTTCCCACAGACAAAGCTTGTAAGAGCTATTAAAGGTTCAGTATTTGATGTAGCTGTTGACCTTAGAAGCGAAAGCAAAACATATGGCAAATGGTTCGGAGTGGAGCTTACAGAGGAAAACAAAAAGCAGTTCCTCATCCCTCGTGGTTTTGCACATGGTTTTCTTGTGCTGAGTGAAACAGCAGAATTTTGCTACAAGTGCGATGATTTCTATCACGCTAATGACGAAAGCGGTCTTGCTTGGAATGATCCTGAGATCGGCATTAACTGGGCTTCACTTGGTGTCAATGGTGAGTATGACGGAACAGCAAGTGCGGCAGGATATACGCTTGAGGATGGTACGCCGCTGAATCTGAGCGAGAAAGACCAGAAATGGGCTGGTATTAAGGATACGTTTAAGTTTTGATGCCATTATTTGGAAGAGATTGAGATTTGACAAACGGGGTGTTGCATTTTGAAACGCAAAAAGATGAAAAAGAGAGTATGCTTTGCAGCCTCAAGCGGAGGACATTTTGAGCAGCTCCTGATGCTGAGACCTCTGATGGAAAAATATGACAGTTTTATCATCACCGAAAAAACAAATTATGAAGTAAATGTTGATAATACAAAAGTATACTACATGAAACAGGTCAACCGTAAAGAAAAGACCTTTTTGCTCAAGCTGATTATAAATACCTTCAAATCTTTCGCAATCTTTGTCCGAAAAAGACCGAATGTCATTATTACTACGGGTGTTTTAGCTGTGATTCCGATGTGTCTGATTGCAAAATTGTTTCGCAAAAAACTAATATATATTGAAAGCTTTGCAAAAATCAATAGTCCGACAAAAACTGGAAAAATGATGTATAAATACGCAGACAGATTTTATGTGCAATGGGAATCAATGTTAGAGTTTTATCCTAATGCAATTTTTTTGGGTGGGATCTATTGAGAGGTATTAACATGATATTTGTTACACTTGGTTCACAGAAATTTCAGTTTAACAGACTTCTTGAAGCAGTAGATACGCTTGTCGAAAAGGGAGACAAAACTGAAATTTTTGCCCAAACTGGATACAGTGATTATCAGCCTAAAAATTATAAGTACAAGGCGTTTTTAGACAGACAGGAGTTTGCGGCTGAGATGGAAAAAGCCGATATTGTAATTACTCATGGAGGTACGGGAGCAATCATAGGTGCATTAAAAAAAGGCAAAAAAATAATTGCTGTTCCTCGTCTGGCAAAATACGGAGAGCATGTTGATGATCATCAATTACAAATAATTGAGCAATTTAAAGAACTGAACCTGATATGTGCTTGTTATGACTGCGATAAACTTGATGAAAAACTGGAGTATGTCAGAAATACACAGTTTGCAAGCTATCAAAGCAATACAGAACGAATCATTAACAGTTTGGAAGAATTTATTGATAAATTGTTCTGACTGAATGATAAGGAAGTGACCTGTCGTTTTAGAATAGTGAGTATACGAAGGCGTTATTTCCGATATGAAAATTGCTGAAGAAATATGGGCTTCATATTATGGGAAAAAGTGCAAAAAAGAATAATCATATGAACTGGATTATGCGGGAGAGATGTGGATGGAAAAAGTATTAATTTTGCTTTCTACATATAATGGAGCGAATTATTTACCGGAGTTGCTCACAAGTTTGTTTGCTCAAAAGGATATTGACTTACATATTTTAATTCGGGATGACGGCTCAAAAGACAACACGATTGATTATCTGAAAAAACTCGAAGATGACAGGGTGGAGTATTATATCGGAGAAAATAAAAGAGCTGTCGGAAGTTTTCTGGAGCTTTTACAAAAAGCTCCATTGACCTATGATTATTATGCGTTCTGCGATCAAGACGATGTATGGTTGGAGGATAAAGTTATTTCAGCAATCCGCAAACTCCGCAGTGTTGAGTCAGAAAAACCATCTTTATATTATTCTGGACAAATAATAACAGATAGTGAATTGAATGTTCTTTATAATCACAATCTCGATGTCAGAAGAAGTGTAAAGGCAAACTGCGTTTTCAATCAAATGGCAGGCTGTACCGCCGTATTTAATCGTGCATTGTTAAGTGAGTTGAAAAAGTATCATCCTGAGAATATATATGGGCATGATGTCTGGTGCTATCGTGTTTGTGCCGCACTAAAAGGCAATATTGTCGTTGAAAGTGAAGGGAAAATACTTTATCGCCAGCATGGAGACAATGTTGTTGGTTTACAAAGCGGTCTGAAGGGTAAGTGGAACAGCATGAAGAATTATATATTTAAATATAATTCCTCCAGTTATGCCTGCGAAATTCTGCATGGTTATGACAGCCAGTTAGATGAAAATTGGCGGTCCTTTTTGCAAAAGATTGTAAAGGCAAATACTTCTTTTAAAGCTCGTATACATTTGCTTACGGATACGGAAATTAAATTTCGTAGTTTCTCTTTGAGGATGATATTTATATTGAAAGTATTATTAAGAAAAATGTAAATGGATGTATCCGGATCAAATTGCTTTTCATTGTCAATAAATCAGAATTCAGCGGCGTATCTCAATGTATTCTGAAACTTATTGATATTTTGCAAGAAGAAATGATGTAAACTGTCAGGCAGAACACCAGGATTTTATAAAACAGTCATAACTTATGAGGTGAAAGCACAATGAATGAGACGATATCGGTAGTTATTCCTTCATACAATAGAGCCACATTAATCGGTAGAGCAATAGAAAGTGTGCTTCAACAAACATATTCGAATATTGAGATTATTGTTGTAGATGATGCTTCCACAGATGAAACTGAAAGTGTGGTAAAAAGAATTAAAAATGATAAATTACACTATATTAAGCTTAAAAAAAATGGTGGAGCCTGCAAAGCTCGTAATGTTGGCATAAGGGCCTCAAAAGGAGAATATATAGCATTTCTTGATAGTGACGATATATGGAATACCGATAAATTAGAAAAACAAATGAAGATTCTTCAAGAAAAAAAAGCGAAAGTAGTTGCATGCAACGGCTGGTATGAAAAGGCGAATACTAAGCGTCTGATTGCAAACCGGCAGGATATTGAAATCGTTGATTTTAATGATCTTTTGAATGCAAAGTAATCGTTAAATAACCAAGCGTGTTGTATCCGCCCAATAACCCCGCGTCATATAGCAAAGAAAAAGAGGCCTGAAACAGACCTCTCAAATAGCAATA
>CACYWT010000022.1 GCA_902778175.1 uncultured Ruminococcus sp. | reverse complement strand
AAAGGATGCAAGCGGCAACACAATAACATCCGACAGCAATTTTGCTATCCTGAACTCTATCCGTTATCGTGGATACTATTATGATACAGAATCGGGACTGTATTATCTCCAGAGCAGATATTATGACCCGACTACCGGAAGATTTGTTAATGCGGATGATGTGTACTATATGGGGAATAATGGTAATTTATTAGATTTTAATCTATTTATGTATTGTTGCAATAATCCAACAAATCATTCGGATAATAATGGACACGCATCTTATAAAAGTTGGTACAAGCCAATGGGAAGTATGTATATAATTTACACCGAAATAAGATTTTGGTGGACGAAAATAACTGTAAAATATTTAATCTGTAATAATTTTATCAAATTCCCATTTGATAATGGAAATGATTACTTCGGTATTTTATGTCGTGGCGGTGCAACAGTACTTGCAGAAGCTATATATAAAATCGCAAAACATATTAACAAGAATTTATTATCCGGAAGAACAATAGGTGGAATCGATGTTGAATTACGATTACATTATATAGCATATGCTTTAGGTATAGAATACAGAAGGGCACATATCGCAGATATAGGCGGAATGTATAAAAGAATGATAGGTTATGATGATGACGCATGGTGGTTTGAAAGTTCTAATCCTGTTAAAATTGTACAGAGAATGAATCTATGTCCATTATGGGGGTTATCATCAACAATAAGTTCGATAGTGGGGTATTTATAATGAAAAAAATTATATTATTTTTACTGATATTTGCTTTGTTCATTTTTTCGGGCTGTTCCGATGAAACAAAAGACTGGCAGACTGTAAAGCTCGGAGAACGCGAATCAATTAAAATTCCACAGAATTGGGTCGTTTCTGTTATTGATGACACGATGTATTTTTCTGACAAACCCATGACCGAAAAGAACCCGACAGTATATATGTTCCAATACAATTCCGAAGAAAACAATAAAAATGAATCGGAAAATAACAAAGAAAAAACGGACGACAAAACTGAATACAATAAGCTGTGCAAATCATTCAAAGTTGAAAACAATACAGAGGAAATCGGAAAATCCAACAGCGCAACCATTATTACTTCTGTAGTATCGGTAGACGGTAAAACACAGACTGTGAAAGGAATTTCCCTTTTTTACATGGATTATTCAGATATAGCTTTGTCCGGTGAAAGAGTTTTTTATGTCTGGAACAATAATGTCAGTACAGAGCTTTTGTATACAATTGCCGATACTTATGATAATTATACATATGTAGAATAAACTGGAAAAATCCAGTAAACTATCATATAAAAATACCGAATGCGGTAAGCTACAACAGGCAAAAATTATTCTCTGTCAAAGGAGGCGCATATACCCAAAAATAACCCGTCCGCAAAAACAAAATACGATCATATAAAGGAGGTAATTACCATGAAAAAAAGATTTATAAGATCAACACAGAAGATACTGACCGTTCTGCTTGCCGGAACAATGCTTTGTTCAACGGGTATCGCTGCAAGCGCACAGGGCATAACGGATAACCCCGACGATCCGGCTGTTGAAACAGCTGAGGACATCAGAATCGAAGGCGATTTTGAATACAAGGTTGTTGACGGCAGTGTTACGATCACACATTATAACGGAAATGATCTCGATGTTGTTATCCCTGCGACCATCGAGGGACTGCCGGTAACAGCTATCGGAGAGCATATTTTCCCTGAAAGAATATATTCGGAAAATAATTATATTGCATATTTTAATAATAGTACAGTTGAAACCGTTACTCTTCCGGATGGTATTACCGAGATCGGAGAATGTGCATTTTCAGGTTGTCATAATCTGAAATCCATCAATATTCCGGATGGCGTTACAAAAATTTCTTATCAGGCTTTTTCCCTCTGCGACAGCCTCGAGTCGATCGTTATTCCCGACAGTGTAAGCGAATTGTGCGAACACGCATTCGGGTGCTGCACCGTATTATCGCAGGTAAAGCTTCCCTATGGCATAACCGAGATCAAAGAAGGTACTTTTACAAATTGCAGTAATCTTAAAAGCATTGATATCCCTGATACAGTAACTACTATCGGAAACTCCGCTTTCAGACAATGCGGCTTTGAGAATTTCGACATTCCCGAAGGTATAACTACTATCGGAGACTCCGCTTTCAGAGACTGCCCTTTAGAGAATATCAATATTCCCGAAAGTGTAACTGATATCGAAGATTATGCATTTTTAGGTGCAAAAATAAAAAGCATCAGTTTCCCTGATGGTCTGGAACACATCGGTAAAAAAGTTGTAGCAGCCTGTACGTCTCTGCAAAGCTTTACCACTCCGGAATGTATGACAGAAATATCCGAAAGTGAATTCATAGGGTGCGCATCGCTTAAAGAAATACATTTCAATGAAAAAATCAAAAGCATAGGCAAAAAAGCATTCTGCAGATGTTTCGGTCTGGAAAGCATTGTTATTCCCGATCATATTACAGAATTAGGCGAGGAAGTTTTCGGTAATTGTACGGGACTTAAAAGTATTAAGCTGTCTGACAATATCACTTACATTCCGCAATGGGCTTTCAAACAGTGTACTTCTCTGACAGATGTTACTCTGCCGAAATCATGTGATACTATCGGCATAGGTGCTTTCATGGAATGTTCTGCTCTCGAAACAATTACTGTTCCTGATGGTACGCAAACCATGGAACGGGGCGCATTCTGTTACTGTTCGTCATTGAAGTATGTAAATCTTCCCAGAAGTCTGAAAACGATCGGTAATGGAGCATTCGATAGCTGTCAGGCACTGACTGACTTCGTTATTCCATACGGTGTAAAAGAAGTAGGAATTGCTGTATTTCAAAGCTGCATGAATCTTAAAACTCTCATGATCCCGGAAACTGTTGAAAAATTCGGTCATAACGGCTTGGAAAATGAACTAATATCCTATACTGCTGACTGCGTTATTTACGGCAAAACCGGCACACTTGCTGAGAAGCTGGCATTGGAGAATAATCTCAGATTCGTGCCTGTCGGCGATAAAGTTCCGCTTGTCAACACTTCTGCCGTAAGCAGCAATACAATATCTGCAAATGAAACAGTAACGCTCAACGCATCGGCTGAGGGCGGCACAGGCGATTACACATACGCTTTGATGTACAAGAAATCCACCGGTGATAAATGGGTAAAGATCGGCACAAAATACGGCAAAGCATCGACCGGCAGCTTTACTCCGAAATCCGCAGTGAAATATGATGTAATGATCAATGTCAAGGACAGCAGCGGAAAGATAAAATCAAAGACCTTTACCGTTAATGTTAAAGCACCGCTGAAAAACAAAACAACAGTCAATGCCGAAAGCGTCAAGGTCGGCGAAAAGATAGTACTAAAGGGTTCGGCAAGCGGCGGAACAAAGGGATATACCTACGCTTTCTACTACAAGAAATCCAAAAACAGCGAATGGATAGAAATGACAGCTCCTTACACATCAAAAAGCTGTGCTTTCAAACCTAAGAGTGCTGTAAGCTATGATGTTAAATCAGTTGTTAAAGACGCTGACGGAAGAACCGCAGAAACAGTATACAAAGTCAGTGCAACAAAATAACCGCGGAAACCATGATGGCTGTAAAAGAATTTAAAGAAACAGCAAAAATGTTTGCATAATGAAATGCCCCGTTGGAGTTTGTGTGACTCTGACGGGGCATTTTTCGTAAAACACGATACCGAGGACTGCGAAAACATAATTGAAAAACGACCGCAAATCTCAACTTTATTGCAAGCCTTAACTTGCGGTCGTCCTATCAAATATACAACTTCACTGATAAGTCTTTCCAAGCACTCTTCTCTTGGTAGAGTGATGGTAAAGATATGCTTTCGCATCGTCAATACCTAAAACAAACTCCTTGAAGAGATAGCTTTCGGAATCCCTTATTCGTTGATAGCAGCCTGAGCAGCAGCAAGACGAGCGATCGGAACTCTGAACGGTGAGCAGGATACATAATCCAGACCGATCTTATGGCAGAACTCAACGGAAGACGGGTCGCCGCCGTGCTCACCGCAGATACCGCAGTGGAGATCAGGACGAGTTGCTTTACCGAGCTTGAGCGCTGTCTTCATGAGAGAACCTACGCCGACCTGATCGAGCTTAGCGAACGGATCGTTCTCGAAGATCTTAGCATCATAGTAAGCCTCGAGCATCTGGGTAAGGTCGTTTGTACCGAAGCAGAAGAACTCAGCTTCCTTAGCGATCTCGTCAGCTGTAAGAGCAGCTCTCGGGATCTCGATCATTGTACCAACTTCATATTTAAGCTCAACGCCTGCAGCAGCGATCTCAGCATCAGCTGTAGCTACTACTACGTTCTTTACATACTTGAGTTCCTTTACCTCGCCTACGAGCGGGATCATGATCTCAGGCTCAACCTTCCAGTCAGGATGCTTCTTCTGTACATTGATAGCTGCGCGGATAACAGCAGCTGTCTGCATCTTTGCGATCTCAGGATATGTAACAGCCAGACGGCATCCACGGTGACCCATCATCGGGTTGAACTCATGGAGAGAATCAATGATAGCCTTGATCTGCTCAACAGTCTTGCCCTGAGCGTCAGCGAGCTTCTTGATGTCAGCTTCCTCTGTGGGAACGAACTCATGAAGCGGCGGATCAAGGAATCTGATAGTAACGGGGTTGCCCTCGAGTGCCTCATAAAGAGCCTCGAAATCGCCCTGCTGTACGGGGAGGATCTTAGCAAGAGCAGCTTCTCTCTCCTCAACTGTATCGGAGCAGATCATCTCTCTGAATGCGTCGATTCTGTCGCCCTCGAAGAACATATGCTCTGTACGGCAAAGACCGATACCCTCTGCGCCGAGCTCACGAGCCTTCTTAGCGTCTGCGGGTGTATCAGCGTTTGTTCTTACCATGAGTCTTCTGTACTTGTCAGCCCATGCCATGATTCTGCCGAACTCGCCTGCGATCTTAGCGTCAACAGTCGGGATAGCGCCGTCATAGATGTTACCTGTTGTACCGTCGAAGGAAATTACATCGCCCTCATGATACTCTTTGCCGCCGAGTGTGAATACCTTATTCTCCTCGTCCATTACGATAGCGGAGCAGCCGGATACGCAGCATGAACCCATACCACGAGCAACAACTGCTGCGTGAGATGTCATACCGCCGCGAACTGTCAGGATACCCTGAGCAGCCTTCATACCCTCGATATCCTCAGGTGAAGTTTCAAGACGAACGAGAACGACCTTCTTGCCGTCATCAGCCCATGCCTTTGCGTCTTCAGCAGTGAATACAATCTGACCGCAAGCAGCGCCGGGAGCAGCGCCAAGACCCTTACCGATCGGAGCAGCAGCTTTAAGAGCAGCAGCGTCGAACTGCGGGTGGAGCAGTGTGTCGAGGTTTCTCGGATCGATCATTGCTACAGCTTCCTTCTCAGTTCTCATGCCCTCGTCAACGAGGTCACAAGCGATCTTGAGAGCAGCCTGAGCGGTTCTCTTACCGTTTCTTGTCTGGAGCATATAGAGCTTGCCGTGTTCAACAGTGAACTCCATATCCTGCATATCTCTGTAATGATCCTCAAGAGTCTTGCATACGTCAGTGAACTGAGCGAAAGCCTCCGGGAATTTATCAGCCATTTCCTGAATGTGCATAGGAGTACGAACACCTGCAACAACGTCCTCGCCCTGTGCGTTTGTAAGGAACTCACCGAACAGACCCTTAGCGCCTGTTGCGGGGTCACGTGTGAATGCAACGCCTGTACCGCAGTCGTCACCCATGTTACCGAATGCCATTGACTGTACGTTTACAGCAGTACCCCATGAATACGGGATATCGTTGTCACGGCGGTATACGTTAGCTCTCGGGTTATCCCATGAGCGGAATACAGCCTTTACAGCCTCCATGAGCTGTACCTTCGGATCGGACGGGAAGTCCTCGCCGATCTTAGCCTTATACTCAGCCTTGAACTGCTCTGCGAGCTTCTTGAGATCGTCAGCGTCAAGCTCGATATCCTGAGTAACGCCCTTTTCTTCCTTCATCTTGTCGATGAGCTGCTCGAAGTACTTCTTGCCGACTTCCATAACAACGTCGGAGAACATCTGGATAAATCTTCTGTAGCAGTCATAAGCCCAACGGGGGTTACCGGATTTCTCAGCAAGAACCTCAACAACCTCTTCGTTAAGACCGAGGTTAAGGATTGTATCCATCATACCCGGCATGGAAGCACGAGCGCCCGAACGAACGGAAACGAGAAGAGGATTCTCCTTGTCACCGAACTTTTTGCCGGTGATCTGCTCCATCTTGTCGATGTACTCCATGATCTGTGCCTGGATTTCGTCATTGATTTTTTTGCCGTCCTCATAATACTGAGTACAAGCCTCTGTTGTGATAGTAAAGCCCTGAGGAACAGGAAGACCGATATTGGTCATTTCAGCAAGGTTAGCACCCTTACCGCCGAGGAGTTCACGCATATTTGCGTCACCCTCTGTGAACAAATAGACCCATTTTTTTGCCATTGGATTCTACCTCCCAAGTAAATTAATCGACTTAATAAGTCGTTCAATTTATTATAACATAACTTTATGGCAATTTCCATATATTCCTGCAAAAAATTTTTGATTTTTTAAAAGTTTTCCGCAAACAAAGAACGGACCGCCGTATGCGCAGCACACGGCAGCCCGACATATCAGGTGATCGGCAGCAGATGCGGCTCGCGGCGGTCATAGACCGTAAAATGAGTATAACCGCATCGGCTGAGCAGCTCCAGCCCGTATTCTATCCCCGAACCGATATCGCCCCAGCGGTGAGCATCGGAACCGAGGGTGATATATTTTCCTCCGAGCTCGCGGAAACGCTGGATCATCTCAATTCCCGGCAGTGTACGCCCGATGACCTGTCTTATGCCTGAGGTATTGACCTCCATAGCCTTTTCATTTCTGACAAGGGTTTTCAGGATCTCGTCGATCATTTCCTGATAATCCTTACAGCGGACGCTGATGCCCGAATTGCCTGTTATATATCTTAGCGGATAGTCGAGATGAGCAAGGCTGTCGAACATATCCTGCTGTGCAAGCTCCAGCATTTCGGTAAAGTAGCGTCTGAGCAGAGCGTCCGCATTATCTTTGGTATATTCGAGGAAATAGAAATCCTGCTCACCGCGGAGGTTATGCAGAGATCCGAGGACAAAATCGTAATTTCCGAGAGAAAGCGCCTCCTGCGCGGCTTTAACGTCCTGCGTCGGCTGACCGAGTTCTATTCCCGTATAGACCCTCAGACGGTCGCTGTACATTGCCCTTGCCCTGGAGATATCCCTGAGCGAGCGCTCGATATCGCTGCGGACGTTATTTGCATAATACTCGTGACATTCGCAGTGGTCGGTTATTGTAATTGAATAAAGACCTGTCCCCGAAGCCTGTTCGCACATCATTATTACGCTGTCGTTTCCGTCGAAGGAACATTCGCTGTGGGTATGGCTGTCCGAGATAAATCTGTATTTCATATTGCACGTCCTTTGCGGAAACACGGAATCATCCGGTGTTTCCATATAAATATATAACCGCAAGCAAGCCTACGGCTTGCCTTTGCTTGTTGAAAGCAAAGCTTTTAATCTGTAGAATTATTATAGCACATATAAATAAAATAAGAAACATAAATCTTTGTTGAAAAATTCCAACTTTCAACAACGCAACTTATACAAAATCACGGACAGGCATAATGTTTGTCCGTGATCGCAGCGACTAATGCGAACTGACAGCGCAGTCGCTCCGCAGTTATTGACACAAAGGGACGTAAATGCTATAATTTTATCAAAATCCGACACGGAGGGAATTATAATGATAAATACGGAAAATATCGAGATCAGCTATTTCAGCGGTTATATTCGCAATTATAAAAAGCTTTGCGATGAACTCGGAATAGCCGATACCGGAAACAGGGAAACAAGAGAACTCCTCATTCTTAAAAATGCCTACGCAAAATGGCAGATGAAAATGACGGATCATCTCTGCGGCGCCTTCGCAGTACATATCAGGGATAACAATACCGCAACGGAATACTGCCTGAGAGATCAGGTCGGTCAGAAACAGATGTTCTATGCCGTTGTAAACGGTAAATTCATCTGCGACGGCGATATAGACAAAATCGCCGGAGCTGACGGCTTTGAGAAAAAACTCAATATGCGTATGCTCCAGCAGTATCTTTTCTACGGCTACCCCATAGGCAGTGAAACCTTCTATGAGGGAATATACAAGCTCCGCCCCGGTCATTATGCCGAGTGGAACGGATCGGAGCTGAAACTCGTCCGCTACTGGAGCCCTGTATTCGAGCCGGATACGTCAAAAACCGAGGACGACTGGGCAGAAGAAATAAAGAATGTCGTCGAAGAGATCCTCGGTGAGGAAAAAGCCGATACCGCGCTCCCGTATAAGGAATCCTTCCTTTCGGGCGGAGTCGATTCCTCCTACCTTTTCGCCGCAAGCGACGCTCAGGCTGCCAATACTGTCGGCTATGAGGAATCCGGCTTCGACGAATCCGCTCTCGCCCGTCAGACTGCCGATATCCTCGGCAAGAAATTCAATGTCAGAATGATCTCCCCCGGGGAATATTTCTCCCGTATCCCTCTGGTCATGGATAAAATGGGCCAGCCCCTCGGAGATGCTTCCGCCGTTGCTTTTTCCATCGGCTGCGCTGCCGTAAAGGAACACGCAGACGTCGTTTATTCCGGCGAAGGGATCGATGAATTTTTCGGCGGCTACAATTCGCACAAAAACCCCCTCAAGGAGGGCTGGACATATCTCACCTGCTCGCATATCATGTCCGAGGAGGTAGTAAAGTCTGTAATGCGCGGCTTCGATGAAAACGTAAAAGCCGTCGATCCCGTCGCTCCGCTGTGGAACGAGGTACAGAATCAGGACGAGCTTGCACAAAAGCTTACCATAGATATATCTCTCTGGCTTGAGGGCGATATCTACCTCAATACCGACCGCACAAGCACCGCCTGCGGAATAGAGCTGCATACTCCGTTCAGCGATATCAGACTTTTCAACGTCGCAAGAAGGATACCTGCCGATTTCAAATTCAGGAACGATCAGAATAAATATGTTTTCCGCAAGGCAGCTGCCAGCGTTCTTCCGGACGAAGTCGCTTTCCGCAAAAAGGTCGGCTTTGCCGTTCCGATACGCAAATGGCTCGCTGACGAAAAATTCAACCGTCCGATAGCCGATACCCTGTCCGGTGAGATATCAAAGAAATTCTTCAATACCGAAGTGATAATGGATATGTGGAACAAATATCTCGGCGGAGAAGAGTACCTCTGGAGCCGTATTTTCGCGCTTTATGCCTTTCTGGTATGGTATGAAAAGAAATTCGGCTGCTGATTCAACCGTTTTCCACTCATGATTGTCCACTTTTCAACATTCGGGTGTTGAAAATGTTGAAAAGTCAGTGTCCAAGCGAAATATTACGGTCAGCTGAATGTTGATAACTGAAAATTGACAAAAACAGCCGCAGGAGCGATCATACTCCTGCGGCGATATTTTTTTACTGTGCGTCAGGCTGCTGCTGAGCAGGCTTGACCTTGTCAGAGAAGAGAAGTCTAAGCATATCCGCGTCAAGATATCCTGATGTATCCTCGGGGTTGTCGCTTCCGAAACCGTTATTGTTCTTGAACGCGATGACCGCTGCCTCCGTCTGTCCGCCGTAGGTATCGGTAAAGCCGTCCGGAAATTCTCCGTAGCCGAGATCTTTAAGCCTCTTCTGGAGCTTCATGATATCGTCGTTTACATCACTTCTGCCAAAGGCGGTATCGTCATTTATAACAAGCGAATCATCAGCCGTTACTGTGATCTGTGAGGATTCCGGCTTGCTCTCTTCGGCAGGCTTGCTCTCCTGTTTGCTTTCCTCGGCAGGCTTGCTTTCGGGCTTGCTCTCCTGCTTGCTTTCCTCGGCAGGCTTGCTTTCAGATTTGCTCTCCTGCTTGCTTTCCTCGGCGGGCTTGCTTTCGGGTTTACTTTCCTCGGCCGGCTTGCTTTCCTGCTTTGAATCATCTGCGGAATTGCCCTTCAGCTCGGGATATACAGTTTCTATCATATATGAAAGAACCTCTGTCATGCTGTCGCCCTGACGAACAAAAAGGTTTTCGTCTATTTCATATACATTTCCGCTTTTTACGGCGGAAACATTCCTGAAATTCTTGTCCGAAAGGATCTTCTCCCTTACTCCGACGGGACAAAAAATATATTTCGGATCGTCGCGCTTTACCGCATTGAGAACATCCTGCGGATTTGAATAATTCGCGCATATATTCACGAGATTTGCATATTCAAACAATCTTCCGGCAAAGGTATTGTTATTGACCGCGCCGCCCTCGGTATCGTAAAGATAGCAGGCTGTGACCGGAACATCGGTTTTGGGAATGAGCCTTTGCAGATCGTCAAGGGTGATAAGCAGGTTGGACGCCTTTTTCTGTCCGTTTGTCCTGCCGGTGTCATTGCCGCCCATAACAGCTCCGAGGCTGCTGTAAAGCACCTTGAGATCGTCGCCGTTCTGCGCGGTCAGCATTTTCATTACCGTGACTTTATCTGCGGAAAGCTTGCCGGCGATATCGTCAGATACGGTGTTATCGGTAAATACGATCTGCGGCGAAACGCTTTCGATCCTCTGCAGACTGGGGCCTGACTTGGGACCTACGGTCGGAACATCAGCAAGCTCCTGCTGGGTACATTCGTCGGATCTCGCCTTGATCGAATCGGCATATCCGCAGGTGATAAGTATATCGGCAATGCTGTCGCTCAGACAAACGACAGACTCCGGCTTTTCGCTGACTGTATATGCTGCGATCTTTACGGGATATCCGCCCTTTGAACCTGCCGAGCAAGCCGCTGCCGAAAGCAGAAGTGCCGCTGCGGAAATAATACATAATAGCTTTTTCATTTTTTCTTCTCCTTATTTTATCGGACTCAGGCGCAAAGCCCTTCGTCTTATTTTAACCGTCTGTCATCAAACTCCGACCGAAGCGATAAACTGTCTTGCGCAGCGCGGAGAACGTCCTCCTCTGGCAAGCGCCCACTGCTCCGCATCGTTGAAAAGCTTGTCCCTGTCCACGTCAATGCCGTATTCATCGGCAAGGCTCGCAACTATGGCAAGATATTCGTCCTTGCCCGGCTTGCTGAAATTGACCGACAATCCGAACCGGTCGGAAAGCGAAAGCGTTTCCTGCATGGTATCATTGCGGTGCATATCCTCGCCGTCACGGTCGGAGAAACTCTCCTTGATAAGATGGCGGCGGTTCGACGTCGCATATATCAGGGTATTATCGGGTCTTGCCGCAAGTCCGCCCTCAAGCACTGCTTTCAGCTGGGCATAGCTCTTATCCTCTCCGCTGAACGAAAGATCGTCTATGAATATTATGAACTTCATCGGAACGGACGCGATCTGCTCGACAAGAAGGGGAAATTCCGAAAGCCTGTCCTTGGGCATTTCCACCATGCGCAGACCCTCTGTATAATATTTATTGAGTATCGCCTTAACGGTAGATGATTTTCCCGTACCCCTGTCGCCGTAGAGCAGACAGTTATTGCTCAGCTTTCCGGATAGGAATGCTGTCGTATTGTCGATAACGATACCGCGCTGCAGATCATATCCGCAAAGCGATGATATCTCCGTCCTGTCAGGATACGGAACAGGCTCGACGTTTTTATTGCGCCATATAAACGCTCTGTAGCGCGCATACATTCCGCATCCGCTGCGGCGGTAATAAGCGGCAAGTCTGCCGAAAATATTTACCTCGTCGGCAAGCTCGGGAACGGGGCTGCCCGTTTCCCATAACGGCAGCGAATCCGCGATATCCCTGATCGCGCCGGGGTCACGATAGCCCGATATCAGCTGCTCCGGAGTAAGGGAGGCTGCCGTGATTATCGCGCGGATATCCCTTATTGCGGCATTTTTGACATCAGGGTGGAGCTTGTCCGCCTTTCCTGCCGCCGCAGCGCGTGAAAAGGCGTTATCGTCGAAAAGCGCAGCCTCGGTCATACAGCCTGCAAGAGAAGCGGTAAAGCCTCTTTCGGCAAGAAGTCCGGCAAAGCTGCCCCATGCAGCAAGAAATTCATGTACCGGAGCGTCCGCCGAACAAAGCAGCTTATAGTATGCCCTCGGCACGGTACGCTTCATTATGCCTCTGAAAACAGAAAGTGAAGACAGACGCATTGCTGCGTCCTTTATTTTATTCATTTTTACCATTCTTTCCTTACGGGAACATCTGCAGACCCGTTCACGGACATTTCGCTGTCAGGCATTGTAATACCTGCGCATCTGTGCATCGGCGCTGACGAACGCAGACTGCCCCGTGTTCCGGTTTCCAGATAACCCATTATAATATGCTTTTGAATATACATTATATATTGTACAATGATTTCGCCTTCAAGTCAATTTAAAATATTGTTACACATAAGCGCTTATTTGTCATTTTTTTATGAATAATTATAATAACTTCTATTGATTTATCCTGAAATCGTGTTATAATTAAATATATGTATACTTTTGATAAGTCTGCCAATAATCAGCCAATACTATATATTCCGGACAGACTGACGCTTTAACACGGATCGGGGTGATCGAATGGATTTTAAAACATATGTACAAAGCGTTGTAGCTTCTTACGTTGAAAAACAAAACAGAAACGTTATCTTTATAAAACATTACAATACCCTCAATATATCAAAGGAAGAAATACTCGCAGGAGTAAAGGACAAGACCAAGGACGTATTTCTCTATCATGAATATGCAATGAACGATATGCATGACGCTTATGCCCCTTTCCTCGGCTGGATACGTCAGTGCTATAATGACTATTTTTCGGATAAAATGTCCGTTGAGGAGTTCCTCAGAGGATCCGGCGTATATCCTCTCCATATGGAACCGCTGTCAGAATATATAAAGGGAAATGTCTGTACAAGAAAAGAGGACGTTCTCCATTTTGAGATCGGCTACGAGTCAAACCGTATGCTGCGCAATCTGATAGGTATACTGAAATTCATTTCAAAGGATCATCACCTTATCCTGATAATTTCAAAATTTCATCTTGCTCCCTTCAGCACCATTCAGCTTTTCAGGGAGATAATGAAGAATACGATGAATATCCACCCCATCATCATGTATAATGATGAATTCAATATTGCCGGCTATAAGAAATCCCTCTGGGACGAGCTTATGCTTATGGCGGAGGAACAGAATCTCCAGCTTGAATGGGGAAGCCTCGACAGTGAACGCACTATAGACTTTCAGGACGAATTCTGGTTTGACGCAAACAGAAAAGACGAATATCTCCTTATGCTAAGGAATATGTATCAGACCTTCGCGCTTGAGGACGCTTATTATTATATGAGCGATATCCTCTATCGTATTGATGAAAAAACTATCTGGCTCAACAGAAAGGATCATATCGAATTTCTCCAGCTTGCCGCTATGATAGATATGAATTTCGGACAGATCAATCAGGCTCTCGTTGTCTGCGATAAGATGTCCGACCTCTGCGCCCATCTTGAGGACGATAAATTCAACAGATATCTGTATAACTATTCCTGCGCGCGCGCAAGACTTATAGTTTCACAGAACAAATCTGTTCAGCAGTACTGCGATAAATGCATAGAAATAGCAAGGGCGCTCGGTGACGAGATACTTGAATGTAAAGCGCAGATACTCCTTATGTCTGCTTACTGCGGCATAGGAAAGGATATTTTTGAATACGATTTCGGATATAAGGTAGATATGGAAATGATAGAAAAGACTAAGCGTCTCGGCTTTGTCAATTTCCTCTCATATCTTTATGTTTTCGGCTTTGAAAACGAACCCGAAACGATCGACGCCGTAGCCAACGGAAAAAAAGAACCTTACTATTTCAATCTCGGCGTTAAGATCGGTGAAGAAATAGATAACCATAATTTTCTTATGAATGCCTACATGAAGAATATCATTCAGTATTCCCGTGCAGGATATCATAATTATGTGCGCAAAATGTACGAAAAGCGCCTTACCGTGCTTGAGCGTCCGAACCCGCTGAGAGAAGCCCATATGTACGCGGGTCTGGGATATAACAGCATAATCCTTGAGGATTACGAAAAGGCTCACGAATTCCTGATGCAGAGCGTTTGCACCCTCGCAGACCTTGACGAACCGGACGATGTAATGAATTCGATGTATAATATGGCTATGAACTATTTCGTCGCCGGCGCATATCAGCAGGTTATATTTATTATAGACCTTATCCTGAAAATGCTCAAGGAGCTTGGCTATCGTTCGATAAGAGCATGCAGTACGACAAAAATTTACAGCCTTATCGCAATGAGCTGCTATTATCAGGAAGAATATTACAACAGCTACTACTATCTCAGTAAAATAGAAGTTATCGTCGAGCATATGCTGCGCGTTCTTCAGGAAACACACGACGGTATGTGGGACGAAGATCTGCTCCTTTACCACATTTCAAAGGCAATGCTCTATAATTACGAAAACCGTTTCGAGCTTTGCGAAAAGGAATTCAGTATTGTCCGCAAACATATGGAACTTGCATCAGGTGCATTATTCTATATCTACCCTATCCTCGGAGTAGAGGAGGCAAAGCTCTATTTCAAGCAGGATATGCCCGAAAAGGCAGAGGCTTCGCTCAAAGAAGCTATAGAATTCTGCGAGCGGGAAAATCTTCAGAAGAAAAAGAAAAGACTCGAATATTTCCTCATACACAAAAAAACACCCAATGAGGACGTATCGTTCAACACCAACGGACTTCCGATAGAACATATAATGCAGATCGCAAAACAAGCCGGAACACAGAATAAGCTTGAAAGAAGAGAAAAGGATATTCAGTTCCTTACCGTGCTTCAGGAAGCGATCAGCCGCGAAAATATAACAACGGACGATCTGTTCACAAATACCTCTGCCGTGCTGAAAAATACTTACAGCCTTGACGAGATAGCCATTTTCCGCCGCAGGGACGGCAAAAGAACCATTATGTACGACAAGGATAAATCCATCTTTGCCGGAGAGGAATTCGACAAGATATTCCGTTTCTTCAAAAACTATAAGCACGCTTTCCTTACAAACCGCACAGATAAGAATTTCAGACAGTTCACCGAGGTCATGAAACCGTTTAATGAAAAAATGGTAATGACGATGATCGGTATTCCGATCATGGAGCAGTCGGGAACAGAAACGATCCTTCTCGCCTGTACGAATATCAAACCCCGTACCGTCGGGCTTCGTGTACAGTTAGGTTCCGACGACCTTATGATCCTGAAATTCGCATTCAGCCAGTTCTGCGAAATGATGCGCCGTATCGACAACAGACTTATGATCGAACGCATGAACCAGAAGCTTGCTCAGTCGGCTATCACCGACCACCTGACGGGAATCACAAACCGTACAGGTCTGAGCAAACAGGCGGAGATCTTCTATTCTCAGGATTCACGCCGCACCAATGTCATACTCTATCTCGATCTTGACAATTTCAAATATTACAACGATGCCTTCGGTCATGAAATAGGCGACCTTGTTCTCGTATGCTTTGCGGATATGTTCAAAAGAATGACGGAAAACAAGGGTCTTGCCGTCCGTTACGGCGGCGACGAATTCATTATCCTGCTTTTCGACCGGACACCGCAGGACGGTGTGGAGCTTGCCGAACAGATATACAGGGAGATAAAGGACGGCTTCCGCGAGAAGATAGCCCGGAAACTCAACCAAAGCATTGATATCCCCGACAATAAAAAGATATCCTGTTCCATAGGTATCGCTTCATTCCACGGCGGTTCAAAAAACGAATTTGAGCTTGCTTTGAACCATGCAGACCAGATGCTTTATTATGTAAAGCGCACAGGAAAATCCAAATACTGTGTGTACGAGGATCATAACGACAATAATTAAAAGGAGCTGCCGCGTTCCAGTCAAATGCGGCAGCAATCTTTTTTATATCCCGGTCTGAAAGGAGTTTTTTATGAAAGCGCTGATAGTGAATTGCAGCCCCGTCAGAAACGGAGCTACCGCCGAGATCGTCAATATAATTTACGGCGAGCTTTCGGCAAAATATGAAACAAAAAGCATATGCGTTGACGATTACGATATAGCCTTCTGCAAGGGCTGCCGCGCCTGCCACAAAACAGCGCGCTGCGTTCAGAATGACGGCTTTACCGATATGATAAATGAATTTGAAAATGCGGATATCATCATCTGCACCGCCCCGTCATACTGGGCGGATATACCCGGACAGTTCAAATCCTTTATCGACAGATGCACCCCTTGGTGCAATACGCATGAGCCTCACGCATCTCTCAGCAGGGGCAAAAAGGGCTATGCCGTCGTACTGAGAACAGGGCCGAATATGAAGGAATGTGAACGCCTGATACAGAGCATTGAGCATTTCTACGGTCATATGGAAATAGAATGTGCCGCTCATATCGGTTTTTGCGGAATAGAATACAGGGAAGATGTTGCGCCGCGGAAAGAGGAGATCATTTCTTTCTGTCGTGACATATGATCCGGAAACGGAGATAAATACTATGAAAACAGTCATAATTCACGGACAGAGCCATAAAGGCTCGACATATCATATTGCCCGTCAGCTTGCCGAAAAAATCGGCGGAGAATTGACCGAATTTTTTCTTCCGAGGGATTTCGGGGAATTCTGCGTCGGCTGCACCACCTGCTTTGTGAAGGACGAAAAGAAATGTCCGCATTACAAAAAGCTCGAACCGATAACCGCGGCTATGGACGAGGCTGATGTTATAATCCTTGAAAGCCCGGTATATGTCTACCATGCGACAGGCGCCATGAAAGCATTTCTCGATCATTACGGCTACCGCTGGATGGTACACCGTCCGGAGCAGTCCATGTTCCGCAAACAGGGCGTATGCATAAGCACTGCGGCAGGCGCAGGAATGAAATCCACCAATAAGGATATGGCTGACAGTCTGTTCTTCTGGGGAATACCAAAGATATATAAATACGGTATCGGCGTCGCAGCGACAAGCTGGGAAAAGATCAGCGAAAAAAAGAAAATCGCCATAGACAAAAAAACTTCATCAATAGCAAAAAGCATAATCAGAAAAAACGGCAAAGTCAGCCCCGGGATTAAAAGCCGCTTTATGTTCGGGATAATGCGTATGCTGCAAAAAAACGGCTTCAATCCGAAGGACGGCGAATACTGGAAGGAAATGGGCTGGCTCGGCAAAAAACGCCCCTGGCACAAATGAAAACAGAAGGAGGAACTTGTTATGTCATCAGACAGAGAATATCTTGACTATATTTCAGAACAGCTTTCAGACGCCCCGGAAATATCATACAGGGCAATGATGGGCGAATACATCATCTATTGCAAAGGGAAGGTCATCGGAGGGATCTATGACAACAGGTTCCTTGTCAAACCGACAGCAGGCGCAAAAAGGCTTATGCCCGATTCTCCTTCGGAGCTGCCGTATGAGGGCGCAAAGGAAATGCTGCTTGTCGAGGATATCGACAACAGGGAGTTCATGAGTGAGCTTGTACAGACGATAGCCGATGAACTGCCCGAACCTAAAAAAAGAAAAAAATGACAGATCACTAATGAAAGGAAAACAAAATCATGAAACTTACACTCGAAACAGAAAGGCTTTTGCTCAGACCGTTTGAGCCTGATGACGCCGAGGATATGTTCACCGGATGGGCAAGCGACCCCGAGGTAACGAAATACCTCACATGGAATACGCACAAAAGCATTGACGATACAAAATTTGTTCTTGATATGTGGATAAAGGAATACGAGATGCCAGAAAGGATAAACTGCGCTATAGTGCTGAAAAGCGAAAATAAGCTTATCGGCGGCATAGATGTCAACGGGTATGAAAACGGCATACCCGTGATCGGTTATGATCTGTCAAGAAAATACTGGAACAATGGTTATATGACCGAGGCGTGTAAATGTATGCTGCGTTATCTTTTTTCACGCGGTTATGAGAAGATCCGCATATACGCGATGGTTGAAAATATCGGCTCAAACAGGGTAATACAGAAATGCGGAGGAATACTTGACAGCACAGGAGAGGATTTTCTGCCGCTGAAAAACAAAACGATAACAAAGAATCTGTATTATATAATAAATCCGGATCTTATTCAATCGCCGTAAGATTTTTTTAGCCCTTCTTTCAGAAGGTAAAAATTCATGCTGTCATAATATTGACCGGACAACCATTTCGGCTGTCCGGTCGGTTTTATTTTTCTGTTTTGCACAGTTCAGTCTACATCAACATTGAAATAGTATTTTACACAGTAAGCAGGAGAATTCAGCATATCCTGAGCAAGCATCATGGTATACCGTGTCGTATAATAAACCGATAGTTTAAATGCATAATATCCGGGCTTATCCGGCGTCCATGTGAATTCATTGACTTTATTTTTGCTTTTTTCAACCATGACCATCGGGCCTACTCTTTCTATTATATCTTCCCCTTTGTCATCTGTCCCGACATAGCGATCAGCGTACAGCTCTACATAATACGGCAATGGACCGTTCTGCATTTCTGTTTTGAATTTCACGGGAACAATATGATTCTTGTCTATTTTAAGCCAACCATCATCTTGTATATTCCCCTTGCTGTCATAATAACGATCATCCATTGCATGATCATAATCACACCCTTCAGGAAGCTTGTATTCGTTCCTGAATGTAATACCGTTGCATGAAGCCGATACCCTGGATTTGAAATACATTATTCCCTTCTGGTAACCGGTGCCTTTAAAGTCACCTGAATACTGCTTTGAATAATATTTGTATAAGTGTGAAGTGTTTTCCGGCTCCATTCCGTAGAACCAATAGTTTACCGTTTTGTTTGTTCCGAGATTATTGGCTTCCACCTGAGGATCAAAACTCAGATGTTTGCCGTTTATATTGACATTGACCCATGCGTGACCGGAATATCCGCCTCCTGTCCTACCTACATCTCCGTCCACAAGATTTGCGTCGAATCCTATACGTTTCAGCAGCACAACATAAGCTGCAGAAAAATTGTCGCATACTCCGCGTTTTTTTTCAAGTATCGAGTAAGCATAACTGACTATATGAGAATCGTCCTCGTCTTCGTATGCTACACAATCAATATCACAAAGCCACGGAAAATCATATTCACAGTTCTGTGCAAGATATTTGTAACAAGCCTGTGCCTTCTGCCCCGGCGTCATTCCGCTCTTTACTGCCGAAGCCATTATTTTATCCACAGCCTTGTCAACGTCAGGATAATTAGTTTTTACCGGTTTCAGCTTTGCAGTATTAAGCAGAGCATTGACCTTCTCAGCGTCGGGATAAACAGTCCTGTCCTTTACCCCGTTTACAATAACCATTATTTTTTCTGTCTTTCCGTTGTAGGTGCGCGCAGTGATTTCTGTCGTACCGGTTTTCAATGCCTTGATATTGCCGTTATTATCCACCGAGGCAATGTTTTTATTTTCGATACTGTAAGTAACTTTGTTTGCGCCTTCGGTTGATAAATATAAAGGTTTTATTTTTCCGGTCTTTCCGGCATCGAGCACAAAGACGTTTCTTTCAAAAGAAAGTTCAGACGGTTGTTTCTTGACAGTCACCTTGCAGGTGCTTTCCTTACCGTTGCAAGTGCGTACTGTAACATATGCTACTCCGGGGTTCACAGCGACAAATTCGCCAACCCAGTCAGTGCGTGTCATTTTTACAATACTGTTATTGCTGCTGCGGTATGTGCGCACAGCTGCTGCCGCCCCGTCATTTATAGCGGACCCGATGGTATATTTCTCTCCCACACCAAGCGTCAGTACGCCCTTTGTCAGTGTGATCTTTTTCGGAGCAGGCTTCACTGTTACCTTGCAGCTGCTTTCCTTACCGTTGTATGTGCGTACTGTAACATATGCTACTCCGGGTTTCACAGCGACAAATTCGCCTGTCCAGTCAGTATGCGTCATTTTTATCACGCTGCTGTTACTGCTACGATACTTACGCATCGCAGATGCGCTTCCGTCATTAACACCTGAACCGAGCTTAAACTTTTCTCCGACGCCAAGTGTGAGTATACCTTTTGTAAGAGTAACTTTTTCAGGCGCTTTTTTAACGGTTATTCTGCAAGATCTTTCTGCGCCCTGATCGTTTTTTGCAGTTATCCATGCAGTACCGACTCCGACAGCCTTGACATTGCCGCTTTGATCGACAGTCAGAATTTTGGAAGAAGATGTTCTCCATTTCACACGCTGATCTGCTGTCAGCCTGAAACTTTCACCTTTTCCGAGTGACATTACGGTCTTATTCAGTTTAACCGTTTTGTTCGCACTGATCTGTACGGCGGCTGAATCCTGTACAGCTGCAGCGCTGCCGCAGGGGATTGCGGCTGCCGACGTCAGCATTACCGAAGTCAGTGCAATCGCAATTGCTCTTCTGAATAATCGTTTCATTTTGTGATCCTCCCGACATTTTATTATGTGTATATAATAGCACATTTATTTTAATTTGTAAACACAAAATCTTTGGATCAGGGCTGTATTCGTCCATAGCAGAAAAAGAACCGGTCTCAGATCCCTCCGTGATCTCAGCAAGCATAGATTTAAGGCAACACCGCTGGGAGACCGCCTTGCGGCTTAGCACCACATCTGTTGCGCCCGAAGGAAGTGCCCTTGGGGTACTCTTTTCCCGTCATTCTGCACAAAACTTGCTTGATAACCGTCAGGTTATTGGCTCGTTTTGCACAATCTGACGAAAAAATTGACGGCGCATCTGTGGCACTATCTTTGTGCGGTATTGCCTTAATATCAAAGCCCATCAGCCTTGGATAAATATTTCTTTTTGAAATTGCGGAAAACGGGTAGCCCGGGGCGTGTCGGGTGTGGTATAATGGTATAGACCGGAATTTATGATATTATTTATTTGATATTGATTTTTCCGACACTAAATATCAGGAGGAAATAAATATGAATATTGTAAAGAATATTGACGCGGACACCTGCACACTCTCTATCGAAGGAGATATTGATACAACATCATCCGCCCTGCTCGATAAGGCTGTTGAAGAATGTCTGCCGCAGTGCAGCAGGATCGTGCTTGATATGAAAGATGTAAAATATATATCTTCCGCAGGACTGCGCAGTATTATTAAAACAAGAAAACTGGTCGGCAGCGATAATCTTGTGCTCAGGAATCTCAGGAATAATATTATGGAAATCATAAAAATGACCGGCTTTGCCCGCAGCCTGAATATTGAATAAAAATGATCAAATCTATTTTCTGGAAACTCGTACTGCTCATACTTCCCCTTGTTCTTATCGCAGATCTCGCAGTTCTTCTCGGATCTTATCTCATAACATACAACGCAACCATGAACAAGTGCCGGGAAGATGTCAGGGAAGCGGCTCTTATCGCCGCAGATGATTTTGAAACAGCTGATGTCAGCATTAAAAAAGATCTTCAGGACAGAACCGAAAGATTCGACAGTCTTTGCAATATTATGGGTATGGCGTATATCTATGCTGAGATACCCGATCCGGACAAGGGCTGCAAAACATACCTTGCCATCGGATACGGCAAAGGCGCTCTTGAATCAGCAAAGGAAGCCATCTCTACCGGATATGTTTCCGACGTATTGTACGAAGAAGAGATCAGGACTTTCACAAATGATGAAGTGACATTCTGTCGTGACGATACGGAATATGGAGATACCATAGTCTGCTATGTTCCGGTAAAGAAGAATAATTCCTCTGATAACTCCGGCGCAGAGAAGGAAACATTCTGTATTGTCGGCGCGGAAATGTCCGTCAGCGATGCTGTCAACACGGTCAGGACAAGATTCAGCTATATAATGTTTATTATAATCGTTACATCGGTTCTGATCGTCTTTATCATAGCATTTATTCTGAAAAGAAAGATCCAGAAACCGGTCACTCTCATAAGCAAAAAAATGGTCGGTTTTATCCATGAACGAGGCAATGAATTTGTACCGCTGCAGATCAAGGGACAGGATGAATTTGCAAAAATGGCTGATTCGTTCAACAGCATGGCTTATGAAATAGACCGTTATATCAAGGATATTTCAAAGCTCAACCGTGAAAAAGCGATGCAGGAAACAGAGCTGAATATTGCCAGAGAAATACAGAACGGTTTTCTGGAGCCAAAATCATTCCATGCCGAAAGTGCGGATATCCATTCGTGTATGCTGCCAGCAAGGGACGTCGGAGGCGATCTTTACGATTACCGTATACTCAGCGACGGGAGCATATGTGTGATAATTGCCGATGTTTCAGGCAAGGGAGTCTCGGCTGCTCTGTTCATGGCAAACGCGATCACCTTACTGCGCCAGTATGCAGAATCCGGCTTATCCCCAAGCAGAATAATGGTGGAATATAACGATCATCTTGCGAAGCATAATCCCAATATGATGTTTATTACAACCTTTATCGGAATATATCATCCCGAAACCGGAGAGCTTGTTTACTCCAACGCCGGTCATAATCCCCCCTATCTGCTTTCGGACAGACTTATCGAAATAGAAAGCTCATTTGAAGCAGCAGCCGGCATTTTTGAGGACGAGCAATACACTGAAAGACGGATAAAGATCAAACCGGGCGATACGCTGTTCCTCTATACCGACGGCGTTCCCGAGGCAAAAAGCACAGATGATTCACTGTACGGCAACGACAGACTCAGGGATACACTTTCCCGTAATCTGCATAGACCGGGAGAGGTTATTCTCAGCTCAGTTCTTGAAAGCGTAAAAGAATTTTCAGAAAACGCCGAGCAAAGTGATGATATAACAATACTGACCATGACGATCCCGGAAATCAGAGAATACTCGTTAAAGCTTGAGGCAAAAACCGAAAATATCCGCATTATCAACGACAAGCTGCTTTCGCTTGATATGGAAGAGGAAAGCATACTCACCCTGCGGCTGATCGCCGAGGAAATGTTTGTAAATATATGCAGCTATGCTTACAAAAACGGCGACGGCACGGCAGAGGTCAGGATCTCTCAGAACGGAAAAAAAGTCCGGCTTGTATTCATTGACAGCGGAATGCCTTTCGATCCGACAAAGGATATCCTTGATATAGAAGACTATGATCCCGACATCAACATCGGCGGATTAGGAAGATTTCTTACATTTGAAATAGCTGACGAATATTCGTATCAGTACAAAGACGGAAAAAACATTCTGACTGTTATCAAAGATTTCAGCAGCTGAAAAAGCAGAATAAAAAAACAGAGCTACAGCAGCGTTCAACGCAGCTGCAGCTCTTTTTCATATCATTTGTTTTCTGACAAAACCGGAAAGATCTATTCTTCGATAGTCAGCTTCTTTTCAAGTCCGGTCATTCTGATAATGGTCCGTACATTATTCCTCAGTCCTTTAAGCACAAGACCGTCCTTGCTGCCCATATCCTTGTATGCCGATACGATCGCCCTGATCCCTGCTGACGATATATAATCCACGCCGCTCATATCAAAAATCATTTTATCAGCTTTTCCGGCATTTTCACGAAAAACCTTTACCAGCTCAGGAGCGGTGAGAGTATCTATCCTTCCCTCTATTATCAGTGTATATATCTTTTCTTCGTTTTTTACAGTAATATCCATTATCGGTCCTCCTCATTATTCAGCATTATCCAGAGCTACTTCGATTACTGTGTTGTTCATATTAAGCACTCTGTTATAGGTCATTCTGTCTGCAACAGACCTGATAAGCTCAATGCCGCCAAGACGGAATTCATCGCTTCCCCCGGAACTGTATTCCGTCGGATTAAAGGAAACACCGTCGTCACGCACACGAAGAATAAGTCTGCTGTCAACCTTTGACAGCCTTATGTCTATAAAGCTCGGTTTGTTTCCTTTATATCCGTAATGTGCGATATTTGAAGTAAGCTCTTCGGCAGCGACGCTTATTATGGTCGCTTTTTCCGACGGGATCCCCTCTTTTTCACAACATTCCATAAGCTGCTTTGACACCTCGACAGCCTGTTCGTCCGTACTGCTCACAGTAATATCAACAAGACTCTCCCCGTCCTTTTCAGGTATCATAAGGAAACCCTTCTGCGGCAGCTTTCCGCGTTTTTGCTGTATCACCCTGTATATAAATACCGCAAAGAAGGACAATGCCTCCGTTACAATTGTTGCGACGCTTACTCCGACAACTCCCATTGTCCCGATAAAGATCATTGAGATCGGCACCAGGAAAACAAAACCGTCGAGAGTAGTATTGATAGATGAAAGTCTTGTATTGAGCGTCGTCTGATAATAAACCTGAACGATACGGTTTGCAGCATAGAATACAAAGCTGAAACTGAACAAACGAACACAGAGCATCGCTATATCGTAAAGCTCCGGCTTATTGAAGGAGAAAACTGTCAGGATCAGCTGCGGACAAATAATGAACAGAGCCGTCAATGCTGCAACAGCAGCACAGCAGAATATCACAGTCCTCCTTACAAGTCTGCGGATCCCGTAATAATCCTTTTCACCGAACAAAACGCCGCCGATGGTCTGAACAACTCCGATAACGCCCTCAATGCAAAGTCTGACAATATTGACCGAATTGATGCATACAGCATAAATAGCCATATTATCAGCGCCGAGAGTCTGCTGTATAAAGGCGTTGAGAATGTAGTATTTCAGTATCGACATAATAAAATACATTGCCTGCGGCATACCGTTCTTGAATACCCCGACAATTGATCTTATCTGTCTGACGCCTTCACGCAGGCTGAAGTGCAGCATTCTCTTTTTCGAGAATATATAAGGGATCACCAGCAGTATTCCTGCGCCGAAGCCGATAATTGACGAAAGGGCTGCTCCCGTCATTCCCATATCGGTGTATTTCAGAAAAACATAATCGAGGATAAGGTTAACGGCATTTGCAACTACAAAGGAAGCCGAGCCGAGCTTTGGGTTGTTATCTATCGTCATTATGTTTGCCAGAACAAGGCAAACATTGAGCGACGGGATAAAGCAAATGAATACGAAAAGATACGGCTCAAGCAACGCCTGTAACTCCGCTGTCGATGCCAGAAGCATCGTCAGCGGACGGGTTATGAAAAATGACAGTACGGTGAACACAAGCGATATGACGATAACCGAGATCAGGCACACCGAAAAAATACCGGAGGCTTCATTCATCTGGCGCTTTCCAAGCTTGACAGAGATCGTTATCGAACCGCCCACACCTATAATAAATCCGAACATCTGCATAAAGCACAGAGCAGGCATACTCAATGATATAGCCGTAAGTCCGTCAATGTCAATGAACATACTGACAAGAATACTGTCAACGATATTGCCAAGCTGCATAGCAATGACCATAAGTATGCCCGGGACAAGATAACTGTTGAATTTTCTTTTTATCAGGTAATCGTTTCTTGTCATAGATCAATCCCCCGTAAAGAATTCAAAGCCTTCAAGCGTTTCAAAAGCATTGTCCAGATATTCCTCGTTGATAATAGGCCATTTGAAACCGAGATGATAGAGCATCCTTGTAGTAAATCCGTTATCGTGTCCGATATAGAACTGAACAGCCTCTCCGGTCGATCCTTTGTAGGAAATAAGCGGAGAAAGGATCTCATTCATCTTTTCGTCATTCATAGCCTCATTGAATTTCTGCTGGAACTGCGCCGTGCTTACCGGTTTCAACGGTACTCCGATCCTGTTGAGTGATTCGACAACATCTCCCATATGTACCCTGTGTCCGTTTGTTGCGTGGAATACCGTAAATTGCCTGTCGGTCACCGAAAGCGCAACAACAGCCGCCGCGGTACAATCAATGGGTGAGAACTCAACCGGCTTGTCAAGAGCATCAACAGGGATAACGCCCAGCTTTGCATAGGCTCTCAGACTGCGCATAAAGTTATTCGTTACAAAATTGATCTGGAATTCTCCGTCGCTGTAACGGCTCATAAGATTTCCTACGCGGACTATCATTCCGTCAAGACCGTCATCTTCCACTGCCTTCAGCAGAACCTGTTCCGCCTTGAACTTTGTATTGGCGTATTTATTATCAAGATTCTGACCGAAATACAGCTCGTTCTCATAGATCTTTCTGTCAATGCTGAATTGTCCGGTCGTTCCTGTACCGGCTATACTTACTGTTGATACCTGAACAAGACGGCGTTTTGATTTCAGACAAAGCGCTATCAGATTTTCAACGCCGTGCCAGTTGATGCGGTCGAGCGTATCGTCCTGTACAAAATGCTTGACGCAAGCCGCGCAGTTTATCACAGTTTTGAAATCATATGAATCGAGCGTAAGGATAAGATCTTTATCGGTAATATCGCCCTTGATGACCTGTATACGTTTGCCGAAAAGCCCGTCCATCGGATCATCAAAGTAGTACATCAGCATATTTTTCAGCCTGTTTTCGGCTGTATCGCTGTTTGCGCGAAGCAGACAGTAAACCTTTTTATCAGTAGTGTCAAGCAGACATTTGAGCACATGGATACCGAGGAAACCGGTCGCGCCTGTCAGCAATATATCGCCTGTATCGACAATATTCTCTGATGTTTCGTCAGTTATGAATTCTTTTGTATTATGCGACAGGGCATTACTCTCAGTAACCTTCATCTCCTCCTTTGCCTGAGGAGTAGTCTGCATTTTTCCGTTGATAAACTTTTCCATAGCCTCAACTGTCGGGTAATCAAAAATATCCTTGAAGACTATGGGAAGCTTTTCCATCATCGCCTTCATTGCGATCTTTGAAGCTGTAAGCGATGTGCCGCCTATCTCAAAGAAATTGTCAGTGATGCTGACCTTATCTGTACCGAGCGCATAAGCGAACATAGAGCAAAGCTTTTTCTGGAGCTCTGTCTGCGGAGCAACATAATCACGTTCTTCCGCTTCGACCACCGGCTCCGGAAGCGCCTTTTTGTCAACCTTTCCGTTTGCCGTGAGCGGTATTGCGTCAAGCTGGACAAATACGGAGGGTATCATATACTTTGCAAGGCTCTTGCCCATATGGGACGCAAGATCCTCTGTATTGACCTTTACTCCCGCCGCAAAGTAAGCGCAGAGGAACTGACCTGCCTGTTCGCTTTCCTTCACGATAACAACGCTGCGCGTTACGGACGGATATGAATTCATTACATTTTCAATCTCATCAAGCTCTATGCGCAGACCTCTGAGCTTGACCTGATTGTCCATTCTGCCCATGAAATATATCTTTCCGTCCTTGCCCCAGCGAGCAAGATCTCCGCTGCGGTAAGCAGGC
>CACYWT010000021.1 GCA_902778175.1 uncultured Ruminococcus sp. | reverse complement strand
CGTTAGGCGCATATATAAAAGAATTTATTAAATGTTCTCTCAGGCGTCCGTTGAGAACGGCTTTGCCGGTCGAAACGGCTTACGCCGTGAGGTTATTATTTCATATGGTTTTTCTGCTGTACTTTAATACCTTTGAAACTGATTCTTTCCTTATCCCTCCGAAGCTATGCCATATTACAAATATGCTTTGGAATGTGAAAATTCCGACTATCAATCATTTGCTCCCTCATAATACGAGAGTATCTCCTCCGGTATGTATCTGCGGACAAAATCACTCTCACAGGCAGCCTTCACCATATCCGTAAGCTCCGGATATTCTTTCTTATCGTCAGCATCAGGCAGCTTGTATTCCTTCTCTATGCCCTCAAGCCCTGCATTAAGTATCAGCGTCAGCGCCGGAAATATATTACAATCCGTATCGGCAAAAAGAAACTCTAACCTTGCCCTTGCGCTGCCGGGCATCGCCATATGCAAAACGGAATCATCTCCGGGAAAACCGACCGACATGGACTGTTTCTTCCCACAGGATCGTTTTGTAAAAAATACTGCCGTTTCATGGATATATCTGAGAATACCGGCAATAAAGCTCTCTCCCCTTTTGCTTATTCCCTGCCCCCTGTCGGTAAACAGGTTTTCTCCTGCTTCGCGCAGTGCGATACTGATTTTCAGTCTGTTCTCCTGACTGTCGTTCAGCGGACATGGCTCAAACGATGCATAAAGCCCTGATTCTGCCGCGCACGTCATTGCAGCAGCTCTGAATATCTGATAATCGTCCGCCGCCTTCATCGCCTCGGTATATTTCAGTTCGACCGTATGCTGACCTTTCCCCTTTGCATGGCAGCAGGAAAGCGGAACTATATCTGCACCCTCAAGTGAAAGACATATACGGCGTATCACGCTTTCTCCGCGGTCATCAGGATATGTAGCATAATATCCTGCGCAGTCATCGGGTATCCCTGTCGGGTCACCCTCGCTGTCCGTCCGTATAAGCGTGAAATCAGCGGATATAGAAAAATATACTCCAAGACCTGATGAGTGTATCTTCTCCGCAGTCTGTCTGAGCAGTCTGCGCACATCGCCCTCGAAAAATTTCCCGTCGCACCTGCGGATCGAGCAAATCAGACTTACCACTGCGCCCTGATTCAGCTGACGGTTTTGCAGCCTGAGAGTATCCGGTTCCGGAACAAGCAAAAGCTCTCCGAAGTCACGAGCGTCGACGCAAACTGCGCTTGCAGGAATAGGTACACCCTTTTCAAATGCTGATTTAAGTTCGCTTGCCATGATAAGAAGATTTTTTCTTCTTCCGGAAATATCGAAAAAAACAAGTCTGACAAACCTGACATCATTGCCCTCGATAAACTGCAAAACTTCCTTTACAGTATATTTCACAGTCACCTCTCCCTTGTTTTTTCATTTCAGGCGATACCGCACAAAGATAGTATTGCAGATGCGCTGCCCGTTTTTGTGCCGTGTTGCCTTTATTTCAATTTATTATAATAGCAGATTTTTCGATTTTTGTCTACAAATTAAGCCCAACAAAAAACAGGAAATTGTTTTTTGTTGAATATGTATATTTTTAACTACAAATTATATAGTTTTTATATAAATTTCAGGCTCACAAAAAGCCGCCCAACGGGCGGCTGATTTTGCTCCGTTCAAAGCCGACAGACGGTCTTTGTACAGCATTGTTTTAGATTTTCTCGGCAATTTCTCCCTGTTTTTTATAGATGCTGTCATGGGAAACATAACCGCGCACCATAGACAGAGGATAGATCGTCGTATTTCTGCCGATAACAGTACCGGGGTTAAGAATGGCATTACAGCCAACCTCAACATAATCTCCGACTATCGCGCCGAATTTTTTCATTTCGGTATTGATGATCTCGTCCTCAGCGCGGACGCTGATATTTGTCTTGTCGGATTTAAGATTCGATGTCTTTGCGCCTGCACCGAGATGTGAGCGGTAGCCGAGTATCGAATCACCGATATAATTGTAATGCGGGACCTGTGCATTATCAAAGATAACACAGTTTTTCAGCTCGCTGGAATTACCGATAACACTGCCTTTTCCGATTATTGCGCTGCCGCGGATAAAGGCACAGTGACGTATTTCTGCTCCGGGGCAAATAATGAGCGGGCCTTTCAGATATGCCGAGGGCATGACCTCAGCAGATTTTGCGACCCATATATCTTCGCCTTTCTGATCATATTCATCTGCCGGGAGCTGCGGTCCAAGCTTTCTGATAAAATCTGCTATATCCGGCAATGCCTCCCAGGGATATTCCTTATCACTGAAAAGCTCTGCTGCTATTGTGTGAGTAAGATCGAGCAGTGCGCCGACTGTAAGTTCTTTAGTATCCATAGTTTACCTCCGGGATTAAAAAAAGTAATCGTCTTCTTTTTGTCCGATAAAAAAAGACCAGTATTCATCGTCAAATTTTCCGGCAAGAAAATTGACTTTTTTGCTGTCGGTTTCTATCTCATACATAGAAAAGCTGAAAGGCTTTTTCGTATCAGGTTCAAGAACGATATCACATTCTCCGAGTGTTTTCCATTTATGCGAAAAAACATCAACTCCCTCGATGCAGAATTTCTTTCCGTTTGATTTTCCGAGATATTTATAGTTTTTCATAGTGCCATCTCCTTTGCTTATCCGAATGCGCTCTCGGTTATTGAATTGATCTTATATCCTTCTCCGGTCTTTTTAAACGAAAAGATGTAGCAGAATTCATGTTCTCCTGTTTCCTGATCATTTCCGTTTTCGTCCGTATTTTCATCATTTATTGTCAGGACGCAGTTCACAGGGACGGTAAAGATATCATCTTCAACAACAAGACGGGACATATCTACATTGCCAAGCTCAAAATGCTCAACAGTCCTTGCATAATCAAGAAATGCCGTTTCATTATAGTTATATTCAAAATCCTCTGTTGAGATCCTTGCAACATTCATATGATCCTGTTTTGTCACCGCGGAAAAATACTGAGCGGCAATATCCTTCAGTTCATCATTCAACTCATCGCTGCCGCTTGTATAGCTGACAACAGGCACAGCGGATTCCTCTTCCTGTTTATTACAGGCGCAAAAGACAGCCGCCGTACACAGAATCACAATGCATATGACGGCAGTTTTCAAATATTGCTTCATTTATCAGATCATACCTTTAAGCTTCAGATAGTATTCTACAAGGTCAACGCTTCCTTCAATACCAAGACTGCTGCTGTTTATGCACAGATCATAATTGGCAGGATCGCCCCATTTGCGGGTAGAATAATAATTATAATAATTAGCTCTTGTCTTATCGGTCTTCGTCACAACAGAATGAGCCTTCTGCGGATTTACGTCATATTCCCTGACGGCGTATTCCACACGCTTATTTATATCGGCATAGATGAATAATCTTACAAGATCTTCCCTGTCTTTGAGAATATAATCTGCGCAGCGTCCTACGATAACACAGGGATCATGGGAAATATTCCTGATAACGTCATGCTGTGCGAGAAATAATCTGTCGTTCATCGGAAGCTGGGGTTCTATGCGGAATGTATTGTCGAATGTAGCGGCTGCGCCAATAGAAAGAGAATACAGCAGGCTGCTGGTAGCTTTCTCATCTATACCGTCAATAACATCCGGATCCATACCGCTTTCCTGCGCGACAAGCGTAAGCAGATTTTTATCATAATAAGCTATACCGAGTTTCTCGGCAAGCTCATAACCTATCTTTCGTCCTCCGCTGCCGAACTGTCTTGCAATGGTGATTACCATAAAAAAGCCCCCTCTGTTTTTTACGGGAATCTTCTTTTCTCAGACTCCCTCCTACAATTTATTATTGTAACACATATTTTATTAAATTTAAACAGTATTTTATAATTTTCTGCATTTTTTTAGGAACAATATTATCCGTATACATTTTATTTTCTGTCATAATATATGAAAAACTAAGTTGTAACATAATGGTATCAGTTTTGTTGTTGACTTTGACTGCGTAAAACCTTATCATTAAATAAGCACTGATCAAATCCGGTGCCTGTATTGCATAGCCAGATCGTATCAGATGAGCGCCGCAATCCTGCAGGTACCAAGCCGTCATGCGTGATTTATTCAGTGGCTCCTTAACAATATATCATATCGTCTTAATGGGAGATGGAACATTGAAATACACAAAAAGAATCCTCGGGCTTTTCATGGCTGTACTTTGTCTTATGCTTTGTGCTTGCGGCAAGGAACCCGAAGGTCCGGAGGATCAGCTGATTTATTATAATATTGACAGCGAGCCTGTCACACTTGATCCCCAGATAGCCAATGATTCCGGCGCAAGGCTGGTTATCATGAATATATTTGAGGGACTTGTGCGGATCGGAGAAAACAATTCCATAATAAAAGGCGCAGCAGAAAGCTGGGATATCAGCGCTGACAACCTGATGTATACGTTCCACCTGAGAAAAGGTCTCAAATGGAATGACGGGACAGAACTGAAAGCTGGAGATTTCGCATACGGGATAACCCGTTCGATACAGGCGCAGACCTCTTCTCCGACAGCTCATACGCTTTTCTGCATCAAAAACGCCGAAAAGATCAATTCGGGCAAGGCGGATACTGATACTCTCGGAGTATTTGCTACAGATGATAAAACCGTTGTTTTTCAGCTTGAATATCCGGACGCGGATTTTCTGCAGCTTCTTGCGACTCCGCCGGCAATGCCCTGCAATAAGGAATTTTTTGAAAAGACCTCCGGTCAGTACGGCAGGGACAGCGACAAGATCCTGTGCAACGGAACATTCTATATCCGTGAAAATGGCTGGTCACACGACGAATACATCTATCTGCGGAACAATAAAGAATATGTCGGTCAGAGCAAGCCTGTTCCGGCAGGAGTGAATATCACCATCGGCAAAGCTTATCCCGATATCTGCGCCGCAATTGAAAACGGAGATATCGACTGCGGAGCTATTACCAACGCCGATATGCATCGTGCGGAAAAAGCCGGATTTCATCTTACAAGCTTCGGAGATACCGAATGGGGTATTTCATTCAATACTAAGGACGAGCTGCTCAGCAGCAGGGATATCCGCTGCGGACTACTCGCTTCCCTCGACAGAAAAAAAATACTCAGCAGTCTGCCGGAGCACTGCACCATGACTGAAAGCATCATTCCTGACAGTGCATCAGTCGGGGACTCAAGCTACCGCAGTAAGGCAGGAACTCTTACTTTTTCAGGAAAAGAAAAACCGGAGGTCTTGCTTGCAAAGGGAATGAAAGCTGTCAATGCAGATGCAGTTACAAATATTACCATTCTCTGCACCGATGATGAACATACGCAAAGCTATGTAAACAACATAATCGAAAACTGGAACAACCTCACCGGAGGATATTTCAATAAAAAGCCCGTTCCTGTATCCGAGTTAAAGGACAGGATCGAAAGCGGAAGATATGAGGCAGTGATTGCTCCGCTTACAATTGAAGGAAACACTCCTCTCAGCACACTGGAGCTGTTTGAATCCTCCGCAAAATACAATGTTGCGAATTATTCCTCCGAAGAATATGACAAACTTGTCGGAAATATACGCAAAAATCAGTCCTCCGCTGATATCACAGCAACTAAGGAAGCAGAGCAGCATCTTATCGACAACGGGATATTCTATCCTCTTTATACTGAAAACCGCTATTATGCGAGCGCCTCAAACGTAACGGGTATTATATTCCATTCATTCGGCGCTGAGGCAGATTTCTCCGGCGCAACAAAAACGGTTGAATAAACGGAAGTGAAATTATGAAAATAGCAGTTACGGTTGATATAGGATCAGATCTGATCTGCGGAAGCTTTGAAGAATGCAGGCATTTCAAGGTATATGATACGGAAAACGACCGCGTGATATGCTCGGAGATAGTCGGCACGATGAACGGATCTGTTCAGGACAAGGTCGATATGCTCGGACTTATGGATGCAGATACCGTTATCTGCGGAAGAATAGGAGCGGAAACTGACGAGCTTCTTTCCGAGGACGGGATAATCTGCTGCAGCGGGATCTACGGCGATCCCGACGATGCAGTAAACGGGATCCTTACAGGGCAACTTATCTGAATCAACAGAATAAAAAAAGAGAGCAGCTGCATTATAAAACTACAATGCAACTGCTTTTTTTACTGCTCGGTCAGCGATCATACAACTGTAAAGGTCAGGAACGAAGAAACCGTCTTTCCTCTGCTGTCTTTGGCAACAGACTCGATCGTGTAAACGCCCTTCTCCCACGGATGATATGTATATGTACCGATACTGCTGTATTTTTTCAGATTAACTCTGGCGCCGCACGGCTTTACTGCATAATATTTGTATTCATATCCTCCTGTACCGCCTTCTGCCGAGCTTGTAAGAGTAACATTCCCTCCATAGGCAATTTTTTCCGCGCTTACGCTCGTCCTGTTCGTCAGTGGATTTGTTTTCACCGTAAAGCTTATATCCTTTTTTGTTACCTTTCCTGCGCTGTCCCTGACACTGACGGTAACTGTATATGTACCCTCTTCCCATGGATGATAACTGTATGCGGAAGAGGTATTGTATTTTCTGAGAACTACTGTCTTTCCGTTAGGCTTTACTGCGGTGTATTTATACTGATATCCGCCTGAACCGCCTGAAGCAGCGCCCTTGAAATTGACATTTTCTCCGTAGACAAGCTCTGTCTTGTCAGCGACCGATCTGTTCTCAAGCGGACCTGCCTTGACTTCAAAGCTGACAGATTCGCTGGCAGTATTGCCCATGATATCCTTTACACGGATATTGAGCTTATATGTGCCTACCTCCCACGGATGGTAGGTAAAGCCTGAATACTGGAAATTCTTGCGAAGGTTTACAACTGCGCCGCTCGGCTTGACAGCATCTACCTCATATCTGAAACAGCCTGCTCCATTGGAAGCGAGGAATCTGATATTGATATCTTCACCGTAATTTATGCTGCTTTTTTCAACACTTGCGGTAAGTGAAGGCTGCTTATTGACATTTACGGTAAATTCCTTTGACGCATATACGCCTGCGCTGTCAGAAGCCTCAGCCTTGAAATACCATTTGCCTTCCTTATCGGGCGAATAATCAGCGGATCCTCCGGACGCGAATTTTTTCCAGTCGCCGTTGCTGTCTTTATAATAGTAGCTGTAGCTGTAACTGCCTTTGCCGCCGTCAGCAGCGCCGGTCAGTGTAATCTTGTTTCCGACTGCGATCTTCTGAGCGCTGACAGTTGATTTGTTGTTTATTTTATATTCTCCGTCGAGCGCCGGAAGATCATTCGTAACATACCAGTAATCCTCTATGCCGTTCACGTCAATAAGTGACTGGGTAACTTCGATACGTCCCGACGGAGTATTATTCGCAGGATCGGCACAATAGAATTTTCCGTTTGTATAATCCGTGAGAAGAATAGCATGGGGATAATCATAGTCATAAGCCACAATGCCCTCCGGGTGCTTTGCAAGAAGCTCCCGGAGTGTGTTTGCAGACGGACCGTATATACGCTCGTTATCAACATGGATACCGTTATATGTGTAGGTGAAAGCCATACCTTCGCCGTACCATATGCTGCCGCGGCAGCTACTTTCCGTTACTGACTGCCAGTCACCGCCGAGGATTCTTGTTGTTCTTCTGAGAAGCATTGCATTTGCGCAGAGAGTACAAGTGTAATGACCCTGCTGCTTAAAAAACATATCACTGCCGTTAAGTGTATTTAATGTTACGGCACTTGCATTATTATCTGAAGGAATTGCTGCACATATCGGCGCTATTACTGCTGCGCCGGCTAATACTGAAAGAAACTTTACTATCTTTTTCAAAACATTACCTCCGTATAATTTTTGTTGCCTCTATATATTACAACTTTTTAACAATTGTTGCAAGAAAAATTACAATATAAATTCATAAAAAAGAGCTTATTTTTTCATTTTCGACTTATTATACAATTATTATATCTTGAAAATGGCTATTTTATTAATATTTCCGGCGCAAAAATTACATTTTGAACAATAAAACATCTTGATTTTTATAAGATATTTGATTACAATTTTTTAATTATTATGATAAAGAATTAAACATTTTATTTTACCTGAGCCACTGTTATCTTCTCAAAGCTGATCCCTGCCTGTCGGTTCACAAGATCCTTTATTGCAATAGCCGACGCATCATCAAGCTTTCCGCCGTAAACCATCACCGAACAGCTGCCGTTATTGACAGACACAAAAGCATCTTCAAACCCTTTTGCCTTGATCCCGCTTTCGATATCGCTCTGAGCCTTTATCATCATCGCAAGCTTTTCGGCAGATGCGACCGCCTCTTTCTTTGCGGCATCGCTTGATGACGCAGATTCAACTATATCTGCAAGGGTTTCCGCAGCTTTGGCATTACTCTGGGTACGCTTTACCCTTTCGGAAGCAAAATGTCCGCTGTCAACACTGCTGCCCTGGGCACTAACGGGCTTGATCTTATCGGTCATGACAATACTGCTTTCTGTTTTGCTGCTTTGCGGCAGATCCTGATCTTCGCCGCCTATTTCTGTATTTACATATGTCGTCTGACCGAGCTGCTTTTCTCCCGTTTCCTGAGTATCCGCTCCTGCTATCGGAGCATTTCCGGTAAACTGCCAGTTAAGATATACCGCTGCACCAAGAGCGGCAACAAGAGCCGCAATTACAAGCTGTCTTTTTCCGAAAGTCATATTGATTCCTCCTGTTGATAATACAGTATTCTATCCAAGCTTACTTACGCAGATATGCGTCTGTGATATATCCAGCGCAGCCGAAACCGCCTCCCTGACCCTTTGTATTATTCCTTCATCATCTCCCCCGTCACATACGATCAGAACACCCTTGACGGAGGGCATCATCTTGCCGACGGTAAGCGCCTTTTCCGTCCCGTCCTTATTGCGCACAAGTATACACGATCGTTTTTCGGTATTCTGTTTGTCTGCATTTTCGTCATCACCGTTTTTTCGTGAGGTTTCCCTTCCGTTTATATCGGTATCTGTGGCATAAATATTCCTCACG
This sequence comes from uncultured Ruminococcus sp., assembly GCA_902778175.1. Lineage (GTDB taxonomy): Bacteria > Bacillota > Clostridia > Oscillospirales > Acutalibacteraceae > UBA1213. Next base: position 75,102 of record CACYWT010000021.1, on the reverse strand, counting down.
CCGCCGTCGAGAGTTATCATTATCTTAGTTCTGCCTACTCCGTCCATACTCGCAAGCATATTTCCCAGCTCCTCCGTGATACTGCTGCGGTACTGTTCAAGCAGGCTGTCCTCGGCGCTGCTTTCGTCCGCTGCGGCTGAGCTTTCCTTTGCAGGCGGTCTTATATATGAGGAAATGAAGATCATGCCTATGCCGATCAACCCGACAATAACGATGATCGTCAGCGCTTTGTCATTGCTCAGTATTTTCCCTATGATACCGTCAGGCGTTTTCTTCTGAGGTCTGCTTTCATTACCTTCCTTCAATTCACTCCCTCACTTCCTTTCTGTTTTTGCCGCCGTTTCCGGAAAAACAGACGGATATCTTAAAAGCTTTGCTTTCAACAAGCAAAGGCAAGCCGTAGGCTTGCTGTCGTTCAGTGGGAGATTTTTACTCCCACTGAACGGATATATGGCACCCGCCGCCTTAGAGGGTGCGGGTGTCCGGTGGACACCTCTGAAAGGCAGAAGCACCGACCGAGCCGGCAGGCGAGACTCGGGGGACATACTTTGCGGTTATAACATTACCGGTCATGAATCAATCCGAGCCTGATTCCAAGATCATTTTCAAGCCGCCTGCACACATCAGCTCCTTTCGGATATTCTCTGCTGTCAAGATATATGAGCGCGCTTACGGCTTTTATTCCGCCTGAGTCATCAACGGAAACACTCACCCTGATTTCCGACGGGATTATCCCCTTTTCCTCAAGCTTTCCGTAAATTAGCTTTGCAATTTGTTTTTTTATCATATCGACGGCAATTTCGTCCATATTGTTATTCTGCTCAAAGCTTTCCGTACTGATCCCGGACAACGGATCAATACCTTGTATATATCCGCTCCCGAAGGGCAGTATCACAGCACAGAGCATAAACGCTCCTAAAACAGCCCGAACGGTTTTTTCCGTTCCCTTGCTCCGGGGCAAAAGACCTGCAATGCTTACGATAACGGCACAGACCGTTACCGTCAGCGCCCAGTTATTGATACCTTCCATATTACCGACTTCCGACTATCATGATTATTACCGTTGAAATAATGAAAACCGACAGCACGCACAAAAGTACGGCAGTAAGCATTCCCACGGCATCGGAAAGCATACTGAATACGGTTTTCATTCTATCTGTTCCGAAAGTTTCTCCTGCCGCGGCAAGAACGACAAGGACTCCGCGCCAGAGAATACATTCTATCAGCACCGGCAGCACTATAAAGCCGCAGGCTATTATTATAAATACTCCTGCGCCGGATCTGAGCATTTCCAGGCTTCCGGCAAATGCGCCGAGTGTTTCGCTCAGAACTCCTCCTACCGCAGGAACAAACGAGCTTACGGTAAATGATAACGCCCGTTTGCTTACCCTGTCCATTGATGACGATGCAAATGTCTGTGCAGTCAGCACTGTCGCAAAAATGCTCATTACAAAGGTAAGCGTCCATTTGACAAATTTGTATACGGCGCTGCACAGAGAGGACATTTTTACCTCCGACGAAAGCGACGCTGAAACAGAAAGCAGGGTAAATACATTTATCATGGGAATAATAAATTTATCCGAAAGCTGCGTTATCACCTGAGAAGAACCCATAAGCAGGGTATAATATGACGAGGCGCTGCCCTGATGACCGCTCCCGGCAAGAAGTCCCGCCATTACCGGGATATAAAGCGCGGAAAAACCCGTTATTGCGGAAATAACCTCTCCGGCAGATGAAATCAAGGCGCACACGGGAGTAATGATTATACAGCATATGCTCAGCGCGCCCACGGTATTTCCGACCCCTGCAAGTGCATCATGCCCTGAGGAACCCGTCAGAGAAGTAAGAAGAAGTATACCCATGCATACAGCTGCTGCCGCAAGAGGAGAACTTCCCTTCATCGCAGCAAGCTCAAAGGTTTTGCGTAATATGCCGAAAAAATCAGCATTGCAGCTTTCTGATGATATTTTGTCCATACCTGATTCCGACAAAAGCTCTCTTGTCTGTTCGGGCAGGGAATAATACAGACCGTCCGCTCCGCTTGCGCGCAGCTGCTCATCAAATAATTCTTTGATCTGATCACTCTGCGCATTGACCGGCAATGAAAAAGCCAGCGCCGAGATCAGGACAATAATAAATGCGATCAGTTTTTTCATCCTGTTTTTTACCTCCGTTACGGCGCCGCCGTCAGCAAAGACGACGCTGTCTGCAATATGTTTTCAAAAAGCGGAAGCGCAGTCACAATCACAGCTATCCTTCCGCCAAGCTCTACTCTCGATGCAAGAGCCTGTTGTCCGTTGTCACGGCAGCAGTCGGCGGTAAAGCTGCACAAGGCGCATATGCCGGCAGTTTTAACGAGAATTACAGCATAATTTCCGTCAAGACCGCTTTTTTCTGATAAAGCGGTCATTTCGGCAAACAGCGGCATACACTGAAAAAGCACGGTCAAAAAAATCATTGCTCCTCCGGCAATCGCTATGACCGCCGAAGTTTCGGGGGAATATTTTCTAAGCGCAGCAGCGGTCAGTGCCGCTGTCAGCGCAGCTGCGCACAATGCAAGCATTGTCAGAACCCGAAAAGAGCTTCTATAGTGGAAAAAAGATCGGATATCTTTTCCACCAGCATAAGCAGGACTACGATAAGCCCTGCAAGAGTTGTCATCATCGCCTGTTCCTCCCTCCCCGAACGGGAAAGAACAAGGCTCAGAACGGCAACTATAATGCCTATTGCCGCGATTTTGAAGATAAAATCCACATTCATTTGCAGTCAGTCCTTTTTCCCGGATCAAAGTTTCTTTATATCATTACAGCTGCTGCCATCGCGCCGCAGAATGTTCCGACAACCCGGTAAAGCTTCTGCCGCTTTGCAGCTTCCTCACTGAGAACAGCCAGCCGCTGTCTTATCAGTTCTCTGTGCAGCCGCAGCTTGGCGATTTCCTCCTCGGTTCCCGATGTACCGAAGCCGTCGCAGAAGCTGCGGACAAGGTTTATATCATCTCCTGCAATCAAGCCCTCCTGCGCCGCAGATGAAACGCCACAGCTCCATGCAGAAGAAAAATCACTGCCGCCGTTTATCATTGCGCAGCACTCCGAAAGCATCCGGCTCAGCAGAGGAACATCTCCGGGATCTGAAACGATCCTTCCTATCTCGGTGCTGCAATAGCTTATCATGGTTTCCGCACGGGTAAGGAATACAATATACTGTGTCAGGAAATCCGTCCGTCTTTTCAGCCGTCTTGAAGCATAAAGTCCTGCAAGCGCGCCGCAGGCGATAAGCATTATTCCTCCCATTGCCTTAATCGCTGTCATACCGCCCACCTTCTGTCGGTAAGATCGGTTATTTCAGTAAACCGTCCCGGTCTGTCGGGAGTATCAAGCATTACAAGCCTTGTAAAAGCCCCTGTTTCCAGAAGTCTTGCAGTCTGTCCCCTGCGGAAAAGCTGACTGCGGTTTCCTGCGTGTATAGTTGCTATAATATATGCCCCGGCATTCGCTCCCCCTGCAACAGCCCTTGCATCCTGATCCGTACCGATCTCATCACAGATTATGACCTGCGGCGACAGGGATCTTACCGCCTGGACTATCCCCTCGCCCTTTGGATAAAAACGCATCACATCGCAAAATCCAAGATCACCGCCGACAGAAAGCTCTCCCCTTTCGTCTATCACGCAGGTTTTCATCACAGGACAGTTTATCCCAAGAGAAAGCCTTCTTGCTATATCCCGAAGCAGTGTGGTCTTACCGGATGCCGGAGGACCCGCTATAAGTATTCCTCCGCAAAGCGGCATTACCGACGGCATAAGCTTTTCCGCGGCGCCGTCTATATTTCGCGCTATCCTGATATTAAGCGTCGTGATATCAGTAACGGAATGAATATGTCCGTCCCTGACATCAGCCGTTCCGCAAAGCCCAACCCTGTGTCCTCCGCTGACCGTAATGAAACCCTCGCGGATATCGCTCTGGCGGCTGTATACCGAATAACTGCACATACGGCGGAATGTTTCAAACAGATCCCTCTGCGTACAGACATATGCCCTTTGCGGAGAATAAACTATAGTCCCGTCACTGCATACAAACAGCGTCTGGCTGCCGCTGCAAAGAATAAGAGGCTTATTGCTCCTGAGTCTTATTTCCTGAACATCACGCTTTCTGCTGTCGGGGATCTTCATAAGCACCTGTGCAAGCTCCGGAGAAAGCATTCCGGCAGCACTTTCAAAGCTTTCGTTTTTCATAGACATTGTACCTCTCCCTTTTGATCGTTCTTTCATTTCGGTATTTAATCTATATGGCAGCTCCGGCAAGGTTATGAATCAGGATATAAAAAAAGACGGCGGAGAAACCGTTACACGATCTCTCCGCCGGCTTTATTCTGCTTTTTTGCCGTAAAGTGTTTTCCCGATCTCATCTGTCCGGTCATCTGCGGCAGATGCCGTACTCAGCAGTGCCATGCAAAAAACACCCAGTGCCGCTCCGACTGCCAGACCGATAATAAATCCTGCCATAAGCGCACCTCCGATTTCATGCCGCCTGTTTTTTTATACTACTGCGGCATTCTATAATATTATATGCATCATCACAGCAGGATATTACAGAAATATCGCCGCACAGCATATGTACGGCGATATATAATGAGGGAACGACTGAACCCCCGTAATAAATTATTTCGTTACAGTGATATTGACTGTCTTTGTTTTTTCAGTTCCGGCATAATCCTTTACGACTACTTTAACATTGTAGGTCGTAGCGCTTCCGGGCTTGAAGGCTGCTGATTTTGATGTGTAAGGTTCCGTCATCGGGAGCCATTCCGTATTCTTGCTCTTCTTGTAATAGAACGCATATTTGTACGGAGATGTTCCGCCTGATGCCGCGCCCTTGACAACGACCTTCTCACCGACCTTTACCGTCTGCGCGCTTACAGTGGATTTATTGGAAAGAGTTGCTGCATAAGGATATACCTTGAAGGTCACTGACTTTTCTGTTCCTGACGCATCACGCACTACTGCCTTGACATCATATCCGACAGCGGTTTTGGGTCTGAAAGCTATAGATTTTGTAGTATATGGTTCTGTCATCGGTATCCATTCGGAATTTGTACACTTCTTATAATAGAAAGCATATTTATACGGAGCCGTTCCTCCGGCAGCCGCTCCCTTTATAACTACCTTTTCACCGATCTTTATACTGTCGGTACTGATATAGCTGTTGTTTTTCAGAGCTATATTGTTAACCTTTACGGTAAAGGTCTTGCTTGCGGTATTGCCGTCGCTGTCTCTTGATACTATCAAAATATCATAAGGAACTGCCGAACCCGGTTTGAACTGAGCTGTTGTTTTTTCGGTATATCCATCGGAAATAGCTATCCAGTCCGTCTTGCTGCTCTTTTTGAAATAGTATGCGAATGTATAGCTGCCGTTGCCGCCTGACGCCGCACCGTTAATAATTACCGGATCTCCGATATTTACTGTAGTTTTTGATACAGACGAATTATTTTCGAGCGGTTCGGGCTGAGGTTCTTCCTCACCGACATACAGATCAAGGATCTTATCAGCGCTGTGTCCGGCGGAATCAGTTGCTGTGACCTTGAAGCTGTATTTTCCTTCATACGTCAATGTTGCGGAATAATAACCCCCGCTCTGAGTTGTTTCAGCAAATTTTGTCCAGTCACTGCCTCCGGGCATCTTGTAATAGATAACAAATGTCGTTGTACCCGTTTCTCCGCGGACTGCAGGATGGATCTTCATTTTTTCTCCGGGCTTAATGGAATATTCTTCAAGATATGATACGTTTTCAAACTTATAATAGCTGAAGAAATCAATATCATATGTCAGACTTGCATCAGTGCCGAAGGAATCCTTTAATCCGTTTACGGTAACGGTATATGATTTGCCGAGGTAATTATTTTCAGATATCGTGGGGTGCTCAAAGCTGATCGTTCTGCCCCAGTAAGCAGTATCGTAAAGACCGCTGCTGCTGTTACGCGATTCTGTTTTTCCCGTATCATTATCCTTGATCGTGACCGTCAGATCGGAAAGCTTGCTGTATTTCAATTTATCCGTATTGAAAGTTATTGTCCAGGGTGCCTTTACGGACAGATCGTCCGCCGGGAAAGCTCCGGGAGCAGGCCATGCATATGCAGCCTCATCATTGCCTCTTCGTGATTTTCCGGAAGGATTGGGGTCATAATCATAGCCTACAGTCTGACAGCTGCTGACCATTCCGCCCGGGTCGCTGAACATACCGTATGCCAGCAGATATCCGTTTCGGGTAAAGAATGTATCACGATGACCGGGAATATCATAACCGTCGTCATCAAGCCAGAGTCTCAGCGTATAAAGCAATGCGTCCTGTCCCTGTGCTCCGTTGGCGCGGGCTATGCTGCTGCTGCTCGTTCCCTTTGTCGCGTCATTGAAAAAGCTGTCGTTCATATCCGCCGGTTTATCGGGAGTATGCGAAAAATTTGACACACTCAGAAGAACCGAACCTTTTGCAGCATAATCCCAGATATTTGAATTCGTATTCAGACTGAACCCGGAATAACCGCCGAGCCATCTGTAATAATTTGAGAGGCTGAGCACATTCTGTTTAGTTTCATCAGTAAGCACGGACGCGGTATAGTTTCCGTTTGTATTAGTGCCTTCATAGGAATAAAGCGGCGCAGTGCTGTCCTTAGGAAGAGCTTCTTTAAAGCGGCTGGTTATCTCCTCCTGTGTTCTTGTATAAACGCTGCTCTGATTAAGATTTACCACCGTAGGTTCTGCTGCAGCTGAAGTGACCGATGCCGTGCACGACATTACCGGAAGCATCATCGCTGCTGCAAGTGTTACAGAAATCATTCTTTTTTTACTGTTTCCCATATTACAACAACTCCTTTTCTTGAATTTATTTATATTATTATCATATAACATAAACAAAAAAAATTCAATGATTTTAATAAAAATATAATTTTTTCCATTTTCAAAAAAACACAGGGGAAAAGATTCCCCTGCTGTACCTGTATATTTACTTTTATGCGATCATAGCAATAATCTGCGCATTATTTAACTCGGAGCAAAGCCCGATTTTAGCTCCTCGGGGTTTCAGTGGGGGATTATAACCCCCACTGAAAGTCCGAATGGCACCCGCCGCCTAAGAGGCGGGGGACATCGGTGATTGGTTATAGTCCTAAAAAACAGACGGCGCATCTGCGGCACTATCATCGTCAGGCGCTGACTTAACAAAATAATCCGACTTATCCGCACTGCCGAAAATATCGACCGGAACACCAAGACGGCTCATCATATCAATATATCCCTCATAGACCTCATCACGGGAAAAATCTCCTGCGTCAAGCTCCTCATCGGAAAGCTTGTTCAATCTCATATAGAAATCCGAAGCCAGACGTATATAGTCATTGCTGTATTCCATATTGTCATACAAGATATCCTCCGCGCCGCAGATATCTCCTTCGCGTATCATACGGCAAAGCTGCAGATGCAGCTGATCGAGAGGCGTCAATGATGTGCTGTCGCCTATCTCGCCTATGACCTCGTATGTGATCTCGCTTTCCTTTTTCCCGAATACTACATTTGCAACAAACTGAGTCATCATCTCTATCTGCCGCATCATCCAGTCATCCTGAAATCCCATTGTAAAACCCCACTTAACCAAAAACTGAAATTTATATATATCTATCCTTTCGCCGCAAGGACTGCCGTAGAAAATGCCGCCTGAATATTAAAGCCTCCGGTATAGCAATCAATGTCGATCACTTCTCCGGCAAAATACAATCCTGAAATCAGTTTCGACTGCATTGTTTTCGGATCTATCTCCTTTACGCAGACACCGCCGGAGGTCACTATTGCTTCTTCTATCGGACGAAAGCACGATACTGTTCTCGTCATCGCTTTGAGCAGGGAAATGATCCTCATTCGTTCCTCCCGCGTTATCTCGCTGCATCGCTTGTCAGAAGGAATACCGCAGAGCTTTGCGAAATCTTCAATAAGAGCTTTCGGCATAAGAGAAGCCAGGACATCAATAAAAGTTCCTCCGCGGAAATTATCTATCTCCCTGAGCAGACGGGCATCAAGCGTTTTTTCATCAAGCGCAGGCTTAATATCAATACTTATTCTGTAACGCCCCGGCTCCATATCCTTCATATGAGCGGACGCGCTTCTGATGACCGCACCCGAAAGCCCCCAGCGTTTCAGTTCAAGCTCTCCGAAATCGGTGTATATTATTTTATTCTTTTTTGTATCATGTACCTTTATCTCTATATTTTTAAGCAGCAGACCGTCCGCATCATAGCCGAAATGCTCCTCTGTTTCCAGCGGTACAAGAGAAGGTCTGAGAGGCATCACCGTATGTCCGGCCTGACGTGCAAAACGGTAGCCGTCACCTGTGGAGCCGGTCAGCGGATATGATATTCCTCCCGTTGCGATTATAAGCTTATCGCAGTACTGCTCAGACCCGTCTGTCATTCTTACACCCTTTGCCGCGCCGCTGTCGATAATAAGCTCCGCCGCTGTTTTATGTATAAAAACGCAGCCCGATCTGACAGCTGCTTTTCGCAGGGTATCAACAATATCAGCCGCCTTATCCGATACGGGAAAAACTCTGCCGCCGCGCTCGGTTTTCAGCGGACAGCCGTTTTCCTCGAAAAATGCTATCGTATCCGCAGGAGAAAAAACATTCAGCGCACTGAAGAGAAATCGTCCGTTTGTCGGAGTATTGGCAATTACCGTTTTCGCGTCACAATTATTGGTAACATTACATCTTCCCTTGCCGGAAATATAGAGCTTTCTGCCGAGCTTGGGATTCTTTTCAACAATAACGGTTTTTCTGCCGCCTTGCGCAGAAACAATCCCTGCCATAAGTCCGGCAGCACCGCCGCCGATGATTATGGTCCTGTTCTCCGTCAATTCTGTTCCTCCTCGCTTTTGCTGCGGTAAACGTCATATTCCTCCCAGATATGCTCAAGACGCGCAAAGGTCTGCTCGACCTCCTTGTCAAGCTCGACTACCGTTGCTACAATAAGGGCGTTTATCATACTCAGCGGAGCTACAAGTGAATCGACCACGCTTGCCATATCGCTTTTCGCAATAAGCACATAATCGGAAAGACTGCACAGCGGACTTGTCATGCTGTCAGTTATAGCGATAACCTTCGCGCCTCTTCTTCTTGCAAATGTCATAGCCTTGACCGCAGCATTGGAATATCTCGGGAAGCTGATGCCGATAATAACATCATCTGCGCCGATCCGGAAAAGCTTTTCATAAATTTCCGTTTCTCCGTAATTGCTTATGACCTTGACATTTTCAAATATCAGAGAATAGTAATATCCTAAAAAGGACGCAAGCGCCGCCGAACTGCGCACGGCAAATATATATATGGTTTTTGCTCGTGAAACAGCCTTGACTGCCTGCTGGAAATCCTCCTTTGAGGTTTCTTCCATTGTGCGCCTGATCTTGTCGATATCCTGATTCAGAACATTTGAAAGAATATCGGAATTTCCGAAACGGCTTTTCGTTACTTCTATACGCTGCAGAGAAGTCAGTTTATCCCTTATCATCTCCTGCATTGCCTTCTGCATTTTGGGATAGCCGTCATATCCCAGCTCTGTTGCAAATCGAACTACAGTCGATTCGCTTACGCCGACAGTTGTTCCGAGTTTTGATGCAGTCATGAATGCCGCCTTATCATAATGCTCGGTAATAAAATGTGCTATGAGCTTCTGACCCTTGGAAAAACCTGACATCTTGTCATTTATCTGAGTTAATAGATTCATTGGTATGCCTTCTTTTCAATAATAGCTTTCTGATATGATCAGAAATTGATAGATGCAATAAGAATCGAAAAAACGCTGAGTATTATCATAACGCAGAGCACTATTGCCGTTATTCTGATAATAAGCTTTCTTTTCTTGAACATAATATCACTCCGTTATTATTTATTATTGTATTCATATCGATCCATCTGAAAAACGGGACACAAAGCATATCGGATTATTTACAGAAAAAGCTCGTGAAGGTGTTTTTCAGAGGTTTCCTTATATCTTTATTAATCTTATAACAACCGCAGAAAAAATGCAAGCAAAAGCAAAAAATTTTTATTTGTAATACTTCCAAAAGAATTATTTTGATACCTGTCGGAAATAATATGAACAATTATTAGATATTTGCGGTGGATATCATGAAAAAATTCTTTCGGTTATTGTCTGTTTATTTTACGTTTCTTTCACTTTTAATTCTGATCTCCGGTCTGGCGGCGGCTTATCTCACTCCCGACGGGATCACCGTCAGCGACGACTGCACCTCCTGTTTTCCTTCATTTCCTCTGTCAATAAATTATGACGGAGCTGCCCGTACAGCAGACTCTGACGGAATCAGCAAAGCTCAGGGCGAGCTTACTCTCTTTGGAACGGTCCCTGTCAAAAAAATGGAAATAACCTTTTCCGACCGTCCCGTCGTCACTGTCGGTGGTGAACCGTTCGGAATAAGACTGTATACGGAAGGACTTGTCGTTTCAGGAATAAGCGCAGTTCCTGTCAGGGGCGGCGAAAAAAATCCTGCGGCTGACGCAGGTATCTCCGTCGGGGATATTATCCTTTCGGTAAACGGAGAAAAGCTTACCAATAACGAACAGCTCATGTCCGCTGTCGAAAGCAGCGGCGGCAACAGCATTATGTTAGAATATATGCATGAAGGGAAAACTTCCTCCGCAGCAGTTGTTCCTGCAACAGACAGTGAGCTGCACTGCTACCGTATCGGCTTATGGGTCAAGGACAGTCTTGCCGGGATCGGAACAGTTACTTTTTCAGGATATCCTGACGGAACCTTCGCCGGTCTGGGACACGGAATATGCGACAGCGAAAGCGGAAGTATAATGCCGCTTTCACAAGGCGATATCGTCAGGGCGGATATCACGTCGGTCACTAAAGGAAGCGGCGGACATCCCGGCTCGCTCAACGGTTTTTTCAGCAGCGGCAGCGCGGTCGGAACGATCTCGGCAAATGCTCAGTGCGGACTTTACGGTACGATAGACAAGTCCTACTGCAAAGGTGAAACCCTCCCCCTTGCTTTCAGACAAGAGGTCGTAAGGGGCAAAGCCGTTCTGAGAACCACAATATCCGGGGACACTCCGCAGGACTATGATATCGAAATAGAGGATATCAGCTATAACAATGCAAATATAACAAAAAATATGATAATAAAGATAACCGACGAAAGACTTCTTTCCGCCGCCGGGGGTATCGTCCAGGGCATGAGTGGAAGTCCTGTCATTCAGAACGGAAGGCTCGTTGGCGCTGTTACCCATGTTTTTATAAATGACCCATCGCACGGTTATGCTATTTTTGCTGAAAATATGGCAAATTATAACAATACACTAATTCGTAAAAAAACAAAATAATCGGCTATTCATCGGCTTTCAGGGATATTTTTTATGGTTTCTTAAAATTTGTTCAAATTTACTATTGCCATTTCTGGTAATTTATGGTAATATATTACCATCATCAAAAATCAATGGGGGATAAAACCATGAAAAAACAATTCAAAATCCTGATCACCGAAGAAGCTGCCGAATTCAGCACAGAGAAGCCGGAAATATTTGAGGAATACGGTTTCACTGCGGAATTCTGTCCGAAAGACGGAGTAAAAGTACTGGAAAAGATACGTCAGTTCCGTCCCGATATTGTTCTCATGGACATTTTCATGAGCAGTATTGACGGAGTAGGAGTTATCAACCAGTTAAAGAATGCATCGAGTGAAAATATGCCGGTATTTGTCATGGTATCGGGATTTGACAGTCCGATGCTCGAACACGAAGCTCTGAGCGCAGGTGCTGCTTATTTTGTCATCAGACCGTACCGCTGCGAGGACATTCTGAACCGCATTGCGGAGCTGCTTAATTACTGCCACAATGACAGAAGCACCCCGGGCGGAAAGATACTGAGTCTTGACAAGGATCTTGAGATCACCGTTACCGAGATACTTCATCAGATCGGAGTACCGGCGCATATCAAGGGCTATCATTATCTAAGAGATTCAATAATAATGTGTGTACTGCATCCGGAGATCATCAACGCAGTGACCAAGGAACTATACCCTTCCGTAGCAGACAAATACGAAACCACATCATCACGGGTCGAAAGAGCGATACGTCATGCCATTGAAGTGGCATGGGACCGCGGAGATGTCGATATATTGAATTCATATTTCGGATATACTATCCACAACGGAAGAGGCAAGCCGACGAACAGTGAATTCATCGCCATGATATCCGACCGTTTACGTCTGCAGAATAAGCGTTCGGCATGATCCGCATATCAGCAGGGATCCATACTCAGGGTACAGATCAAAAAAGAGCTGCCGCAGCAGCTCTTTTTTATTATGGGAATCATTATTCTTCTTTCAGAATACAGCCTTTTTCGGTTTCGTCTGTCCATACCATATAATTTGATTTTCCGTTTTTCTTGATCGCATAAAGCATAGTATCCGCGTGTTTCAGCGCAGTATTGACATGATCCTGATCGTATATATCCATGCCTGCGATACCGATAGAGCATGACGCTCTGCGGTTTTCGGGAACATCAGCCTTTTTGTGGATTACCGCTTCGATCTCAGGAATGAAATAATTGCTGTCTTTTATTCCTTTGTATACAGCCTTTGCTATCCTCTCGCCTTCGTCAACACCGTATCCGGGAAGCACCATAACAAATTCATCGCCGCCGTAACGGACAATGTATCCCTTGGAACCGAGAACCTTCTCGAACAGACGCGAGAATGCGATCAGTATCTCGTCACCGACATCATGACCGTATGTATCATTGCAGAATTTGAAATTATCAAGATCAAGATAAACAACCGTTGCGCAGATATTATCTCTCTTTCCGATCTTGACCAGATGCATGAAGTCGTCGATCTTCTTTGTAAAGCCCTGTCTGTTGTAAAGACCGGTAAGCAGATCGGTTACCGCACTCTGCTGCAGCTTATGGTTCATCTCGTTGATCTCATCTCTCGCTTTCAGACGGAAAATAGTATCGTTCATCTGACGCAGCGCAAATTTAAAGATCGCAAGATCATTTCTGTCTATAAAGATAATATTGCCTGTCATATTTTCATGAAGCTCTATGCAAGCCATCATGAAGCCTATAAGTTCATCACCCATAATTACGGGAACACAGGCAAACGATACTATATTATTTGTACCGAACATCTGCAGGATAGGCGTATATTCGTAGAATTCGCGTTCAAAACGTGATGCGACAAATTCCTTTTTATGATGCCTGAGATAATTTGATACGGTATAAAGCATCTCATCTGTGATTTCAACGTCCGAGCCGTTATATCTGATAACAGGATTTCCGCCGACAACGTCAACATAAAGTATGTAATCCACGCTGTAGTTATTCTGCAGCATTACCATCGAATCATCAATTATTGTATCCGACGTCGTATTTGCCTTATTGAGAAGCTCCTGCCAGGAAAGGAGGAAAGTAATACCCTTTGTCTTGTCGGCAAGCTGCATCTGCATATCGGATAGCTGAGCAAGCTCTTCTATCTGGTACTTATCTATCTTTTCAAGACGCATAGAGATATGCTTTTCAATAAAGGATCTCTTATGCAGCTTTGCAAAAAGCTTTTCTTCCTTGTTCTTATATCCGTTCCTGTTGCAGTATTCAATAGCCTCATTAAGTATCTCGTCAGATTTCTCCGGCAGACCCTGCGCCAGATAAAGATCGGACTGTTCCTCGGCAAACATTGCATAAACGAAGAACTGCAGACCCTCTGTGCGGTACATATGGAAACGAGCCTTATCCATATATTCCTGAGCCTTTTCGACATTATCGCTCTTTTCGAGCAATGCGCTGACGAAATAGTAGAAGAACATATCATCGTCCCAGAGGAAGTAATTAGGTTCGCCGTCAGAGTGAAGAAGATGATAAAGAACCCTCTCCATCTTATTAAGGTAGAAATGAGCATTATATTCAATACCCATTTTATAGCTGCACAGTACGATCATACCGTACACCTTGGAAATATTGCATATCTTCATGCGGTTCATATGTACTGAATCAAGCAGTTTCAGAACATGAAGCAGATAATTGTAGGCAATATCGAAGTTTGAGGAAAGAATAGCATTCGTCGCCATATTATAAAGCGTTTCTGCTACATAGTATGTATCCTTGAGCTTATAGAACAGTTCGAGAGCATGGTTGAAATAATCATTTGCCTGATTGAACTGCTCGCTTACGATACGGTTAAAGCCAAGACCGTTGTAAATAGCAGCCTCTTCCCATTTATCCTGCTGCTTTTCTATAATATCAAGACACTTTTTATAGTAGTAATCGACATACGAATAGAATCCGTAGCCCTGAGCAAGAAATACATTTTTCTTCCATGCCGCTATGATAAGCCTGTCATTGCCAATTCTTTTGGCAAGCTCCATAGCTTCTATAAAAGATTCATTGGCTTCGCATTTTGCCGCATCTCCGGAAAAATACTCCTTGCCGTTGCCGCAGCCGTAAAACATAACGTGGGCAAGATGATTATACATACCGAATTTCATTGCCCTTGTCTGGAAATCCTTTATCCTGCTGCTTTCATCGATCCTGTACCACATGAATGCGGTCCAACCGTCGAGCAAACACATATACTCAAGTATCTGAGCATAAAGAAGGTATTTCTCGGATCCGCTCTTTTTTGCGATCCTCATGCATCTTTCCGCATTTTTCTTTGCAAGGCTCGGCTGTCCGCCGTAGACCTCACAAACGGTAAGAAGGTAATGATATCGGAAGGTATATTTTATATTAGGATGCTTGTTATTTACATTTTTCAGACGGTCACACATAATAAGCGCCTGAGTATAGTTTTGGTTATGAGTTGCCGCAGTAGCATAAAGTATATAGAAACGTACAAGATTCTTAGTACTGATACTCACCTTAGTGGTAATAAGACGGTTATATACTATGTTAAGATAATACATCGCCTGTTTTGACGCAAGTGTCTGTATCATATTATTGATCTTTGTCAGGTAGCCCTGAAAACCGGAAATAACAGGTTCAAAGCTCTCAATAATATTGACTTCCGCCTGCGGATCCTGAATATTCCAATCGAGCATATAGTTATACTCTTCTATCTGACGGACAAGGCTCGACCAGATATCAATCGTATAGGACGGAGTTGCATACGCCTCGTTATAATTTGCAAGAAGGGAAATATTATCATAGCTCTTGCTGATAAAGTGATAGAGGAATTCGAGCGTACTGTTTTCTGCAAGATGAAGGCGGTTAAGCACAAGCAGAAGAGTATGCTCTTTTGAAATGTAGGAAAGAATATTTACCAGCGAATTCGCAAACTTTTTCCGTTCGTAATCGACCTCAACAACAATAACTTCCTCACTTCGCTTACATTCGCCCTGCAAAATATATGATTTAAGTGTCTGGCGGCTGAGATAATAGACTCCCGTTTTTTCAAGGAAATCATCAATAGGCATACTGTAATAGTATTTATAATAAAGCTGCTTGATCCATTCAAGGAATGGCTCATATGCTTCCTGCATCATATTGGCAGAAAACTCATGATAAAGGAACTCTATTTCTATAGAAGTCTTTTTAAGAGCCTCTTCTATAGAATCGATCGGCACACTCAGTGTATTATAATGCTTAACAAATAATATACTGCTGTGCCGCAGTTCAAGACCATGAATTATCGAATCAACGATTTTTCTTGTATACAACTGCGAACAGGTTTCCATTTCCATACCTCCATTCTATTACATTATAGCAAAATGCATTTATTTTTTCAATATAATTTTTTAAAATTTAGTATTAATTATTATATATTATTACATATTATTTTACAATTACCGCTGAGTATTATCACTATTTTAGTATTTATACAAAAATACCAAATTATGACAAAAAACCGCTTATGACCCTTTGCGGATCATAAGCGGAATCAAGATCATTAATATATTATCAGATCTTATCTGCAACTGCTTTGAGCGTCTGAGGAAGTTCAGATTCATCAGCAGATACAAGGAATGTAAACTGTGTATCGGTCTTGGCAGCAAGTGTATTGATCTTCTCAATAAATTCTGCAAATTCATCAAAATTGGTTCCGCCAATCTTGAATGTTGAATCAACAAGAACGTCGGTCACATCATAGTTTCCTGCGCAGAGTCCGCTCAGGAAGCCGAAGAATGTATCATAACCCGAGATCGAATAATGCTCTGTATCTATCAGACGAGCTTTATGAGTAACATCATAAGTAAGCTTTGAACCCTTCTCGATAACTACAACATTGCCGTTTGAATTCTCAACAGCTTCATTTGCCAATGTAATGAGCTTCTTTGTTTTACCTGTGCCCTTCTTACCGACAATAAGTTTAACCATAATTTTTTGCCTCCTTGAATATAGTGCCTTACGGCTTATACTGCTATACTTATATATTATATTAAATTTGACGAACTGTCAACCTTTTGCAGCATATTTTTTATTAAAAATTAATATCACAATTTATTATTTCAATCTTGCTTCAAGGGCTTCTTTCTGATCCTCATAGCCGGGTTTGCCGAGCAGGGCAAACATATTTTTCTTGTAGCTTTCAACGCCGGGCTGATTGAACGGATTAATGCCCAGTGTATAGCCGCTTACAGCGCAAGCCTTCTCGAAGAAATAAATGAGATATCCAAGCTCTGCTTCACTTGTATCAGCCATTGTAAGCACTACATTAGGAACCTTGCCGTCTGTATGAGCAAGAACTGTGCCCTCGAAAGCCTTTTTGTTTACGAAATCAACGGTCTTGCCCGAAAGGAAGTTAAGTCCGTCCACATTTTCAGGATCTGTGCCGATAGTGATCTCATACTTGGGCTTGTCGATCTGTACAACTGTTTCAAACATTGTTCTTGTACCGTCCTGAATGAACTGACCCATCGAATGAAGATCGGTCGAAAATACTACGCTTGCCGGGAAAAGACCCTTCTGATCCTTGCCCTCGCTCTCACCGAAGAGCTGTTTCCACCATTCGTTCATAAGTGTGAATGAAGGCTCATAGCTCACGAGAAGCTCGATAAGTTTTCCCTTGCGGTAAAGGATATTGCGGATAGCTGCATATTTATAGCAATCGTTCTTGTCGAGGTCGGTATCCATAAGTTCTTCTCTTGCCTTTGCAGCTCCGCCCATAAGAGCGTCGATATCTGCGCCGGAAACAGCTATCGGAAGAAGTCCTACTGCTGTAAGAACACTGTAGCGTCCGCCTACGTCATCAGGAACTACGAAAGTTTCATAGCCTTCTCTGTCTGCGAGCTGCTTGAGCGTACCCTTAGCCTTATCTGTTGTACAGAAAATTCTCTCCTTTGCGCCTTCCTTGCCGTACTTCTTCTCCAGAAGCTCACGGAAAACACGGAAAGCGATAGCAGGCTCTGTGGTCGTGCCTGACTTAGAGATCATATTTATAGAAATATCCTTGCCCTCGCAGATCTTCAGAAGCTCGCTGAGAGCTGTGGAAC
This sequence comes from uncultured Ruminococcus sp., assembly GCA_902778175.1. Taxonomy (GTDB): domain Bacteria; phylum Bacillota; class Clostridia; order Oscillospirales; family Acutalibacteraceae; genus UBA1213. Next base: position 57,616 of record CACYWT010000021.1, on the reverse strand, counting down.
TGATAGAATTACCGGTGAAATAAATATCGGGAGTATCCTTGGGAAGAGCATTGTAATTCGGGGATCTGAGGAATTCTATCGCAGCGCGCGCGCCGAGATAAGAACCGCCAATACCGATAACTACGAAAATATCTGTATTTTCTTTGATCTTAGCGGCAGCCTTTTTGATCCTGTCGAATTCGTCCTTGTCATAGTCAACAGGAAGATCGACCCAACCGGTGAAATCATTGCCAAGACCGGTCTTGTCATGCAGGAGCGTGTGTGCAGCTGCGATCTGAGGAGCTATTGCCTGATATTCCTCAGCGCTGATGAATTGTTTAACGTGCTTATCACTTAAAGTAACAGCCATATGATTATCCTCCTTAATCAGACTCCGTTCAATGCGGAGCATAAAGTATAAGTATATTTTACAATATTTTACTCTCATTTGCAACCGATTGACAAAGATTTATTGAATTTTTGCCTGTGTTTTTTTGCAAAGTTCTGTCGGATCCTGAAAAACAGCCTGCAATCGGGGAAAATTTAACTTATTATTCCCTTAAATGGCAGAAATATTGTTACACTATTCCGATTGACAATCAATGACCTCAATGGCATAATATTATAGTAAAAAATATATAAGGGAAGGTAAAGGGTAATGTCTGAAAAAAAAGATGATTTCAGAAATGAAGAGTTTGTGGATATATATTCTCAGCTGCTTGAGGAATATGCCGACAAGGAACCCCCTGCAGACCCGGAGGCGGAATTGAATCCTGCTCCGGAAAAAATATCCGCTCCTCACAGAAATGACAGACCTCATCGCAGAAAGCCCCCGAAGAAAAAAAAGAAAACCGGTTTTGTAATTGTACTTGCCGCTGTAATCCTTCTTGCAGGCAGCGCAGGGATCGCAGCAATGACAGGAATGTTCAAAAAGAACAATTCCTCCGTCAGCAGCGAAAGCTCCGTTTATTCTGTCAAAGCTGATAAAGCCGAAAGCAAGCCCGTAAGCAAGGCTCCGGAAAAAGAAGAGAGCAAACCCGAAAAGCTCAGCTATGAACCGACAGGGACCTTTGCAAGAGATACTAAAAGACTTCCTTCAGACAGCAAGGCAGCAATAGACGCCAACGCAACTGCAAGATATCTTCTTTTATACGATGCAGATGCCGACAAAGTCATCTATGAGCGCAGCGGTACCGATAAGCTCTATCCGGCAAGCACGACAAAAATGCTGACTGCTGTCGTCGGTGCAAAGATCATTCCTGCCGATACTGTCATAACCGTAGGCGATGAAATAGGTCTTATCAACTGGGATTCAAGCACAGCAGGTCTTATGGTCGGAATGAAAATGACATTCAGCGATCTGATCGACGCCCTCATGCTTCCCTCAGGCAATGACGCTGCTTATACTATCGCCGTCAATGCCGCAAAAATGTATTCCGGAAACGAAAAACTTTCAAATGAAAAGGCTGTTGAATTATTCATGTCCCTCGTAAATGAGGCTGCCAAGGGTATAGGCTGCAAGGGCACACATTATGTAACTCCTGACGGCTGGCACGACGACGATCATTACACCTGCGCCGAGGATCTTGCGAGAATAGCCGCATATGCAAGGACGATCCCTCTCATAAAGGAATCCTGCGCAAAGGCGGAAAGAGAATGTGAACTCATCAAGGAACCCTCCGAGGAAACAAAAACGCCGTCCTCCGAGCAGGAATCCGAAAAATCCGCCGCTGAAATCAGCACTGAGTCCTCAGCGGCAGACAGCGAAGTTTCGGCTGACGAAAGCTCCGAAGATGAAACGGAAGTCTATATGCCCGATACGCTTTACTGGACAAACTCAAACAAGCTTATCCAGCCCGACAGCGAAAACTATTCTCCCTACTGTGACGGAATGAAGACCGGATTTACTGACGAAGCCGGAACCTCTGTCGTAGCATCGGCAACGATGGACGGACATACCTTTATCGCCGTTATAATGATGGGCGAATCCCTTTACAAGAAATATGATGACGCAAATGTAATGTTCAACGAAGCTTTCAAGCTTTACGGTCTCGATTACACCTACAGCAACGAACCTGATAATTCCTTATCTCAGACATCATAATACAGAATTACGGACACTCCTTTCGGGGTGTCCGTTTTATAATATCAGATCTTATCAAGCGCCTGCTGTATATCGGCAATGATATCATCAATGTATTCAAGACCAACGCTCATTCTGATAAGATTCGGCTTTACGCCGCATTCTTCAAGTTGCTGATCGTTCATCTGTCTGTGGGTCGTGCTTGCAGGATGCAGCGCGCAGGTCCTTGCGTCTGCAACATGGATCACAAGCTTGATCATATCAAGATTATCCATGAACTGCATTGCCTTTTCTCTGCCGCCCTTTACGCCGAAGGAGATAACTCCGCAGCTGCCGTTCGGCATAAGCTTTTTGCAGCGCTCGTAATACTTGTTGCTTTCAAGTCCGGGGAAGCTTACCCATTCAATTTTATCGTTAGCCTCAAGGAATCTGGCAACGGCAAGAGCATTCTGACAATGACGTTCCATTCTCAGGAAAAGCGTTTCCAGTCCGATATTGAGCAGGAAAGCATTCTGCGGGCTTTGCTGAGCGCCGTAATCGCGCATAAGGTGAGTTGTTGCCTTTGTGATATATGCGGCTCTGCCAAAGCGTTCAGAATAAACTACGCCGTGATATGATTCATCAGGCTCGGTAAACATCGGGAACTTGCCGCTTGTCCAGTCAAAATTACCGCTGTCAACGATAACGCCGCCGAGAGCAACAGCATGGCCGTCCATATACTTTGTCGTGGAATGGGTCACGATATCAGCGCCCCACTCGATAGGTCTGAAATTAACCGGTGTCGGGAAGGTATTATCAACAATGAGAGGAACACCGTGAGCATGAGCCTGACGGACATATGTTTCGATATCCGCAACATCAAGCGAGGGATTGGATACGCTCTCGATAAACACTGCCTTAGTATTATCCTTGAATGAAGCAGCTATTTCATCTTCTGTTGCATCGGGACGGAGGAAGGTAAAATCTATACCAAGCTCACGCAGGGATTTGTTGAAAAGGTTGAATGTACCGCCGTAAATTGCGGCAGCGCATACTACATGATCGCCTGCGTGACAGATATTTGTCACAGAGATCATATTTGCAGCCTGACCGGAAGCGGTGAGCATTGCTCCGACACCGCCCTCAAGCTCTGCGATCTTTGCAGCAACGGCGCTGAGGGTAGGGTTAGTCAGACGGGTATAGAAGAAGCCGTCCTCCTCAAGATCAAAAAGCTTTCCGAGGGTAGCGGCACTGTCATATTTGAAGGTAGTGCTCTGTACGATCGGAATAACGCGCGGTTCGCCGTTTTTCGGATCATAGCCTGCCTGCAGGCATTTTGTGTTGATATGGTATCCCATTTTTTCATTTCTCCTTTATGCTGTCATAGATTTTTATTATATCAGCCGACACCGAAGGTATATCCCTTGCGGCATTGACGATTTTTATATTTTCACTGTCCCCGAGTTTGTCAAACACCTCGAAAAAGCGGCTGCGGATACGCGCCTGAGCCTGTTTATTCTCATATATCTCGCGGTCAAGGCGGCTTGAGGATATCCTCTCGTCGCAGGAATCAATATCCGCATCGAGGAAGATACAAAGATCGGGGCGAAGAATTTCGCGGCAGCCGATATTGAGCTGCATCACCCAGCCGAGGTCTGCGTCGATACCCTGATAAGCAAAGGATGAATAGTAATATCTGTCGCAGATAACGTCTATCCCCTCGTCGATGAATTTGCGAATACCGTTTTTCGGATTTACATTATGGAAGATACGGTCAGCGAGAAAGAGCGCGGAAAGCTCGTATGCATCTCTCTGCACAAAGCCGCCGAGAGCGTCGCGTATCATACCTCCGGTGGAGGAGGCGGTAGGTTCTGCTGTTTCATATACACGTCTGCCGCGGCGCCTGAGCTCCTCGGCAAAAAGACGGAGCTGCGTTCCCTTACCGGAGCCGTCCAGTCCTTCAAAGACAATAAATTTTCCTTTTTCCATAGTTTTTCAACTCACTTCCAGACAGGAATGAATCAATTATACCATATTTATACTGTGTTTACAAGTATCTTAATTAACAACTTAGCAAGACAACAGTAACTCCTTAATTAAGACAACAGTAACTCCTTCTGAAGGCAGAGATAGAAATTCATAGAACATTATAACAATAAGCGGTATTCAGACCTTTCAGGAATAAGTATATTATCCGGTGTAATTCCGTAAAAAATGCAGAAAAAAGTAACCGCTTGTCCCGAAAAACAACGGTTACTCTTTTTACCAAGGCTGTCCGGAACAATCTCTGCCGGTCGCCTTTTTTCTTTTTGCCTTTCTTTGCCGCGCTACGGTCATGCATTAAGAAATGCTATCCCGATATTGAGGTATGCCGCAAATGTCAGCCATAATATATACGGTATCTGCATATACGCTGCCGCATTGTCAGTGTTTTTGAAAAGTATTATCATCGCAAGCACAAGTCCCCATAAAACTGCAAGCCATATAAACGAGAACCAATACAGCCCGAACCCGAAAAAGAATACGCTCCAGAAAAAATTGAAAAACAACTGCGCAGCATATACTTTAAGCGCAGGCGAAAACAGATTTCCGTCCTTTTTGTATACTCTCGCTGCACCTACACCCATCAGCACATAAAGTACCGACCATACCACCGGAAAAAGAAATCCCGGCGGCGATAAGGGCGGCTGGTTCAGAGAATTGAATTCCCCCATGCCGAGATAGGTGATTATACCTCCGAGTATGCCGACCGCAAGGGCTATTGCTATGGAAACAATATAGTGCTTATATTTTCTGAAAAAAGCGGAAAAGCTGAAACCCTCCGGACGGGATACCGCTCCTGCCCCTGCGGACGAAAATGAACTGCTGCTGTATTTCGACATATTATCACCACCGATTTATTATTGTACGGTAATAATATATGCACATCACACTGTCTTTATTCATTATTTATGGTATTTTCCGCCGCCGTTTATCTGAAAAGCACGGTATATCTGCTCGCACAGCATGACCCTCGCAAGCTGGTGCGGAAACGTCATTTTCGACATGGACAGCTTTATTTTTGCACATTTCTTTACTTCGTCCGAAAGCCCCCACGATCCGCCGATAACAAAAAATATGTGACTGTATCCTGCCGATGCAAGATCCTCTATTTCCGCAGCAAGAGATGGCGAATCATACTGCCTGCCTTCAATGCACATCGGTATTACCGCAGATCCGGAAGGCATCTTCGCAATAAGCCTCTCACCCTCTTTGCGCAGGGTATTCTCTATCTGCGCCTGCGACGGTTCGTCAGGCATACGTTCCTCGTTTACCTCGATTATGGAAAAATCTGCAAAACGGGTCATTCTCTTGGAATATTCGGCACACGCCTGCCGCCAGTATTCCTCCTTCAGCTTTCCTACACAGAGGATAGTTATCTTTATCATGGTATTCCCTCAGTACATAATGCAGCCGCAGCCGTTTTCCCCGACAACGGTAAGCATATAGTCAATATTTCTTTTCATTTTTTCTTCCTCAAAAGCACATACGCTGGTCTGCTCGGCAAGCATGGGAATATTGTTTTCCTTGCTGAGATGCGCAAGCAGTATCCTTGTCGTTCCGCTCCTGATAAGTCCTACGGCAGTATCTGCGCAGGCGTCATTTGAAAGATGTCCGTATTCCGAAAGGATCCTCTTTTTCAGAATGTACGGATAGGGACCGTTTTCCAGCATACGGATATCATGATTTGATTCAAGAACGACAGTGTCACAACCCGAAATGGCTGATCTTATTTCATCTGTTATCATTCCGGTATCGGTGGCAAAAGCAGTTTTTCTGCTGTCCGCCGTTTCCACCACATAGCCGCAGCCCTCGGCGCAGTCGTGTGATGTATGAAATGCCGTGATGTGCATATCTGCGGCGTCAGCACCGCCGTCGTGAAGCTCGTATACGGATATTTTTTCATTTATATGTCCCTTTTCCTCAAGAGCGCGTATCGTGCCTGCTGAGGCGTATACGGGCAGTCTGTGGCGCGACGCAAGTACACGAAGTCCCTGTATATGATCGGAATGTTCATGCGTTACAAATACGGCACGGACATTTCTGATATCCAGTCCGCGCTCTGCAAGAGAATTCTCTATCTGTTTTGCACTGCGCCCGGCATCAATAAGTATACCGCTCTGCGCTGATCCTATGTAATAGCAGTTTCCACTGCTTCCGCTGAATAACGGATATAATCTCGGCACAAAAAAACACCCCTGTAAATAAATGTAAAAGCAGAATAAAATCAGAACCGTACAGCAAAGTCTGAAACGGATTCAAAAAAAGGAGACATCCTGCTTTTAAGATGTCTCCTTTGTAAAACGGTCTTATGCAGTCCTCGTTGCACCGTCATTAGTATATACACGCTTGATATCTGCTCCGATCGAAGCAAATTTTTCAACTACATCCTCATATCCGCGCTCAATATGCCTGATATCCTCTATACGGGTCGTACCCTTTGCGCCAAGCGCCGCTATTATCATAGCAGCTCCTGCACGGAGATCAGTAGCCTTTACGGGAGCGCCCTCAAGATGATCCACTCCCTCAATTACAGCAAGCTTTCCGTCTACGGAAATAACCGCGCCCATTCTGCGAAGCTCTTCAACATATTTGAACCTGTTGTCCCACACTGCCTCGTTGACGATGCTTGTTCCATCGGCTGTTGCCAGAATAGCTGCTATCTGCGGCTGCATATCTGTAGGGAAGCCCGGATGAGGCATGGTCTTCACATTGCATCTGCGAAGTCTGCCTTCACGAATAACACGGACAGAATCATCATATTCCTCTATCTTCACACCCATCTCACGCAGCTTTGCGGTAATGGATTCAAGATGCTTCGGGATCACGTTTTCTATCAGCACGTTTCCGCCTGCGCAGGCAACTGCTGCCATATATGTTCCTGCCTCGATCTGGTCGGGAATTATCGAGTAGGTAGTACCTCTGAGTGACTTTACGCCATTTATCTTTATAACATCTGTTCCTGCGCCCCTTACGTCAGCTCCCATGGAATTGAGGAAGTTTGCAAGATCGACGATATGCGGCTCTTTTGCTGCATTCTCAATAGTAGTTCTGCCCTCAGCCTTGACAGCGGCAAGCATTACATTGACAGTAGCGCCGACAGATACAACATCAAGATAGATATGATTTCCGACAAGTCTGTCAGCCTTGATCTTTATCATACCGCCTTCAACATTATGTGTTGCACCGAGTATACCGAAGCCTTTAAGATGCTGATCCACGGGACGGACGCCGAAATCACATCCGCCGGGAAGCGCAACCTCCGCACGGAGGAATTTTCCTAAAAGCGCGCCCATAAGATAGCTTGAAGCCCGCATATGACGGACAAGATCATACGCAGCAACAGGCTCGCGGATACCGCGAGGGTCTATCTCAAGTGTAGTCTTGTTGATACGGCTTATCTTTGCGCCCATTTTATGAAGGATCTCTGCGATAAGATTAACATCCTGTATATTGGGGATATTCTCAATACGGCAAACGCCGTCGGATAAAACAACTGCTGGGATAATTGCTACGGCAGCATTTTTGGCTCCGCTGATCTTCACGCTTCCGTGAAGCTTGTTACCGCCGTTTACGACTATTTTCTCCAATGCTCAACACTCTCCCGGTTAAAATGTTTGAGGGCTTTTCCGGAACCTGCCGGAATATGCCTTGAGATATATAAAAAATCAGAAAAATCAAGGTACAGCACAATATTTTTGTCACAAAAAGACGCAATTGCGCATAATCAGAGAGTTTCACTCTTGAGTTATCATAATACAAATAATACTGATTGTCAATATTATTTTTCCTCAGTCCTGAATTTTTATCATAATCAGGAAATTTTTTCCTTTTTATTCGTAACTGTCAGTAATTATTACCATTCATTCAGGCTTTTCAAAGCATTTGCGCGCAAAAATAATGCCTCAGATATGCCGTCTTTATTCGTCATAAAGTGAAAAAACAGCAGATCATCCGGCGCTGAGCCGTCAGTAATTCTTTGCGCAGTACTGCCTTTAATCAGTCAAACGCTGACTTTTCTCAAAATCAGCGTTTGATTTGCAGGATCAGGTCATAAATAAAGACGTTTTCCAGTTCCCTGATACAGATATCTGTTTTATATTATACCCGTTTTTCTTTTTCTGATTTACAGAAGACCTGCTTCCTCCTGATTTGCAAGATGTTCTTCCATTGTGACAGCATAATAAGCCTTAGCAGGCTCATCGGCAGTTGCTGCCTTATGACAGAAGTAATAATATTCCGTTTCCGGAGGATTGAGCGCAGCTTCAAGAGCTTTCATACCCGGATCGCATATCGGACCTGCCGGCAGACCTTCTATCTTGTATGTGTTGTATCTGCTGCTGTAGGTACCTCTGATAGAAGCCGGAACCTGTGCCTGAGTTTTATATGGATAGAATACCGTGGAGTCAAGCTGCAGTTTCAGGAAACCGCCTTCATCGTTTTCATTCATGCCGCCGTTTTTGGCTGTTGCAAGACGGTTATGGAGAATCGAAGAGATCATGTACATATCGTCCTCATCTGCCGCCTCAGCCTGTATAAGCGACGCCATTGTCAGCGCGTCCTCGACCGTCATGCCAAGCTGCTGTGCGCGCTGAGCGATCGTCTGTTTCTTTTCGCCGGACACAAACCTTATCTTTGTATAATATACCTTTGAATTATAGTTACGCAGGAATTTGTAGATAACAGACACAGGATCCTCTCCTACATAATATTCATAAGTATCAGGAAAGAGATAACCTTCGAGCTTATAATATCTGCTGCTCTTATTTTTTATATTCCTGAGGAACTCGTAATCCTCGTCGAACTCGTCAGAATTGCATTTATTAAGGAAATCCTGAGCATTGCAGACCTTATTGTCCTCAAGCATCTGAGCCATTTCAAGTATCGAAATACCCTCTCTGAACTGTATCTTTACGGTATCGGTACGGTTTTCCTCGGATTGAAGGTCGTTTATAAGAGCCATATAATCCTTATTTGTCGGGATCTGGAAAGTTCCCTGCGTAAAACCGGTAGTCGATTTTGTAAAGGTAGCAAAAAGCTTGAAGAACGCCTCGTTCTTTATTATATTATTGCTGACAAGAATATCCGCGATCTGATCTATTGTTGCATCAGCCGGGACTGTTACCTTAACGGTTCTTTCTTCCTCGCGCCCCACTGCAAGCATATCATTGACGCCGACCATGATATACTGTGCTATCATGATGGACACAAATATTATCATCGCAAACCATACAGTCCGGAATATCACCCTGTTCTTCTTGGCTTTGATGCGGCGGCGTTTTTTGTCATGCCTCTTTGCTGCGCGAAGCTCCTTTTTATTCAGTGTGACCTCAGGCGGCGGAGCATCGTCGCTGTAGCTGGACAGCTCGCTGTCTGAAAAATCATCTCCGGAAAAAATATCCTGTTCCTCCGGACTGCTCTCACTTTGCAGATCAATACTGAAATCCTGCGGATTTTCTTCCGGGGATCCGCTTTCTTCAGTTATATCATCATCTGAATCAGCGTCAAACTGAAGCCTGAAGCTTTCTATTTTTTCCTGACGCTTTTTTTCCAGATCATTATTCACAGGATCATACCTCCCCATGCTTATTATACTTATACATTATCTTCTTATCTGTAATAACATAATCGACTGCCATATCATGGATCTCATGCGGCAGAGATCTTTCCAGACAGTATTCCGGACATATTCCGGCGCTTATCCCACGGTAAGATGCAAGAAATTTATCGTAAAAGCCTTTTCCGAAACCGATACGGTAATGACCTTCATCAAATGCAAGTCCCGGAACAAAGCAAACGGAATCCTCACATATTTCCACCGGGATACACGATACGGCATCAGGTTCCTCAATGCCGAAATATCCCTTTTTAAGCTGCGACATCGAGGTGATCCTATAGAACACCATATCATTTGTACCCTTTATGCATAACGGCACGGCAGTTTCTGTACCACAGTCCAGCAGATACGAGAGCAGCTGTCTTGTATCCGCCTCGACCGGCGGAGAAGAAACGTAGCAAAGCACCTGAGAAGGCGCAGTATCTTTCAGAAACTGTACTGCTGAAAGAAATATCCCATTATCCGCCTCTGCCTTTATCTGAGGGCTTATGCCGAGTCTAAGGCTTTTATAATACTGTCTGAGCCTGTTCTTCTCCCGGATCAGTTCCTGCATTGAAGAGCACTCCTGACAGCAGCGGCAGCTTCCGTGCCCTTTAATGCGCCGAGTATCTCAAGTGCGAAATCGAGGGAAACACCCATTCCCCTGGCGGTAATAATATTTCCGTCATGAGCGACATATTCGTTATTAAGCACAGCGCCGCTGAGATCCTTTTCAAATCCCGGAAACGCAGTAGCTCTTTTGCCCTCAAGCAGACCCATATGTCCGAAGATCGACGGAGCAGCGCAGATCGCAGCGATAAGCTTATCATTATTATAGCAATATCTGACTGCGGAAAGAACCCTTTTCTCTGCCTCAAGATTCAGTGTTCCGGGCATACCGCCGGGAAGAATAACCGCATCGGCATCGCTGAGGTCACCGAGTTCATCAATTGTAATATCAGCCGTCACCGCAACACCGTGCGAGCCTTTAACTGTCTTTCCGGTAACGCCGACAGTAGTCAGCGCCATCTTGCCTCTTCTGAGAACATCGACCGGAGTAAGAGCCTCTATTTCCTCAAATCCTTCTGCAAGAAACAAATATATCATAAATAAACTGTCCTTTCGTTTTTTTCAGATACTACAATTATATTACACTATTGACCAAATATCAAGTTTTTTACACAGCTATGCATTGCTTTCTTCGTTTTTTCCGCCAGGATATCAGTCCCGTAATTAAAAGTATCAGTCCGGCAAACCCTAATGTGCCTACTGCAATAAGGAAAGTAAGGCTTTGGGATCTTTCTATTTCAGCTACGGATTTCTGCGGCGCATCGGGATCAACATACAAACGGATCGTATCACCCGTTGAAACGTGTTTTGTTCCGAAAGAAATAGTATCGCTTGTATAATACTTGCCGTTATATAAATATCTTGCCTTGCCGTAATAATTAGTAACGGTTTTTTTTGAAGATGATAAACCTACCTTTGATTTATGAGAGGTCTTTTTAACTTTCTTTGTCCATACATCCGAAAGCGTCGCGTTTACCGTAACATTTTTACTTATGATACGTTTTTGCTCGGTCAGACCCGAAAATGATAAGAACGTAAGAAAAACAGAAATACAGACCAGTAACAATCCGGCTAATATTGCAAAAGAATAATATGTTTTTATCAACGAATTTCTGTGATGATGTCTTCTGACCATTTTTATCTCTCCTTACTTTTCAAGAAATCCCCAGCCGTCATCGTCATCAGAATCATTTGAAGTGAACGGGCTGATCGGATCGAGAGAATCCATATCGGGCGAACGGTAAGCTACATTCGGATCATATTTTCCTGCTGCGGGAGAAGGACGCGCAAATTTGCTTGCCTGATACTCCGGCGGTTCGTCATAGATAGGCGGCAGATCATCATCCCATGCATCGCTGCCTTTTTCGTATTTAGCCTTCGGGTTATCTATGTAGTTTGAACCAAAGCCGCGGGAATCCTGATATCTTTCCATTTCTGCCCTTTTCCTGCGTTCTGCGGATTTATTATTATAGGAATCCTGCTGTGCGCGTAAAAGCTCCTCATCGGTAGGCGTCCTTTCGTATATAGTGTTCATATTATTAGTCCTGTGCGCCATATCTATATACTGACTGAGTTCCGACTGTGAAAATTCCCCGTAGTGCTCAAAATGATTTTGTAAATCCTTATAAGAGGGATCAGGATGGCTTCTCATAAATAGTTCGTCCTTACGCTGCATAGCCAGACTGCGTTCGATATCTGCCGGTTCAAATCCCGGAACTTTCTTGATGATAAATATTCCTATAACAGCAAGCATCAGACCGGCAAATGATATCAGCCCCCTGAAAATAAGAGTACCGGTTTTATCAGTTCCTGTATTATATATTGCTTTAGACGGGGTATCAGGATCAATATACAAAGTAACGGTATCATTAATTTCGACTTTTTTTGAACCTAAATTCAAATCAGAAGCTCTGTATTCAATGTCATTATATGTATATGCAGCACTGATATGGTATTCGGTCACATAGTAGCGTTTACCTCCGGCACTTTTGCTTTTTCTGACTCTTTCGCTCCAGGTGTTGAGAACTGTTGCCTGCACGGTAGTATTCTTTTCGATAATTGCTTCTTTTTCCGAGGATCGTATCATTATACTTATGATATTATACAGACCTATTATCACGATCGCCATACCGAGCACAATAAAAACAACACCCACCGTTTTAGATGATACTTTCCCCTGGCTCTGTCCGTTATTTGACATAACTAATCACCCCTGCGTTTTAAAAGCTTTGCTTTCAACAACCGTAGGCTTGCTATCGTTCAGTGGGAGATTTTTACTCCCACTGAACGGATATATGGCACCCGCCGCCTTAGAGGCGGGGGACATACTTTGCGGTTATATATTTAGTAGCAATTTCTCACAGCATACACACATTAAACGGTCAGTGGTTAAGAAAATCCCAACTGTCATCTGATGTTCCGGAACCCGATGCCGGAGGTATACTGCTGTTTCCATATGGAGTATTAAGATTATTATATGAATTGCCGTAATTATATCCGTTAGTGTTGTTATAGCCGTTATTATTATAGCTGTTTGTATTGTAGTTGTTATTATTAAAAGCTTTGCTTTCAACAAGCAAAGGCAAGCCGAGGCTTGCTGTCGTTCAGTGGGAGATTTTTACTCCCACTGAACGGATATATGGCACCCGCCGCCTTAGAGGCGGGGGACATACTTTGCGGTTATAACTGTTTGAATTATTGTAGCTATTGTTGTAGTTGTTTGTATTATTATAGTTGTTATTGTTATAGCTGTTGTTTTGATAATCAGCATTAGGATTATTGATATAGTTTCCGCCGAAACCGGAATTGTTGTTAAAAGCTTTGCTTTCAACAAGCAAAGGCAAGCCGTAGGCTTGCTGTCGTTCAGTGGTAGGCTTGCTGTCGTTCAGTGGGAGATTTTTACTCCCACTGAACGGATATATGGCACCCGCCGCCTTAGAGGCGGGGGACATACTTTGCGGTTATAAGTCTGACCGGGAAGAGTACCGTTGCCTGTAAATGTCGGCATCATCTGCATTTTTTTCCTTTTCTTTAGTCCGATAAAGAGAGATATTATGAATGACATACCCATAAACAGAGGTATCATGCAGGTCAGAATATTCGGCAGGCTCAGGAAATCCGATCTTCCGCGGTATGAAACAGAAGGATTGTCCGGATCAATATATAACCTGACAATTTCGCCGGTGAGGACAGTTTTTGAACCGAATGAAAGATCAGAATTGGTATATTTCCTTCCATTGTATTCATATCCGACAGAGGCATGATAAGTAATTACTGTTTTAAAAGCTTTGCTCCGTAGGCTTGCTGTCGTTCAGTGGGAGATTTTTACTCCCACTGAACGGATATATGGCACCCGCCGCCTTAGAGGCGGGGGACATACTTTGCGGTTATAGTTATGTTTGCTGATCTTGCGTCTTGATTTGGTAGTCCAGACCCTTGTGACAGTACCGTTCACGGTAACATTTTTATCAACAGCGCGGTTTATCTCGTTTGACCTTACAAAAATGCCAACAGAAAGAAATATTGCAAAGACCAAAAACGCAATGCCTATTACAGCAAACAGCACAGGATATTTTGCCGCAGTTTCGCTCATTGTCGTTTTTTTCTTCGTCCATATCTTCTCATAATGACCCTCCGACAAAATTTCTTACAATATTATACAATATCCTGTTTTAATTTACAATAACAATATATCACTTTTTTATTTTCGCGTTCCCGCGATGAACCGGGAAAACAACAAGACAACGAAAAAAATTTGTCAGCATCAAAACATTGTATTCATGCGCTTTTTAAAACTGCTGACAACGAATTAAAACCGTTGTCAGCGTAAGTTATATAAAGTCAGAAAACACTTACTATATTCTGCTCTGACTTCAGCCAAAGCAAACAACAATTCCACATTCCACATTCCACATTTAAAAAAAGCACTGCACAAGCAAAAAAGCTCATGCAGTGCGAAAATGTGTGTTTTAACAAAACCGTAAGCCGGAATTATTCGTAGATCTTGGAAACAACGCCTGAACCTACTGTGTGGCCGCCCTCACGGATAGCGAAACGGAGACCGTCTTCCATAGCGATCGGCTTGATAAGCTCAACGTCCATATCAACGTTATCGCCAGGCATACACATCTCTGTGCCTTCCGGAAGAGTGATAACGCCTGTAACGTCAGTTGTTCTGAAATAGAACTGCGGACGATAGTTGCTGAAGAAAGGTGTTGAACGACCACCCTCGTCCTTGGTCAGTACATAAACGTGACCCTGGAACTTTGTGTGGGGATGAACAGAACCCGGCTTAGCAATAACCTGGCCACGCTCGATCTCGTTCTTCTGAACACCACGGAGGAGAACACCTACGTTATCACCAGCCTCTGCGAAGTCCAGAGTCTTTCTGAACATCTCAAGACCTGTAACAACAGACTTTCTCTTCTCTTCTGTAAGACCAACGATCTCGATTTCCTCAGAAACCTTGATCTGACCTCTTTCAACTCTACCAGTTGCAACTGTACCACGGCCAGAGATCGTGAATACGTCCTCAACAGGCATAAGGAAAGGCTTGTCTGTTGTTCTCTCAGGAGTCGGGATATATTCATCAACTGCAGCCATGAGCTCGTGGATACAAGCATACTCGGGAGCATTCGGATCCTTGCTTGCGCTGTCAAGAGCCTTGAAAGCAGAACCGCGGATAACAGGAATATCGTCACCCGGGAAGTCATACTCGTTGAGGAGCTCACGGATTTCCATCTCTACGAGATCGAGGAGCTCTTCATCGTCAACCTGGTCAGTCTTGTTCATGAATACTACGATGTAAGGTACACCAACCTGACGTGAGAGAAGGATGTGCTCTCTTGTCTGGGGCATAGGACCATCAGCAGCAGAAACAACGAGGATAGCGCCGTCCATCTGAGCTGCACCTGTGATCATGTTCTTTACATAGTCAGCATGACCGGGGCAGTCAACGTGTGCATAGTGACGGTTGGCAGTTTCATACTCAACGTGAGCTGTGTTGATTGTGATACCACGCTCTCTCTCTTCGGGAGCCTTATCGATATTAGCGTAATCAACGAATTCAGCATCGCCTTCGAGGTTGAGAACCTTTGTGATAGCAGCTGTAAGTGTAGTCTTGCCGTGGTCAACATGGCCGATTGTACCAATGTTTACGTGCGGCTTACTTCTGTTAAATTTTTCCTTAGCCATTGGATTTTTCCTCCTATAATTAAATATTTCAATGCATTGCACCTTGTTCTTATTTTAGCAACAATAAGAACAAAATGCAAGCTTTTTGATGAATTTTTATGGAAAATTATTAAAGACCGAATCCTGATTAATCTTCCTTCTTTGTACGGGCTGTGATAATGCCGTCAGCAATATTCTTAGGAACTTCAGCATAATTGTTAGGCTCCATTACATACTGACCTCTGCCCTGTGTCTTGGAACGCATATCCGTAGCGTAACCGAACATCTCTGAAAGCGGAACCATTGCTACGATTCTCTGTGCGCCTGCAACTGCCTCCATGCCCTGGATCATACCGCGGCGGGAGTTAAGGTCGCCGATAACGTCGCCCATGTATTCCTCAGGAACTGTAACAGTAACCTTCATTATAGGCTCGAGAATAACCGGATCTGCCTTCTTCATACCGCTCTTGAACGCCATTGAACCTGCGATCTTGAACGCCATTTCAGAGGAGTCAACTTCATGATAAGAACCATCATAAAGTGTTACTTTGACATCAACAACATTGTAGTTTGCGAGTACGCCGCTGAGCATAGCGCCCTGGATACCTGCATCTACTGCCGGAATGTATTCCTTCGGGATCGCGCCGCCGACTACTGCATTGACAAACTCGTAGCCCTTGCCGGGGTTCGGCTCCATACGGATCTTGACATGACCGTACTGACCCTTACCACCTGACTGACGGGCATATTTCTCGTCAACTTCAGAGTTCTTGCGGATCGTTTCCTTATAAGCAACCTGCGGCTTACCGATATTAGCCTCAACCTTGAATTCACGGAGAAGTCTGTCTACGATGATCTCAAGATGAAGCTCGCCCATGCCGGCGATAATTGTCTGACCGGTCTCTTCGTCTGTATAAGCCTTGAAGGTCGGGTCTTCTTCTGCAAGCTTTGCAAGAGCGATACCCATCTTCTCCTGACCTGCTTTGGTCTTGGGCTCGATAGCAACACGGATAACCGGATCCGGGAATTCCATGGATTCGAGGATAACCGGATGAGCCTCATCGCAGAGTGTATCACCTGTTGTTGTATTCTTCAGACCTACAGCAGCAGCGATATCGCCTGCATAAACAGTTTCAATATCCTTTCTGTGGTTTGAATGCATCTGAAGGATACGGCCGATACGCTCGTTGGTATCCTTTGTTGAGTTATATACGGTAGAACCTGCATTGAGCTTACCTGCATATACGCGGAAGAATGCAAGCTTACCTACAAACGGGTCGGTAGCGATCTTGAATGCCAGAGCAGCAAACGGAAGCTCGTCGCTGGATTCGATCTCGACCTCTTCTTCTGTTTCGGGATTGATACCCTTGATAGCCGGAACATCTGTCGGAGCCGGCATATAATCTACGATAGCGTCGAGCAGCTTCTGTACACCCTTGTTACGGTAAGAAGTACCGCAGGTTACAGGAACCATTGTATTGTCGATAGTGGACTTACGGATAACTCTCTTGATATCATCGATAGAAGGCTCTTCGCCGTCCTCGAGATACTTCTCCATGAGTTCCTCGTCCTGTTCAACAACGTGCTCAACAAGCTCTGCGTGATATTTCTCAGCGAGCTCCTTCATATCCTCGGGGATCTCCTCGACTCTCATATCCTTGCCGAGATCGTCATAATAAACGTCAGCATTCATTTCAACGAGGTCTACGATACCCTTGAAGGTGTCCTCCGATCCGATCGGAAGCTGGATCGGAACAGCGTTACATTTAAGTCTGTCCCTCATCATGGAAACAACGCGGTAGAAATCGGCACCCATGATATCCATCTTGTTGACGTATGCCATACGCGGTACCTTATATTTATCTGCCTGGCGCCATACTGTTTCCGACTGAGGCTCAACGCCGCCCTTTGCGCAGAGTACTGTTACCGAGCCGTCAAGCACACGAAGTGAACGCTCAACCTCTACGGTAAAGTCAACGTGACCGGGGGTGTCGATGATATTGATTCTGTGTCTGCCCTTATCATGCTTGGTTCCTTCCCAATAGCAGGTAGTAGCAGCAGAAGTAATTGTGATACCTCTTTCCTGTTCCTGTACCATCCAGTCCATGGTGGAAGCACCGTCATGTGTTTCACCGATCTTATGGTTGATACCGGTATAGAAAAGGATACGCTCTGTGGTAGTTGTCTTACCGGCATCAATATGAGCCATGATACCGATATTTCTTGTTTTTTCAAGCGAAACTTCTCTTGCCATATGTATCCTCCTTATTTATTCATGCAGCATAATGCTGCACGTCACTGAAACGATTACCATCTGTAGTGAGCGAATGCCTTATTAGCCTCTGCCATTCTGTGTGTTTCGTCACACTTCTTTGCAGCTCCGCCGATACCGTTTACAGCATCAAGGATCTCGCCGGCAAGTCTTTCTTTCATTGTCTTTTCAGATCTCTCTCTGGAATAGCGTGAGATCCAACGAAGACCGAGTGTCTGTCTTCTCTCGGGACGAACCTCCATAGGCACCTGATAAGTAGCACCGCCCACACGGCGAGCCTTTACCTCAAGAGTAGGCATTACTCTTTCCATAGCCTCTTCAAAAACTTCAAGAGCCTCTTTACCTGTTTTCTCGTTGATGATATCGAATGCACCGTAAACGATCTTCTGGGCAACACCCTTCTTACCGTCGTACATGATATTGTTGATCAGACGAGTGACAAGCTTTGAATTATAAACCGGATCCGGCAAAACATCACGTTTTGCAACATTACCTCTTCTTGGCACTTTACTTCCCTCCTTCACAATAGTGGTGATTTCATAGGTACTCGAAAGGATCACTTCCGTCAGCACAGAGAGGTCATTTTATATAAAAAACATACATCTCTGTATTGCATTTAGTCTATCCTTAAGAATTGTTTGTCGGCAGATTATTTCTTGCCTGCCTTCGGACGCTTAGCTCCGTACTTGGATCTTGCCTGCATTCGCTTTGCAACGCCCTGTGCGTCAAGCGTACCTCTGATGATGTGGTAACGTACACCAGGGAGATCCTTTACACGGCCGCCTCTGATAAGAACAACGCTGTGTTCCTGAAGGTTATGACCGATACCGGGAATGTAGGATGTAACCTCAATACCGTTGGAAAGTCTTACTCTGGCAATCTTACGGATAGCTGAGTTAGGCTTCTTAGGGGTAGCGGTCTTTACAGCCGTACAAACGCCTCTCTTCTGGGGAGAATTCTGGTTGATGGCTCTTCTCTTTTTGGAGTTCCAGCCCTTGAGCAGTGCAGGAGCCTTAGCCTTCTTCTCGGAAACTTCTCTGCCCTTACGAACTAACTGGTTAAACGTAGGCATTCATTGCACCTCCTTGCTTATTTTTTTATAAACTTGCATTGCAAAAGCTTTATGCATAATTACCGTTATTATCAACGATCAAAATACTTTTTTGTTGTGAATAACAACAGATTTTATACACCTCTGCTTCTTGCCTGCAAGTATTAATTCTACCACAGTAATACTGTCTTTGTCAAGAATTTTTTTGCGCTCACGGCGCGGATATTTACGCAAAAACGTCCTTTCCTCTTCTGAAGAGGATCATATCGAGCTGTACGGGAACGACATAAGCTCCGCCCTCATTTTTCAGCTGACGCTTTTATTTATCCATTCGGTTATCGCGGGGATATCCTCAGTATGGATACCGTGATAATCATCATCGTGCGTGATAATGGTACAGTCGGTACTGTTCTTTAGCTTTTCGTATATTTTCTCCGCCTGAGTTTCATATACCGTTTTCTGATCCTTCCTGCTGTGGACGATAAGCACCGGTATTTTTATCTCATCCGACCAATACAATGCCGATCTCTTTTTATATTCCTCCGGCTTTTCTTCGGGACTGCCGCCGATACAATCACGAAGAAGCTGCTGCATATCCTCGCGTTCCTTATATGCCTGCAAAAGATCACTTATTCCGGAGCATACTATTATCTTCTTTATCCTTTTATCATCACGGGCAGCCATATAAGCCGTCATTCCGCCCCTTGAAACGCCCATAACGCACAGATCTTCCATATCAACAAAGGAAAAATGTTTATCCAGCAGATCTATAAGCCTGTATACGTCATGCATCTCATCACCGCCGAACTGATCGGAGCCGCACGAGCCGTTATCTCCCCTGATCTCACAGGCGGCGACTATGCGTCCCGTTACACCGCACATATACGACAGTTTCTCATAATCCAGCGCACCGTAATTATAGTGTCCTCCCCTGCAGTAGATCATCGCCCTGCACTTTTCCTGCGAGCTGATCTTTTCGGAAGGGATACATATATATGCTTTGATATCAAAGCCGTCAGATCTGTAATAGATCTCATATGTATCACACATACCCTCATAAGCGCTTCCGAGCTCCTGTTTTTCGATATTGAAAACATCTTCGCCCTCATAAGCCGTAAGGTCATATATATTTTTTCCTTCAGGTGCTGCGTTGCTTTTTTCAGAAGAGCTTTCCCCTGCCGCCGAAGTCACCGGTTCTGAGCTGCTAAGGGCATAATCACCTTTTTGATCACTCTTGTTACAAGCGCACAAGGAAGCCGCCATTGCCGCACACAGCAAGCCGGATAATATCTTCTTCCGCATTTTCATCAACTCCGTTTCGGATAATAAGATCCTGAGCCTTTTATGAAGCTGTCAGTTGATCCGTCCGCTGCATAAAAGGCAAGCCCCCGTATATGCTGCGAACATATACGGAGGACGTTTTTCAGCAAAAAACAATTACAGGTAAAAAAGTCAACCGGGATTTTTGATCATAGCGATGATCTTCTGCTCTGCAAGAGCTGCGTCCGCCTTGCCGCGGCTGTTCTTCATGACAAAGCCGACCATTGCCTTGACAGCCTTTTCCTTGCCTGCAAGGTAATCACTCACAGCCTTCGGATTATTCTCAACCGCCTGTCTGCAAAGCTCGTCAAGAGCACCCTCGTCAAGACCGCCCATATCGCTCTCGCTGATAAGCTCAGCAGCCTTTTTGCCGGTTTCAAGCATCTTGTCAAGCGTGGATTTTGCAAGGTTCATTCTTATTTTTCCGCTGTCAAGAAGCTTTATAAGCTCGTTGAGATTTTCAGCGCTTACGCTGACATCAAACTGCTCCTTTTCGCTTTCCGTTTCGACTGTGCGGAAAATCTGTCCGATAATGAAATTAGCCGCTGTCTTGGGCGTTTTTGTACCCTCGATAGCCTTTTCAAAATACTCTGCTATCCTTCTGTATTTTGTCAGCAGCAGAGCATCAGCCTCAGGCAGTCCGAGTTCGTCGGTATAGCGCTCCTTCTTCTGTTCGGGAAGTTCGGGGAGGCTTTCCTTGATCTCCTCGACCATTTTGCGCGGTACATTAATTGTAACCAGATCGGGATCGCGGAAATAGCGGTAATCGTTCGCATCTTCCTTGCCTCTCATACTTGAGGTTGTATTTGAAACATCATCATATCTGAGCGTTTCCTGAATTACCTTTTCTCCGCTTTCAAGCAGATCAACCTGTCTGCCGTATTCGTATTCCATTGCCTTTGCGATAAAGGTGATGGAGTTCATATTCTTGATCTCGGTTCGTGTACCGAGCTTTTCGCTGCCCTCGGGACGAACGGATATATTAACATCGCAGCGCATTGAGCCTTCCTGCATCTTGCAGTCGGATACTCCGATATAACGCATTATGCTCTGCAGCTTTTCGACATATTCCTTTGCTTCGTCAACGCTGCGGAAATCCGGCTCTGTAACTATCTCTATAAGCGGAACGCCGCCGCGGTTGTAATCGACAAGAGTATCTCCCCTGCGATGCACGAGCTTTCCTGCGTCCTCTTCGATATGGATACGAAGTATGCGGATCTTTCTGCCGTTGGAAAGCTGTATATATCCGTGCTCGCAAAGCGGCTTGTCGTACTGTGAAATCTGGTATGCCTTAGGCAGATCGGGATAACAGTAATTCTTTCTGTCCATTTTGGATATCTCAGCGATCTCGCAGTTTGTTGCAAGACCGGCGCGGATAGCATATTCCACTACTCTTTTATTGAGCTTTGGCAGTGTTCCGGGAAGTCCGATACAGATCGGACAGCAGTGTGTATTCGGTTCGCCGCCGAACTGAGTTGTACAGGAGCAGAATATCTTTGTATTGGTAGCAAGCTCTACATGAGTTTCAAAGCCTGCGACAAGTTCGTATTTCATTATATTTCTCCCCTTTCTCAGAGCTTCACGCCGAAAACGGCTGCTTTGAATTTGCCTGCGGCATTTTCATACTGCCATGCGGCATTGAGAATCTTTGCCTCGCAGAAACTGTTGCCGATAAGCTGCATACCGATCGGCATACCCTTGCTGTCAGATCCGCAGGGAACGGATATTCCCGGCAGTCCGCAGATATTGACAGGAACAGTGCATATATCAGTAAGATAGGTTTCTACCGGATCACTGACGGCATGACCGTTTTCAAATGCAGTCATGGGAACTGTCGGAGCAAGTATAACATCGCATACCTCAAATGCATTTCTGAAGGACTGAACGATAGTTCCGCGCAGGTTCTGCGCCTTTTTATAGTAAGCATCATAATAACCTGAGCTGAGCACATATGTTCCGAGAAGTATCCTTCTCTTCACCTCTTCACCGAAACCGGTGCTTCTTGTCTTTTTGATCATATCATTTACATCGCGGTAATTGTCAGCCTTATAGCCGTAGCGTATTCCGTCATAGCGTCCGAGGTTTGAGGACGCCTCAGCGCAGGCAATGATATAGTAAACCGGAAGAGCATATTTGAGTGAAGGAAGATCAAAATATACGATCTGTGCGCCGAGGGATTTATATACCTCGATCGCCTCCTCCATAGCGGCACGGACATCATCACGGATACCCTCCAGATATTCACGGGCAATGCCTATTTTCATGCCCCTGATATCATTTCCGAGAGTATCACGGGTCGGTGCGCCCTGTCTTCCCTGAGAAGTAGAATCCATGCTGTCATATTCAGAGATCGCGTCATATACAATAGCAGCATCTTCAACATTCGTAGTGATCGGACCAATCTGATCAAGACTTGACGCATAAGCGATAAGACCGAAACGGGAAACCGCGCCGTATGTGGGCTTCATTCCGACTATACCGCAGAACGACGCAGGCTGACGGATAGATCCGCCAGTATCGGAGCCAAGACCGTATACCGCAATATTTCCGCCTACTGCGCTTGCAACACCGCCGGAGCTTCCTCCTGCAACATAGCCGGTATCATGCGGATTCTTTGCTCCTCCGAAATATGAAGTTTCGCAGGAGGATCCCATTGCAAATTCATCCATATTAGTTTTTCCGAGGAGTACGGAATTCTGGGATTTGAGTATCTTCCATACTGTCGCGTCATATATGGGAGTATAATCCTCAAGAATTTTTGAGCAGCAGGTGGTGCGTATGCCGTCTGTCGAAATATTATCTTTCAGCGTCATCGGGATACCCTCAAGCAGGGATATCTCTTTTCCTGCGGCGATCTTTTCATCAACCTTTTCCGCTGTTTCAAGAGCCGTTTCCGGAGTAAGGGTAACATATGCGTTAAGCTCTGCGTTATCCCTCTGTGCAGCGGCAATATATTCCTGCGTAAGCTCCTTGCAGGATATTTCTTTTTTCACAAGTCTGTCATGCAGCTTTGCGATCAAACTTTCACTCATTTACAGTTCACCCCGTTTTATTCTCATTTCATAATATTCTTTACCATAAAGCAGCCGTCATCGCTGTCCTTGGCATTGGCAAGTATTCTTTCCCTGTCAAGCGAGGGGCGAACCTCGTCCTCACGGAAAGCATTTGAAAGATTGTTGATATTATCAAATTCCACTCCCTCGTCGGCAGCGTTATTGATCGTATCGGCAAAGGAGATGATCTCACTCATATCCTTTGTCAGCTTATCTATCTCGTCATCCTCAACGGAAAGCTTCGAGAGGATAGCTATTTTCATGATTTCTTCCTTGGTTACCACGTTTTTTCCCCCTGACGATTGAATTTTTTACAATTATCTGCAATAAACAAAAACGGAATACGGAGCTGCCCCGGAAACTAAATCCCGGATACCGTATCCGTATTCCGAACCGATCATTATCTTATTTTTATATGAACCTCACGGAGCTGCTGTTCAGTTACCTCTGTCGGTGAACCCAAAAGCAGATCCTGCGCATTGCTGTTCATCGGGAAAGCTATTACCTCGCGGATATTTTCTTCCTCTGCAAGCAGCATTAACATTCTGTCAAGACCGGGCGCCATACCTGCATGAGGCGGTGCGCCGTATCTGAATGCAGTATAGAGTGATTTGAATTTTTCCTTCAGTGTTTCTTCATCATAGCCTGCGATCTCAAACGCCTTTATCATGATATCAAGGTCATGGTTTCTTACCGCGCCGGAGCTTAGCTCGACACCGTTGCATACGATATCGTACTGATATGCAAGTATCTCTGTCGGATCCTTTTCAAGCAAAGCCTGCATACCGCCCTGAGGCATTGAGAACGGATTGTGGGTGAAGATTATCTCGCCCGTGGATTCATCTCTCTCGTACATCGGGAAATCGGTTATAAAGCAAAGCTCGAAACGGCTCTTGTCGATAAGGTCAAGACGGTTTGCGACCTCTGTGCGTATCTGACCGGCAAGCTTCGGAGCAGCATCGGCGCTGTCGGCAATAAAGTATATAACGTCCCCTGCCTTTGAGCCGTTGATCTCAATAAGCTTTTCTCTGTCGCCCTCTTTAAGGAACTTGTCTATCGGACCGTCGAAGGTCATATCCTCGCGTACCTTGACATAGCCAAGGCCCTTCATACCAATGGACAGAGCAAATTCTTCCATATTCTTGAACCATTTCTTGGACTGGGCGGAAGCACCCGGAACATTGATGGAACGTACTGTCTTTTTACGGAACGGAGCAAAATCCGTTTCCTCGAACATCGGGCTGATATCCTTTATGAGCAGCGGATTGCGAAGATCCGGCTTATCGCTGCCGTAGGAAAGCATCGCCTCGGCATAGGGTATCCTTCTGAACGGAGGCTTGGATACCTCCTTGTCTGAAAACTCGGTAAACGCCGCATAAAGCACTTCCTCAGCAGCAGCAAATACATCTTCCTGCTCTGCGAAAGCCATCTCAAAATCGAGCTGATAAAATTCGCCCGGGCTGCGGTCGGCTCTTGCGTCCTCGTCACGGAAGCATGGCGCTATCTGGAAATACTTATCAAAGCCGGACACCATCAGAAGCTGCTTGAATATCTGCGGTGCCTGCGGAAGCGCATAGAACATACCCTTATGCTTTCTGCTGGGGATAAGATAATCTCTTGCGCCCTCGGGGGACGAGCATGAAAGGATAGGCGTCTGTATCTCAAGAAAACCCATCTCCGTCATTTTTGCACGCAGGAAAGAAATAAGCTTTGCGCGCATTACTATATTATTGTGGACCTTACGGTTTCTCAGATCAAGAAAACGGTATTTAAGGCGGACATCTTCCTTTACTTCCGTTGAAGTCTGTATTTCAAAAGGCAGGACATTCGGCGCCTTTCCGAGTACGGTAATGTTCTCGGAATGTATTTCCACCGTACCGGTTTCGATCTTAGGATTGATCGTATCCTCATCGCGCTTTGTAACTTTGCCGCTTACCGTAACGGTACATTCCTTATTGATATTTTCAAGCAGTTTTTCATCATGAACAACAACCTGTACCACTCCGTAGTGGTCACGGATATCAAGGAACATTACTCCGCCGTGGTCACGGATATTTTCTACCCAGCCAGCAACTCTGACGGAAGTATCTATATCACTTTCTCTTAATTCACCGCAGTATTTTGTGCGGTAACAGTTCTCTCTTAACATTATCTCTTTCCTTTCCACGATCTGACTGCGGCATCACTGAGCCGCATTATGAAAACACGGAGCATAACCGGGTCTGACAACGATCTTTCTTTCCGCATTTACAAAAGAATATAATCAATTATTAAATATTTCAAGAAGCTTTGCAAAATCCACTGCAGCCATTTCGTCAGTAGAATTATGATAAAGCAGCAAAGCATATTCATCGTCCGGCGTGCGGAGATTCTCGGGAATATTGAAATTAACTGTACTGAGGTATTCTTCCCAGTTTTCAAGCTTCCATGTATCACGGTCGGAAGCTCTGTCGATCATTCTCTGATGGCATACCTCGGGATCGGTCACGATCCATATAACAGAAAGCTTTGCGCCGTAATCCTTGAGCTTGTTTCTCAGATCTGCAATATATTTGTCGTCGCGTATTTCCTGAGTAAACGGAGCATTTACCATGACAAGATCTTCATATTTGATAGCCTCGAAAGCAAGATCCATAATAACATCATATTCGTAATCGCGGATCTCTTTCTCGAAGAATTCGGAACTTCTGTTGTATTCCTCACCTGCAACCTTGAATATCTGCTTTGAAAGCGGAATGAGCGTATCCTTGTCAAGATATACTATATGCTTGAGCTCGGTAGCAAGCTTCTTGGAAAGCTTTGTCTTTCCGCAGGCAGGCGGAGAAGTCACGAATATCATTCTTTTTTCATTCATTATTGAAACACCCTTTACCAAATTTATATACAATACTTTCTTTTTCTGAAAGTACAATCGTTACCACCATAGATAATAACATATTTATTCCGAAAAATCTATAGCTTTTTCAAATAAATTGAAATATAATCCATTTTTTACGCAGTTTTTTTGATAAATAATACTGTCATTGCGGAAATATTTTTCTTTCAAAGCATAAAACAGAAGGAATCGCATCATCATACAGACGACACGATTCATATCATATATTTATATTAGCTAAGAAACGGTTACATACGGATCAGTCAAGAAATTCCTTCTTGTGACGCAGAAAAACTTCCACCAGTTTAGGATCGAATAGTGATGATATCCCTGTGTTGGAATCTGTATCCGACTATTATCAGACTGACCGCAAGATAGAGCAGGCTGATTATATACATCATCTCATATATAATAAAAAACTCTCCGCGTGAATATCCGTTCTGATCAAAGGTGAATACCAATCCGAACGGAGCGCAGCATATCTCTGTTATCAGACTCAGAATAAAGAACAGGCTGCCTTCCTTGCCTGACTGTGCAGACCGAGGGCGCCGGAAAACAGTACCGCCAGCATAGGCGCAACACTGAACTGTATGACAGTCACAACTGTCAGCAAACCGGAAAAAGAGCAAGCAGATGTGGTGCTAAGCTGCAAGGCGGTCTTTGTGCGGTGTTGCCTATAATTATATTGTAATAGATTTATTCTGAAAATTCAAGAAAATACATCTCAAAGACAGCGAAAAAATTCCTATAGAGGACAATATCCGGCGCTGCATATAATTAATATCTTTTATTTTCTTAAAAGCTTTGCTTTCAACAAGCAAAGGCAAGCCGTAGGCTTGCCTTAGAGGGTGCGGGTGTCCAGTGGACACCTCTGCGAAGCAGAAGCACCGACCGAGCCGGCAGGCGAGACTCGGGGGACATACTTTGCGGTTATATTTAATAATTTTTATTTTCTATTGCGCTTCCCGTCATAATACTGCTATAATAATATAACATCAAATTAATATAGGAGGTATCAGAATGGACGATACAAAAAGAATGATAAGCTGCATATGCGGATATCAGTTCCCGGAAGAATCATTATTCTGTCCGAACTGCGGAATGACAAAACAGGATATTCAGAACAATATTCAGTCCGTAAATAACAATAATACATTCATTAATACATTCATTGAACAGCCGGTCAGCGGACCCATTCCGTTCAGTCCTCAGGGTGTGTTCATGTCGCCGGAAGCATTTTCCCAGCCGGAAAACGCGGATGATCCTCCCGATGACAGCGGACTGACTTTGCTGGTAGACTGCTGCAAAAAAACTCTCGCTACCGGCTGCGGTGACAGCTGCGACGAAACCGTCCTCTACCTCGACGAAAAAACAGGAGAATATCAGATCCATACCTATTATACGGGTTTCGGTTCAACTAAAGAAATTCACCGCGGCTACAGAACTGACAAGGAAGTTTATGACAAGATCATGGATATCATCATAAGCTCAGATCTGCCGCAATATGAAGGACGTCAGGGTATTCAGATGTGCGGCGGAGAATATGTCTGCAAATTCCTCTATGAAGGCAGAATTATCCGTCTGACCTCCTCAGTCGTATTCAACGATTCTCTCTACACCATCGGCTCGGTACTGAAAGGATATATCAAAAAGGAAAACGAGATCTTCGGAAAAAAATAAGCTACTGAAAAACGTCTTACACGGGAGCAGGATAATACATGAAAAAAATTCAGAACAATACTGATAATTTCCGTCGTCGCTTTACTGCTTTTAGCCGCTAATATTACGGAGATCGCCGTTGTATTTGATGCCACAACGTCAAGCGCAACAAAATACGGTGAGGAATGGCTGGAGGTGATCGGCGGAGATCTTGAAAAAACCATTGACGATTCAAAGCTGTCAACTCTTGAATTTGCGCTGGAGATCCAGCCGCTCATTAACGACCGGGAAAAATGCGAGGATTTTATCCGTGAGAAAAAGAAACAAATGATCGATGCGACGGATTCAGTTTGCTTTAATGTTTATCTTGCTACAGACGGCTGGTATTATATACCGGATTTTGAGGCTGCAGATGATTACATAATAGAAAAACGCTCGTGGTATGTAGGCGCACTCAAAATGAAGGGCGAAGCCTATGTAACCGACCCTTATGTTGATGCAATGACAGGAAACATATGCTTTTCTGTTTCTGTAATGCTGTCAGACGGAAAATCAATCGCCTGTATGGATTATACAATGGAAAATATACAGGGACATATCCGTCAGATGGATATGGATAAAAGTCAGCAGGCTGTTATCGTTACAGATGACGGCATTATCGCCGGCTGCTCCGACGAAAGTCTTGTCGGCAAAAAGCTCAGTAAAGAGCTTCCGGATTATTCCGGCGTCTTTTCTCTTGTCAAAAGCAGCGAACATACCGTATCCGTCAATCAGCGCGGCAACAGTATTTTTGCCACTTCCTCAGGTTTCGGCTGGTATCTGATCGTCAGCGAGAATCAATGGAATCTTTACAAGACATCTTATATTGCAATAATTGTCATGCTGATCGTATCACTGTCTATTTTCGGCATTATCATCACCCTGTATCTATTGGCTTCAAAAAACGGAAAAAGATCACAGGAGGAGCTTGATTCTGCAAAAAGCTATTTTTCTGAGATATCGGCGGAACTGCGCGAGCCTCTCGACAAGATCATCAGCGGTTCCAGTGTGGAAAATATCAGGAACTCGCCGGATTATGAACAGGAATTCGTCAGCATCAGAGAAGCTGGCTCAAGACTGTCCGAAACTGTAACAAAGCTCCAGTCCTATTCCGGACTTATACAACAAAAAAACAAGAAGAAAAAAAATATAACAAAAAACAGAAAGTGAATGATGTCACTTTAAGCAGTCGTTTCATGGCAATCATTCTTTCTCTATTGTCCATAGTTACAGTTATCTGTGTATATATCAATTACACCACAACAATAAACTACGGCTCCGGACAAATGCAGAGAAACGCTGCAAACTATGAATATCAGCTTTCCGAATGGATCAATACTCAGAATATTGTCAGCCTGCCGTATAATTCAGTTGAGGTCAACGGCGAAAGCATAAGGATCATAAAGGATTACGACGACAGATATAAGGTCATTATTTCCACAAGGAATGAAATGTCCGGCTTTTCAATATATGTAGTGACCGATCTGTTTTATGTTTACGGCAGCGCTCTGATTTCCGGAACGATATGCCTTGTTGCTCTGATAACCTGTGTAATACTTGTATATATACTCATGACCAATCTGACAAAGCTCCAGAACAAGACAAACAGAAAGCTGAAGGAATCTGCTGATGCAGCAATCGAGGCTGATAAGGCAAAGAGTGATTTTCTTGCCCAGATGTCGCATGAAATAAGAACCCCGATCAATACGGTTCTCGGAATGAACGAAATGATAATGCATGAAACCAGTGATCCGCGTATAAAAGATTACTCGTCAAATATACAGAATGCCGGAAAGACACTGTTGTCGCTCATCAACAGCATCCTTGATTTTTCAAAGATCGAGGACAATAAAATGGAGATCATTCCTGTGGAATACAGCACTGCCGCATTGATAAGCGATCTTGCCGCTTCGGCGGCTCAAAGAGCGAAAAACAAAGGACTTGAGCTGGTAGTTGACGCTGACGAAACTCTGCCGTCCATACTGAGGGGCGATGATGTAAGGATAAAGCAGATCATTCTCAATCTGCTGACAAATGCTGTGAAATATACCGAAAAAGGTTCTGTAACGCTGACTGTGAAAGAGGAAAAACGAAACGGAAACAAATGCTCTCGCGGCAGGGGCAATGGATTTTGTCAAAAAGCCGTTCAGCCCGTCTGTTCTTCTGATGAGGGTCCACAATACGATAAAGCTTATAAAACTACAGAACGATCTGCAAAAAGAAGTCCGCCGTATGACAAAGGAAATAATACGGGAGCATAAGAAAAACGAAAGGCTTTCACTGCAGATAGTTCAGACCCTGACAGGAACAATAGATGCAAAGGACAGTTATACAAGAGGTCATTCGACCAGAGTGGCAGATTATTCCAAGGAAATCGCAAAGAGAGCCGGTTATTCCGAACGGGCGCAGGAGGAGATCTATATGATGGCTCTTCTGCACGATGTCGGCAAATAGCTGCTGCAAAGCATAAATGCTTTATAAGGAGAGCTTACTATGACTAAAATAATATTTGATTGTTTCGGCACATTGATCGACACGGGAACAACCTCCGTCAATGCCGCAGGGATCATCCTTAATAATACAGGTTCCGGTCTGGATAAAAACGAATTCTATTCCGAGTGGAAGGCTTTGAAAAAAGAAATGATGCAGACCTGTCCTTTTCACAGTGAAAAAGAGTTTTTTGCATTGAGTCTTGAAAAAATGTTTGAAAGATACAAAATAAATGCAGATGCAAAAGCTGAGGTCAGACCGATGACAGATGTTCTTTTCGGAAAGAGGAATGCTTTCCCCGATACATACGAGATCCTCGCATATCTTGACAGGGCAGGTATCGAATATGCTATCGGTTCGACAACGGATAACGATTCACTGATGCATTATCTTGAACAGAATCATCTGAGTTTCAGGTACATATTTACTTCGGAGGATATGAGAGTATATAAACCCTCTCCTGCTTTCTACACGACTATTCTTGAAAGAACAGGATGGCTTACTTCAGAATGTCTTTTCGTGGGCGACAGCCTGACAGATGATGTCGAAGGACCGCAGTCAGTGGGTATGAAGGCTGCACTGATCGACAGAAAACGGAAATACAAGAGCTTTACATCTGTCAGACCGGATCATCTTATTCATTCGCTTACTGAATTGTCAGAAATCATTCAATCAGGGATCTGATTTTTTGAGAAAAGACAGTAATGCCCTGATCCGCGATGATAAAGCATAAAAAAACAGCAGGATACCAACCGTTAATGTTGAGACAATAATGCAAAAAAAGTATGATTCTCCGGAAAATTATCGCATAAATCCGAAAAGCGATCTCCAAAGAACTGCCGCATTTGATCTCGCCATCAGTCCTTCTATGTCTATGCCTGCAGGACAAATGTTACGGCAGGCAAGTGATTTTCCGCACCCGTCTGTTATGACTTTTCCATACTGCTTTCTCAGATCACTCCCGTTTTTGCCTTTCATTACCGCCAAAAGTCTTGAGGCAGGCACCATTGCGGACATACCGTAGAATTTTTCTCCTGCCGCGAAATTCGGACAGACCTCAAGACAGCAGCCGCATTGAATACAGCGTGAAGCCTCATACATCAGGGAATTATTCCTGTCATCTGCAAATATTTCCGATTCAGACCAGATCTGCATTCTTTTCAGGTCGTCAAATATTACCTGCCTGTCTGCCGTAAGATCGGCAATTATCGGAAATTTTCTCAGCGGCTCCAGTCTTATTTTACCCTTTTTGTTTTCGGACAGCTTTGTATCACAGGCAAGCCGCGGTCTGCCGTCAATAAGCATCGCGCAGGCGCCGCATTTCTTTTGCAGACAACTACATTCCCATACGATTTTTTCTGTTATTTCGCCGCTGATATCTTTAAGCTCTTTTCTTCCGTTAAGCTCCGAAAGCGCAGATGCAACAGTAACGGACAAAGAATCCGTTTCATAAAGATAAGTCCTGAAGGAACCCTCTGTTTCCCTGTCCCTTTGACGCCATATCTCAAGCAGATATTTCATTTGCCCTCACCTCTTTTTTCAGGAATATCACGAAAGCTGACTTTTATTTCTTTGCCGTCAAAAACAGCAACAGTCGTCTTGCGGTAATTTTTGTCATCAGTTCCGGGATAGTCTGTCCTTGTATGCGCTCCGCGGCTTTCCTTTCTGTTCAATGCGCCGAGCAAAGCAGCCTTTCCGAGCAGCATACGGTTTCTTTGCAGGGCATCTTGTTCGCTGTCGATAAGCTCCTGCATTTTTTCAGCGGCAGCTTCAAGCTTTTCGCCGCTGCGAAAGATCCCGAGTGAATCCCGGAGCAGCTGCGCAGCTTCTCCGGGGATCCCGGTCGGCTGCATGATCTCGATTGTTCCGGCTTTTACGGTTTCCTCCACGCCGGTATTATCAGCGTCTGTTTCAGAAGCGGCGCTTTCTGCGGCGATTTGTCCTCCGAATACTGCTCCGAGCATTGAATTTCCTCCCAAACGGTTAGCTCCGTGATACTGACAGGCGCACTCTCCGGCAGCATAAAGTCCTGAAATATTAGTGCGGTGATATTCGTCAACATTTATTCCGCCCATATAATAATGAATCCCCGGCGATACCTCCACAGGCTTCTTTGCCGGATCTGTCCCGAGATACCTGATACATTCCTCGCGCAGATCGGTAAGCTTATTTTCCCATACTGTTTTATCAAGCCCGGTCATATCAAGGTAAACCTTACCGCCGCAGTCTTTATCCTTCATTACAAGGTACATTTCTCTTGATACGACATCTCTCGGCATAAGATTCCCAAGCTCGGGATATTTTTCCTCCATGAAATACCACGGCTTTCCGTTGCGCAGAGCAAACAGCCGTCCTCCCTCACCTCTTGCAGCCTCGCTGACAAGGCATCTTTTTCCCGTTATAGGAAAGGTAGTGGGGTGATACTGTATAAATTCCGGATTTGCAAGCTCTGCTCCGCAGGCAAATGCCAGCGCGGTAACATCTCCGGTATTTACTGTCGAGCCTGTTGTCATGCCCGGAAAAAGACTGTTCATTCCTCCGCTCGCAAGTATTACCGATCCCGACATACTTATTACCGTCCTGCTGTATAGATCAACAGCTTCCAGACCTCGGCATTTTCCGTCTGCAATATCAAGTGAATGAAGTCTGTGATGAGAATATCTTTTTACAGTTCCCTCAGATTCATATCGTCTTACTGCATCTATAAGTGCAGTCATAAGTATCTTGCCAGTACTGCTTTTTGCATAAGCAGTACGCTTTTTCTTTTGTCCGCCGAAATTTCTGAGAACAGGTCTGCCGTTTTCAGTTCTCAGCGCAGCCCCGAGAGATAAAAGCATATTAACTGTTCCGGGAGCCTTGCTGCAAAGGTTCCATACGGAATTGGGGTCGGCAAGATAAACACCGCCCTTCATTGTATCGCTGTAATGCTCCGCCGGGCTGTCGTTCTCTCCCATTGTATCAAGGGACGCATTTATGCCGCCCTCCGCCATGACTGACTGCGCACGTTCCGACGGCATAGGAGATATCAGCCTGCACGGTATCCCCTTACGGGCAAGGCTAAGCGCAGCCGACAGACCTGCCAGACCTGCGCCGATAATGTTTACCGCAGGGAATTTATCATTTTTGTTTCTCATAACAGTCAGTCCTTACATAATATGGGATTCGGAAAGTTTGTCCGGCTTCGCGCTCACAGCAGCTTTTTCAGCATATCAGTCAATTCTGCCGCGCTTTTTTCAAAGCGTTCCTTTTCTGCCGTATTCAGGCTTACAGGAGCTTTTGAGATAATACCCTTGCCGCCTATCACAGACGGCAGTGAAAGAGAAGGTCGGATATTATCTGTAACGGAACATAGCGTACTGCTGACCGATGCCGAAAAGTGTTCATCATTAAGCACTGCCCTTGCTATCCGGGACGCGCAGACAGCAATACCGTAATTTGTTCTTCCCTTGGCTTTTATAATTGACGCTCCCATATTTTTTGTTTCAGTATAAATCGACTGTCTGACATCATCGTTCCATATTATATCATGCTCCGCGCAGTATTCGGCAGGACTTTTCCCGGATATCGTGACGCTGCTCCAAAGAGGTATCTGGGCATCTCCATGCTCACCGATAACAAAAGCATTGATATTCCGGCTGCAATCCGACTGACTTTTATGATCTCCGGGAAAAGCAGCCCTGGCAATGCATCTTCTGAAACGTGAGGAATCAAGTATACAGCCCGAACCGAAAACGACTCCTCCGGGCTGACCGAGCCAATGCTCTGCGCTCGCAGTAAGTATGTCAACCGGATTTGAGATCATGAGGACCGGACAGCCGTTATAATACCGACCGAGCGAATCGGTAACGCTGTGTATTATTTTCATATTCTCGGCAGCAAGATCAAGCCGGCTCTCTCCGGGCTGCCTTCCCCTGCCGGCGGTTATGATGATAAGGCTGCTGTCACGACATTCGCTGTAATCTCCTGCATAAACAGCAGTATTTGCGATACCCTCGACACCGTGAGCAATATCATCAGCCTCGCCGCGGGCTTTATTACTGTCAATATCTATCAGAACGATCTCATCTGCTGTATTGTCAAGCATCATAGAAAAAGCTATCGACGCACCGACAAAGCCTGCACCGACTATCGCTACCTTTTTATTCTTCATAATAGACCCTCCTCCGGAAATCACTGCTTTTTCAAAACGCCCTTTTCCATTGTATAGACTGTATCCGCATAAGGCATAACATCTTTGTCATGAGTAACAATAATAACGGCGGCTCCGTTTTCCGAGCGTTTTTTCAGCAGCTCCATAACAAGAACCGTTGTATCTCCGTCAAGATCTCCCGTAGGCTCATCTGCGACAATTATCCCGGGATCATTTATCAATGCCCTTGCAACGGACATTCTTCTCAGTTCTCCGCCGGACAGCTCATTGGAATAGACATCCCACAGATCATCGATCCCCAGCATTTCAAGAAGCTTTTTTGCCTTATCCTCTTTTTCGCCTGCTCTGCCGTACATTGATACAGGCAGTAGCACATTTTCTGCGACAGTAAGGCACTGCAGGCCAGTCTGTCCCTGAGGAATGATACCAAAGCTCCGGTTCCTTAAAAGTGATCGTTCCCTGTCACTGAGAGCGTAGATATCCTTACCGTCCAGCATCACCTTTCCGCATGACGGCGTCAGAAGACCGCATAGCATATTGATAAAGGTCGTCTTTCCGCTGCCCGACCTTCCGGTTATCACAGTGACCTTTCCTTCTTCAGGTTCAAAATCAATCGACTGTACTGCATAAAAGAAATTTGTATCTCTTCCGCTGCGGAAATACATTCTTCCGATTTTTTCTGCTGTCAGTTTCATTTATGCATCCTCCCTCAGCAAAAGTCCCGATTCATTTCCGGTTATCCTGAAAGCGGACAGGACTGCTGTAATAACTCCGATCAGAAAAGGCATTACCACCGAACCGACCGAAAGAAAAAGCATTATCATCATATCAGGCTGCATAAAAGGAAGCGAAAAATGATTTCTGATGCTCTCTGACAGCGGCGCTGTAAGAATAAGAGAAATAACCAATCCTATGACTGAACCTGTAATACTGATAACAGCCGCCTCTGCCGAAACTGCCGAAACTATCATTTTTCCTGATGCGCCTGCTACACGCAGAACGGCAAATTCTTTTTTCCTCTCATTCATCATCAGAGCGAATACGGCGATTATAATTATTACGGAGATCAGCCATATCCCTACGGTAATAACACTGATGAAAACCGATACATTCCCGAAACCCTGCGCAACGGATTCTATCATGCTTACAGACGGGGTCGCCCTGACCTTTGAGATATGGATATTTATATCATCTGCAACAGCAGAAATGTCATAACCGTCCTTTACCTTGATAAGCACACATGAAGCGGCATTTTCGGGATCAATATCTTTAAGTGTTTCTCTTTCAACGGTTCCTGCTGCGGAATGAGCCATTTTATCAATAGTATTCCTGTTGGTGAAAACTGCATTGTCAAGCCCTGTTCCCGTCTTTTCAAGCTGAGCCGCAACATGGTAGCTCTCTCCGTAAAACCTGATGCTGCCGTCGGCAGGATATGCTATATCCGAGCCTATAATAATATCGCCGTCCGAAATCCCGGAATCAATATTGCTGTTGATCCACGGAGTTACGGTAAAGTCCGTTACGGGATCAAAGCCGATTATCTGTACTCTTGCACTGCAGCAGCTTGCCTTAGCCGAGGTAAGATAAAACTGGCAGGTGTTTTTTTCTATCCCTTCTATGCCGTCAAGTTTTCTGAGGCTGTCCTGCGGAATATAGTAATTACCTGTTATGCCGTGGAGAAGAACATTATCGACTGTTCCGTGTCCCTGTGCCGCGGACGGAACTACAATGATATCCGCTCCGAGCCTTGCCCTGTATCCGTCAAGACCGTTTTGCAGGCTTATTATAAGATATCCTCCCATAAATGCCGTAAACGACAGGAATAGAACTATAATACACATCAGAGCTGCCCTGACGGGTCTGCGCCTGATATTTTTGCAGGCAATGGCAAGTGAAAATCTCATACGCTTTCACCCTGTGCCTTCCTTTTATGCTTTTTGCCTGACGCCGACTGCAAATATATGAAAAGATCCGCCGCAGCGATAAGACAGAGCATTATCATGAATATCATAGTCCATACGGAAGTGCCGTTTCTGCACATCATTTCACTGCTTTTGCAGAGTGATACTATATTCCCCGGTATCATAACGGATAATACGGCGATACCTGCAAAAGCGATATCCATACCCGATTTGATCTTTTCATCGGGAATAAACATATGTATAAACGACAATACGATCAGCAATACAGACAAAGCGGAAAGAACCTCTCCTGCCCAGTGGCAGCTCATTACCATATCCCCTGATCCCTTACAAACGGGAAACCAGTTTTTTATCCCGATAAAATAAAGCGATGAACAAACCAACAGAATAATATCGGTAATTGCTATTTTGATTTTTTTATTATTAATGATCATTTTCCTTTTTTCCTTTCATCTCAGAATGACACCCAGCGAAAACAGTAAATACAAAATGCACAGCAGCAAAACAGCAGAACAACAGAAAGCACAAAGCTTATATCCGCCGACAGCAGCCCGCGCTGTCTGACGCCCAGACCGATAAGCATGGGGCGAATGTTCGTAATAATATGAAGTGCAAGACAAGCAATAAGAAGTATCTGTGAAATAAGCCGCCCCGTATGGAAGAAAACGAGCCTGTACGCTTCATCTCCGGTCCCTCTGAAGATCAGCAAATGCATAACAAGGGGAATAAGCAGAGCAAATCCGCTTATTCTCCTTGTCCAGAAAAGCTTATTCTCTCTGAAATAGCTTTTTTTGCTTTTTTTGATCGCTATTATAGTTTTTACTGTCAGTATCGCGGTAATGATAACATGGACTGCCACCAGTGTAAGGCAGATCCTTGCACTTAGCTCAGGAGAACCGGCATCTGCGCCGAACAGTCTTATACTGCCGGAAAGAGAATGAAAAAGAAAGCTCAGTATTATTCCTATAACCAAAAAAATGTTTATCCTTCTCATTATTCCGGTTCACCGCCTTTCAATGATATACAGATGATTTTTTCGTCTGTCCCCAGGCTCAGTTTCATTGCACCGGCAAATTCCTTTGAAAAAACTGCGGCGTCAATACAGCCGTTTTCCGCCTTTGAAACAAGCAGCAAAGGATTTTCGGTGCGGAAATGCATCTGATTTTCCGGCAGCTGCGCACACAGTCTTTCCACCATCTTTATTGCATCACTGTCGGATTCAGCCGCCAGACAGCTTATATCGTCAAAAATAACATTCAGCTCGCCGTCACGGAAAAATGAGATCCAGTCATCAATGGAATCCTCATGCAGTGAACGGTTCAGAAGAATGACATATTCTCCCGAGGGCTTATCCGGAACCTTTACTGTAGCTTTTGAAACAGCGTCCGCCGATTCTCCGGAAGACCGGTGCAGGATATATGCAGCCGGCAGACCGACCAGCAAAAAAGCCGCAGTAAGGCTGATAAGAATATGAAGTAAGATTTTAGCCGCTTTCATAATATCCCCTCCCGTAACAAAGTCTGTTTATTGATTATTTTTCTGCTTTTTTCAGCGCATCATTTACAGCCTCTTTGAATTCACTGCAGGATAAAGTCGCGCCGCTGATAGCGTCAATATCGTCCGCTGAGCTTTTGCCGATCACTGCAGATGCATATTTATCCGCAGACTGGACCGCCTTCTGTGCTTTCAGACGATTTTCACGGGAAAGCTCTGCGCCGTATGTTTCATCTTTGAGCGTTCCGTCAGGATTGTACATTTTAAAGCTGCATTCTGTGATCTTATTGTCTTTGAGCTTTATGCTTACCTCTCCGTAGCCGGCGCCGTTTCCGCTTTCGTCCTCAGCAAAATCGCTGCTCCTGCCGGAATATGTACCGTCCTTGTGATCGACAGTATTATTATCGTTTCCGCAGGCTGTAAATGCTGATACTATTATAGCCGATAATAATATTGAAAGCAATGCATTGATATATTTCTTTTTTATCATAATAACTCACCTCATTCAGCAAAACCGCTGTTTTTCTTGTCGGAGATTATCTTTCCGTGCTCAAGGCGCACTACACGCTCAGCGACCTCTCCTACCTCAGGGTCATGGGTAACGACGATCAGGCTCGTACCATCCTTGTGCAGCTGCCTGAAAAGATCGAGAACGATATTTTCGTTTGCCTCATCAAGATTTCCCGTCGGTTCGTCCGCCAATATAAGCTCGGGGGAATTGATAAGCGCTCTTGCTATGCACACTCTCTGCTGTTCGCCTCCGGACAGCTGGCTTGGCAGGTGCTTTGCCCTGTCCTTTAATCCTACTCTTTCCAGAGCCTCAAGCGCTTCCTTTTCATCGGGCATACTGTGGTAATACTGGGCGACCATGACGTTTTCCACGGCATTAAGATAGTTTATAAGATGAAACTGCTGAAAAACAAGTCCTATTTTATCCCTATGGAATTCCGTCAGCTTTCTTCTGCTGTACTTAGTGATATCCTTCCCGTCAAAAAAGACCTGTCCTTCGGTCGGCTTGTCCATACAGCTTATTATATTCATCATGGTGCTTTTTCCGGAACCTGACGGTCCCATTATCGCTATCCATTCGCCCTTTTCAATTCCAAGGCTTACTTTATCCAGAGCATAAAGGCTCCCGTATCTTTTTGTAACATTTTTTAGTTCCAATAATTTCAATTTATTTTCCTCCTTACTCGCCTTTCAGTACCAGCGCCGGGTCAACATCTACCGCGCTCCTGATCGGTATAAGACACGCAAGTCCTGTGACTGCTACGGAAACGATTATCGCAACAGGGATCAGCAGCGGACGGAATGTTATTGCGCTGCTGAAAACATTCATGCTCACGGTATTCGCAAACAGATATCCGAGAAGTGACCCTGTTATTCCTCCGACTGCGCCGAGGACAAGACCCTCTGACAAAAATTCCAGAATAATGCTTGAATCAAGCGCACCGAGAGCCTTGCGCAGACCTATCTCGCGCCTTCTTTCGGCAATAACCGCCATCATAGTCGTAGCTACGCATATCATAGTCAGAGCAAGCACAACTGCCGTTACTATCAGCACAAGCGATTCAAGCTTTGAAAGCACCGTGCTTTCAGATGCGGTAACTCGCTTTACCGGCTTGGCCGTAAGATTACCGGATCCATTGTTGATATCATCAAGATAGCCCTTCAGTTCTTCTTCCCTTGCGGCAACACTCACTTCTGCTAAATCGCACCCTCTGTCGCTCCGCATCAGAGCGCTCAGATCATCAAGCGTCACATAGATATATTCCTCCTCCGGTCCTCCTGTTTCAAGTATGCCCGACAAGCTGAGATCAAGCATATGGTCGCAGTATTTTTCTCCCGTCTGAGGATCTGTATATATTTCGTAATCAGGTATAACCGATAAATCGGTATCATCAGTTACCTGAAATGAGTTCAGCATACTGAAACTGTCGCCTGTACTAAAGCCGAATTTCTCCGCAAGCTTTTTCCCGACAAGAGTTTTTCCGTTTCCGTCGGGCAGTTCTCCTGAAATATGCCAGTACGGGCTTGTTTTGAGGACAGATGAAAAATCCGTGCCTGCCAGAGTGACGGGCAGATTATTCAGCTTTGAATTTTCATATCTGTAGGGGGTATAGCCCTCCAGCTTATCGGACGGAAAAACCGATACGGCTTTTTTTATTTCATCATCGGTAATATAGGAATCACCCGAAGGCGTAAATATTACATTTGCTCCGTAGCTTCGGAACTGTGCGCTCATCTGACGTGGCACATCATAGTATATAAGCCCCAGTCCGGAAAGTATAGTTGCTCCGACAACTACCGCAAGCAGGGCGACTATCATTCTTGAACGCCGTCTGATCAGGGACGCCAGAACCATTCTGACAAACATCCTGTGTTTTTTATTCATTTTACCTTCCCCTCTCAATGTCCGCCGTGAAGGACCTCTGACGGACGAAGTCTAAGGATCATCCTTACGGCAGGTATACTTCCGACAAGCGTCACGGCAATAATAAGCACCGTTACCAGAAATGCTACCATGCCGCTCATTTCAATAGCAGACGAGAATACCGACTGCCCGATAACCTGTGCAAAGCCATAGCCCATAAAATATCCTGCCGCCGCGCCAACAACAGCTGTCAGTATTATCTCCGTAAGGACAAGAAGAGTTATCTGTCCGTTTTTAGCTCCGACCGCCTTCATAAGAGCGAGCTCCGCCGAACGCTCCATAACGCTTGACGTAACAAGATTTGAAATACCGAGTGTTGCCCCGATAAGGCTCATAAGGGTTATCAGAGCCATCAGAAGTTCTGTCTTTTCAAGTATTTTTCCCTCAGAATCCGCGATCTGACGCACAGCCCTCGCAGAAGCGTCGGGTATTGCCTCCTGTATCTGGAAACAGATGGAGCTGACATAGGCGGTGCAGTACCACAGATCATATTCATCTCCGCTGAGAAGATCCGGATTTCTTGCAGCCTTTACAGCAAGCTCGTCATCAGGCGAGGTTATCGCGCTGACCTCGGCTTTTTTATATTTTCCCTCTGCGCCGGAAATTCTCTGGGCAGCTGACAGCGGCGTGAAAATACAGTTTTCCTCATCATCGCCGGATTCAAATATCCCGGTTATTTCCAGTTCTTCAGTACCTTTTGCGCCCTTGACCTTTATTTTATCTCCGGCTTTTACACCGAGCGTTTCCGAAAGCTTTTTACCGATCATTGCATAATCGTCTCCGCTGAGCTTTGCTTCGTCAAGCCATTCGCCGTCTGTGATATCCCACCAGCTCCTGAGATTGATGATACCCGTATCACGCTGATAAACCGTTCCTTTTTTCTTGAATTCAAAATGATGATCGAACCATGTGCCGATAAGCTGTACCTCATTACCGTCAACAGTGACCACGGTATCAAGAACAGGCGCAAAATCGGTGATGTTATTCGCCCAGAATATCGTAAGAAATTCACCGAGTGTTTCCTCGGCAAGATATTCATCTTTTTTCTCATCTTCCTCCACATCATAAAGATCGGACATTACTGCCTGTGAATTCGGAACGACCGTAATATTGGAGCCGTATGCTTTGAGTTCCTCGTTAATCTTGTCGCCGACATCCAGCATGACATTGAGCATTGCCGTTGCGATAGATGCTCCGAGCGCTACCGTCAGAGCTATCATCAGCATTTTTTTCCATTGACGGCGGAATGCTCCTATGATCATTCTGAAAAACATATTATCCTTCCTTTCTCAGCATATCCGGCTCTTTTCAGCCTTTGAATACCTTCTGATTCTTTATCATTTCCGATACCGGAACGGTAATTGTATCTTCGTCTATATCATAGTCGATAATTATCGGATTACAGCCGCCCTTCATACCTATGGTAGTCCGGTTCATAATTACGTTGCATTTCTTGCATACTATCTGACCGGCACTGTTTTCATAGTAACCGGCTTCGCCGCATATTTCGCAGGCGTCAAGACCTACACCGTAATTGCTTGTATTTTCCTGCTTTAAAACCACTATGAAACGGACCTGATTCCCTTCGTCTGTCTTATAGCCGAAACGGTGCAGGTGTCCGTCGCTTACCATTTCTATCGGAAGCTGCAATTCCTTATCCGCTCCGCTTTTATCCTTTATTATCACGGGATCTTCGACCGGCGCCTCGCGTATAACGACCTTATTCATTTCTACAAACAATGTAGAGCACAGGATCCCTGCTATAAAGCAGACGATCAGAAGGAAAGAATATCTTTTTCCGCTTCTCCACAAGGCGCGCTGTTTTCTGTGCTGAGCCTTTGTTGAAAATGGTTCCTTTTTCGTAAAACTCTTTATAAAAAACACTGCTGCTGCAACAAGGGCAAGAATAAACAGACCGTATGTATACCATTGCGACATATTATTGCTTTGCGCCGCAAAACTGAACATATTCACATCATCTATTATTTTGCGTGTAGTCAGCACCGCCATCAGTTTTCCGAAATATGATACACCGTAGAGAACGATGCCGATGCACATTGCTGCAAAAGGCACTGCCCTGATATCTTTTGAGGAAGCGCACATAAAAAGCTTGTATACACTGATCCCGGACAAGACAAAAACTATAATTCCGATCAGATAGCCGCCAAGTCTGAGGAAAAACTCGGAAGAGATGATACCGTTGCCGCCGGTATCGAATTTAAACGGATAAGTAAGCACATTCGGAAGCGAGCAATACAGACACGACGCCATAAAAAGAGCAAAGCATACTGATATGACCCAGCTTGCGGCTGTTTTCATTTTTGACTTTTCCTTTTTCCGCATAAGAAAATATCCGAATACAGCAAGTGCGATAACAGTCAGCACAAGAAAACCCAGAGAAAAGCCGTAACCGTATGTACCGACCTTCCAGCCGTCCTTGATACGGCGTGTATTGGTAAAATAGGCTCTGACGCCCGCCGCGATAACGCCGACGATCAGACCGGCCCTGCCTGCGATCTTTCCGCTGTTTTTGCAGTATGTATCAAGAAAAGCGATCATCATTCCAATTACAAGTGACAAGGCAAGCATATCCTCTGTCACATTGATCAGATAAGTAAGCATATTCCTTCCCCTTTGATAGTAATTGATCCTCCGCGGAGGATATACGAAGATCTGCCGTAACAAGCAAATCACTCCGACGCAAAAAAACACGTCGGAGTATTATGCGGCGAAACTCCCGTAATGCTTCACCGATAAAGCTATTTATTCAGCCCATGCGCCCTTTGTGAACTGCCACTTGTCATAGGTATATTCAATAGCATTCGGGAATTCATGCGCCTCAGGACCTGTTTCGTCCGTATGGATAAGATATGTGCTGGAATCGGGGAACTTAACGGTGAATTTTACCGTATAGAGTCCGTCGCCGTCCATCTTGATATTTGCGCCGTAATGAGGTCCGTCGGAAGCTGCCATCGGCATGAATGTGCCTTCGCTTACCTTAGCCTTTGTATCATTCTTCGTTACTTCATAGTTTACTGTAAGATAAGGTACCCAGTCGCCTGTACCATAGCCAAGACCGTTCTTGAGAGCCTTTACGTCAAGCTCAAGGTGGCAGTCATAATCCTCAGCCTTATAGCCGCCTGTCATATCAACTGCCTGGAAATATACTCCCGTCAGGTTAAGGAATTCCTTTTCA
Organism: uncultured Ruminococcus sp.; assembly: GCA_902778175.1. GTDB lineage: Bacteria > Bacillota > Clostridia > Oscillospirales > Acutalibacteraceae > UBA1213. The sequence continues at coordinate 14,242 of CACYWT010000021.1, read as the reverse complement.
ACGTCCTCAAAGATCGGAACCTCAGTAAATCCGAGATCAGGCTCATCTGCGCCGTCATCAGTTTTTTCTTCGGCAGATTCTGTTTTTGCATCAGCAGTGGAAGCTGTCTTTGATCCCTCAACAGGCTTTGAAGAACCGCTGTCCTTGTTGCAGGCTGCAAAGCTTGCGACCATAAGAGCAGAGCAAAGCGCTGCTGCAATAATCCTTACTAATTTTTTCACTTTTAATTCCTCCTGATTATATTTGGTTTTATCTTTGTATCAGAGCCGATACCGACTCTCAATAAAGCCGGGGCTTTTACGGGTCAGTCCCGGGTTATTGCAAAATTATTCTTCTTCGGAGCTTTTCGTTTCCGGTTTTCTCTTTAATGCAATGATAAAGGTTATGACCGTTATCACAAGAAGTATCAACTGAGGTATCAGCGTTATCCATGTGGGGTAAATTCCGAAGAACGCGAGCATATCATTGCCGGACATCCATGAAAGAGCAGGAATGGTGACAGCAAGCTGCTGTACAAATCCGCCTATGCTGTCGGCAAGACCGCCGTCCATAAACAGCTCCCACATTCCTGAGCCGAGAAAAGCTATCGACATAATCGCCATCAATATACTCGTCGCCATAAAGAAGGGTTTCAGCGGTATCTTCACTCCGAATACCCTTATCAGTACAAATATTAGAGCAACTGCGGCAAGTCCGCCGAAGATTCCTCCGAATACGGCAAGATAACCGTTATCCATTGAACCAGCCCTTGTAAAATACTGCTGACAGAAAAGTATGACCTCTGCGCCTTCTCTGAATACCGCAAGGAATGATGTAAAGCCAAGCGCCAGAACCTTACCCTTATCCGCCGAATCGGAGACCTTTCCGGATAAATATTTTGTCCAGTTGTCAGATTCCGCTTTTGATATCATCCAGTTGGAAACATATATAAGAACTGTGACGGCGAGCAGCGCCGTAACGCCCTCTGTTATCTCCTGAGGTATTGAGTTTCCGGCATTGCTTGCAAACGAATAAAGGATTATCGCCATTACAACGCTTGCAGCAAGAGCAAGTACTGCTCCTATATATACAAAAACTGTTCCGCGCCTGTTCTTCGTTTTTATAAGATAGGCAACCATTGCGCCGACAATAAGTATTGCCTCCAGACCCTCGCGGACAATTATTCCGAATACCGCGGCAAAGGTAGCCCATGCAAGACCTCCGCTGTCGCCTGAACCGTCGGAACTGTATCCGAACAGACTGTCAAGCTTGTCCGCATCTTCCCTGAGCATGGAAACAAGAGTATCGACTTCTCCGCGGACGACATCAGCGCTTTCCTTGTTTGAAACGGATTTACGCATAGTCGAAAACTGCAGCTCGACCTCTGTTACCCTTGAACCGGAAATATATCCCATTACGGTCTTTTCAAATCCGGAGGTTTCATACCAGAAACCGTATGCATTGGAAAACGGCTTGTAATATCCGTCCTCGCCGCCCTCAGGCGCCCCTCCTGTATATCTTCTCATTCCTTCCTCAAGGAGATTTGATATCTGATCAGTTATCTCGTTGTAGGTGATAGTTTTAGTACCTTCGGGATCTACGGCAGCCTTGTATTTCTTATAGGACATATAATACTGCTTCCCGTCATCATCACTGCCGGCTGCAAGCGCGGTTGTCGGAAACATACCTGCCAATAATATCAGCATCAGCCATATTCCCGAAACCAAAGCAATTTTCTTTCTGCACATTTTATCCACCGCCATATTATACCGAGCCGTCCAATACAGTTAGCTATATCAAACCCTCGCTCATAAAAATCGTCGTTATATCTGCATTATCACAAAAAAATATAATGCATAATAAACGACCGATAAGAAATAACTTCTACGCTGCTGCACAATAAACCGTACATTACAGCATATAATGCCGTTAGTTCAATTTAACTAACAGCATTATATCACCTTTACTACAGGATGTCAACAATTTTTTTACAGCTATTTGCTTTCGACAGCAGCGCTGCCTTTTCCCTCTGACCTGATCATATCAGACGAGAGCTGCGCCAAGCGCCTCACACTGTGCGATAACATCATCATCGGGAGCATCATTGCATATTACGCTTTCAGCCGCTGAAACAGCACCGCAGCTTTTACAATCTTCCTCCCAGTTTCTCATCCATTCGCCGTCGCCCCATCCGTAGGATCCGAAAAGAACAGTCTTTTTTCCGCTGAGCTTTCCCTTGACCGAATCAAACATCGGCGCAAACTCACTTTCCTCCAGTTCCTCCGTACCCATCGACGGGCAGCCGAACGCTATACCGTCAAAGCCGTCAACCATTTCAGCGCTGAAATCAGATGCGCCAAAAAGCTCTGCATCAGCGCCCTTGTTTTTTGCGCCATTAAGAACGGCATTTGCCATTGCTTCGGTGTTACCCGTTCCGCTCCAATAAACTACTGCAATTTTACTCATATAAACTTTCCTTTCAAAAAATAATGTATTCTAAAAGCCCTCGGGCTTTTCAGACAATTCAGGGCAATACAGTACAGATACAGTACCGCAGATGCGCAGCCTGTTTTTTCATCAGCCGCTTTTTGTCCGGCTCCGCATCAGCACGAAACAGACATACGCTCAATGCTGTAGCCTTTCGCGGCAAGAGAACAGCACAGCTGTGTACATTTCCTGTATTTATCAAAAATCTGACGGGCTTTGTCCGCATCTCCGTAAACCTTCCAGCAGCCTACGCATTTGCAGCCGTTTCCCTTGTTCCTGATAAAACCGCATACATCTTCCGGAGGATAGCCTAAAAACAAACCTATCTCATGCGGAAAATCCACATTTTCACGCAGCTTTTTTATAAGCCCTGCAAGACATATATTCACACTTTCCTGCTCATATCCCATCTCAGTCAGTATCTCCATCGCCTGTTTATTGTTAAGGTCATTCCTGAGCCTTGACGGTCTGTAAAGATAAACAAGAGTCGAACCGTTGTGGTGTCTGAGAGGTATAATGCGCAATCCCTTCGCGCAAAGCCTGCGATTCAGTCCTGTAAGACTGCGGTGTTCGTCCTCCGGCGTTTCAAACCGGCACGAAAACATATTGCCTGTTTTAAGTCCCATAAGAGTCGGCGCGCAATGCCTGACGATCAATTCCTCCGACATCTTTATCCCCCCTGATCCCTGATTTATCCGGCGTATTTGTCAAGTATGTTCCTGAGAGCCGCCTTAGAGCTATTATGTGATCTTTCTACCGGAATATTCATGTTCTTTATCCCGTCCATTGCACATTTTATCATCTTGTGCGACATGGTATTTGTAAAAAGCACCATAAGGTCGGGACTGCCTATATTCTGCAGACCCCTGCACATCTTGGGATATATCTTCGCCTTGCATTTATACTTTTCACAAAGCTGTGTGTATTCTCTTACCATACATTCATTTCCGCCGACTATTACAACACTCATATTATCCTCCATTTTAATTAGATATATCTAACTATGCGATTTTAAAAACAGTCAGATAAATCAGTCTTATCTGACTATATACAGTTTAACATATCTAACTCGATTTGTCAAGCTTTGCCTTAAAAAAATTTGCCCGTACACATTTATGCATACGGGCAGGACAGTCTTTTACTCCGAACCCTTCAGAGCTTCGACCATATCAATTTTCTTATTCTTTTTTGCGACCATCAGACCCACAAGCAGCGAAACGCAGAAGGTCAGCATTATCGAAACACAATAAGTCAGAGGACCGAGCATGATTTTCATCTCATATTCTCCCGCAAGCGCTGTGATCATCCATTCGAGAGCGCCGATCCCTGCCGGAAGTCCTAAGATAACGCCGATCACCGTCAGCCATATATTCTGCGAGATAAGGAGCCTTCCGATCTTCTTGTTTTCAAAGCCGAGCACCTTTAAGGTCGCAAGCTCGCGGTAACGCTCCACATAGCTCATTACACCGAGATTGTAAAGAACAACTATTCCCAGTACGGCGGCGGCAACGACAAGTATTACCACCATTCCGTCCATTATGCTGACAAAGCTGCGGAAGGTATCCATGAGCAGAGCCTTTTCCTGCTTGCCGGAGATCAGATCGGACTGTGGGATATCGCCGCTTTTCCTGTCCGTATAGATCGCCGTAGGAGTGTATTTTATCCCCAGCTTATCCGCCAGGGTATCCGTTATTGTCACGCTTTCGGTCATTATGGAACGGTTGCAGCCGATCACCTTTACAGTATAGGTATCCTTTGATCCGTAGGGTGAGAATGTAATATTCTCCCCTATCTTTGCCTTGTCCTTGAGTCTGAGGCAAAGATAGACTCCCTCGTTGCTCAGGTCTATCCTCCTGTTGTCCTCGTCGATGATATTGAGCTTTTCATTCGGATTATGAACAACATCAAGAGTAACGGTATCGCCACCGAGGCTTATACCTGTCAGAGCCTCCCAGTCGCCTTCAAGCTCGCCGGCAAGATCCTTTGCCTTTTTGCTGTCGGCGTTGTCAACAAGATTGACCTTTGTAGCATAGTTGGAGATATCCTTGTCGAGAAGATCGAGGAAGCCCGACATCGTGTCGCGCATGCCAAGACCGCCGACCATCAGCACCATACAGCCCACAATGCCGAACAAAGTCATAAAGCAGCGGCTTTTGTGGCGGCTCAGGTCACGCAGGTTCCATTTTGTACCGAAGCGCAGCCTGTCCCACAGCTTTGTCCTTTCGAGAAGAGTCTTGCGCATTTTCTTCGGGGTATAGGGACGCAGCGTCTGCGCAGCCGTTCCCCTGAGCTGACGATAAACGGAAAGATAGCTTATCAGCGTCAGGAATACTATCGTTCCGAGCATTACCGGATAGCAGAAAAACGGTGTCGCCGCCGTCCAGTCCGGCATATCAAAATATGTTCCCATCATGCCGTCCTCGCTCATGACAGCCTTGCACACGAGATAACCGAGGACCATTCCAAGACCTGTTCCGACAATACCGATAAACAGTCCGTATGATGTATAATGACGCAGGATACGGCGGTTTTTGAAACCGAGAGCCTTCAGCGTACCGATCTGTATCTTTTCTTTTGTAGCGATACGGTGCATTGTCGTTACCATTGTGAGTATCGCTATCGCAAGGAAAAGCACAGGGAGTATTGAACCCATTGTCTTTCCCTCGGTCGATTCGCCCATAGCCTCCTTATAGACCATATGATCGTCCTTAGGAGTTACCATGATCGTTTTTCCGAGCTTGTCCTTAACGGCTTCCTCAAGCTTTTCCTTATCCATATCCGAAAGAAGGTTTATCTGTCCGAATATCCTGTTTTCTGCTGCTGAAACGACTGTATCCATCATTTCTTCGGGAATATTGTATTTTTTTGCGTAACTGCTTTCGGTAATTTCCCTGATGACCGAGCGCAGCTTTACAGGCGACATATATGCATAGCCGAATGTGTTGTAATCGGGCATCATCTGATTCTTGTCAGCAACGCATATCATATGCTCGCCCGATTTTATCAGACCGACGATCTTTCCTCTGATATCCGTACCCTGATAATTAAGCGTCAGCTCGTCGCCCGTCTTATAGCCGTTTGCTGCGGCGAATTTATCCGAAAGCCAGAAACCGTCGCTGTTCCTGTCGTAACCCTCGCCGCTTGTGACAACAAAGGCCGAAACTGTGAAATTTTCGCTGACATCGAGTGCCAGAGCTTTATTTTTCTTATCCTTAACATCAAGATTGACGGAAAGAAAGCGCGTTGCCGCATCAACTCCGTCGATTGAGGCTATACTGTCAAGCTCGTCGGGAGTAAAACCGTCCTGAGAATACAGGCGGTAGTCGGCATATTTCGTATCGGCAAAAAAACGTGATGTATCATATTCTATGGTGTACCATTCCATATTGAAGCCGAGAAAAATACCCATGCCGAGGGTTATCATTATTATCATGGAGATGAACTGCGACTTATAGCTCCATGCGGTACGAAACAATTTGCGTATCAGCATCACCATTCCACCTCGTCTGCGCTCATCGGAGAATCCTGCTTTTCGACAGAGCGTATTTTTCCGTTTTTCACACGAATGACTACATCAGCCATTTTTGCGATATTCTGGTTATGTGTTACGATAACTATAGTCTTGCCGTAGCTTCTTGCCATTTTCAGCAGAAGTTTCAGCACCATGACGCCTGTTTCGGAATCAAGCGCACCCGTCGGCTCGTCACATAAAAGCACCTGCGGATTCTTGCAAAGCGCCCTTGCAATGGAAACTCTCTGCTGCTCGCCGCCCGAAAGCTCGGACGGAAAATTATGCATATGGTCTTCAAGCCCGACTTCCTTTATCATCTGCTTTGCATCAAGATGATTCTTTGAGATTTCCGACACCAGCTCTACATTTTCATATACCGTCAGCGTCGGGATAAGGTTATAGAACTGGAACACAAAGCCGACCGTTGAAGCGCGGAAGTCCGCAAGCTCATTTTCGCTGAGCTTTGAGATATCCTTTCCGTTTACGGTTATAGTTCCGTCCGTGGGGCTGTCAAGACCGCCGAGCATATTCAGCAGGGTACTTTTTCCTGCTCCCGACGGGCCAAGGATAACAACAAATTCTCCCTCATCGAGCGAAAAGCTGACCTTATCGAGGGCTTTCAGCTCGTGATCTCCTGTTTTATATATCCTTGTGACATTTTCAAATTGTACAATAGACACTACTTATCTCTCCTTTTTCTTTTTTTCTCCCGGACAAAGAAATCATATTGATTAGATATATCTAATCAATATGATTATACACCTCTAATTATAATAATTCAATACTAAAATAAAAAAACTATGTAATACACTGTTCAGCATAGATCCGGAAAAAAATCTTCAATGGATATGTTGGTATAAATAATTCCGGGCGTTTTCCGATTGTTTTTTAACGCATTTGTATGAATTTATGATATAATAACCTCACGGCGTAAGCCGCTGCGCGTCCTCTCATCGGACGCCTGAGAGAACATTTAATAAATTCATTTATTATATGCGCCTTGCGGCGCAAATTTGTATGAATTTATGATATAATATTCAGTATATCATGACCGAAGCAATGCACTTCATCCGAAAGATAAAAACCGATACAGAATCCCGCAATGATCATCATTCACAGGAGAGGAAAATGAATAACAAATTAAAGGGAAAGTTCAATTTAATAAAACGTACAAATAACAATATGCATGATTCAAAGAAAAACCTGAAAATCGAAATTATTTGCTGCATTATAATGGCATCCGTACTGGGTGCGGCATATTATTTTTATCGAAACCTGGAGATATTAGTATGCGCTGTACTTGCACCGACTGCAATGATCGTCTACTGCATTTACGCATATTTTAAGGAAAAGCGGCATGACAAAAGTTCTGCAAATGACAAGCAGGAATTTCTCAGCGGCTCAAAATTCCGCAAAAAAGAATGGAAAACAGCCTATTATGAATATAAAGAAAAACACTCTTTTGAAGAGATCAGCAAAAAGGGTATGAAACACGATCTGATAAAAAGATACCGTACAGGCAATAACCGGGGACTTGCTGAGGTCGGACTTCTGCTGTTCGCCGGTTCAATAGCTGCTGTTTTTTATCCGATAAAGGATTTTCATTTTGGATATTCGATTCTTGGAATACTTTTCGGCGGGGCATTCATGTCCTTCGGAATATACAATTGTACCGGAGGTCCCGTCAGAAAATTTTATAAAACCGCAAATAACATTCCGGAGATCGAAAAATCATACAATAAAGGAAAAATGCTTTCATACAAACCGAACGGTTTAAGCAGCAGCGGCATTAATCTCGGCAGTACCTATACGGTCATATTCAACAGTAATAAGGTTATCGCCGTTGAAAACCGTACCATAGAGGATATGGTAAGAAAAATGGTTCGTGTAAAAAAATACGAAAACAATGTTTATTCCGGACAGGAATATAACTATTATGTCAGTGTGATATACAGAAAGCCTGACGGAAGGGAAGCTCATACAGATGTACGGCTTGATGAATTTCAGTGCGAAATGATTATAGCGGAATTTCACAGGTCTTTCTATCCCTACAGAATGTATGATAATATCGTTTCGGAAACGAATGATGATACCGTTGTAACGCCGTAAAACAGTTATCGCGGTCTGAAATGACTGTTGTTCAAAATCTTATAAGAAAAAACAAAGGAGATAATTATGGCAATACCGCACAAAGATAGTGCCGCAGATGGGTTATCAAGCGAGTTTTGTGCAGAATGACGGAAAAAGAGTACCCCAAGGGCACTTCCTTCGGGCGCAGCATATGCGGTGCTAAGCCGTAAGGCGTTCTTTGTGTGGTGTTGCCTTAATTCGGATGGATCGTTTGTTCTGACACGTCGGAATATTGAGGCTTTTTTTCAGACGGAGATTTGACGAACTTAAAAGAATGGTATCGGAGTTATCACTCACCCACTTTTACTCTGATGATCTTTACAATATCAAATATACAATAGAGCAGCGTTATGAAACCTACACTGTGCTTATCACCGAGCCGGACAATGAGTACCAGCCCAATAATTCCGCGTAGCGATCCAAAGAAAAAAGAGGTCGGAAAGCGACCTCTCAAAATAGTATCAAGTTGTTTTATAAGGCAAAACAGGAACAAAGGATGTATCAAAAGATTCTTACTGCGTCCTTTTCAAGCGTATCCAGCACTTCCGTTCCCATATCTCGGCAGATGATCTCCAGACCGTTTTCACTGCAAACTTCGCAAAAAGCTTTCACGAGCTTATCATCCTCAAACGACTGCACGACCGAAACTGTAAACGCATCGCCGAAAGCATTTATGCCAAACACGATAGGTGCTGTGAGCGCCGGGATATAAAACTCCATATCTCCGACCCAAGGCTTCATGCTTTCAGGGATATCAAGAGCCCCCACGTTGGTGATAATGCTGCCCATGCTTTGGCGCACCGCTTTCTTTTCTATCATGCAGTCGGGCTTGTCTGCAAATATCTCATCAAGGGGCATTTTACGCTGTTCGAGTCCTTTCGTCGAGCGTTCGCTGATAATCTTCAAGGCGTTTTGTTCTGTATTATTCTGAGCAATCATGCCCTTCATTACGGCGGCGGTCTGTCCAAGGGTCATTCCCTGCATTTCCGGCGTGTAGAAAGACAGGAACCAACCCGAAAAATTGTGCATCGAATCACTCGGCAGCAGACGTCTGAAATTGGACGTCAGGCTGTTGATAAGCAGCTTGCCCTCAAGATCGTAGGCTTTCTGAAATGCCTTGCATACGATGGCGTTGATTAGTCCGGTGGCGGAGGAACCGCATTCACGGGCAAATCCGACGACCTGCTTTGCCGACAAAGACAGCTTGAAGCGTCTGAACTCATATCTGCCCGCCTCGTCCCAGTATTCAACGGGAAGTGCAAACAGCTTCACACCGCCCAGCTGCGGCTGCTCCTGCACGATGCTTTTATCGTAGTATTTCAGATATGACATTTCGTCCTCGGCTTCTTCATTATAGGGAGTTTCAAGCAGTCTGATCTCTCCGTCAGCCGTAACAGGCTTGCCACACTCCTTCAGATAATAATATAAAAGCGTCTTTACAAATTCCGTAGCTCCGTATCCGTCCGTTATACCGTGGTGAACGCTGAGCTTAAGCATATTGCCTTCGCAGGAAACACAATACGGGAAACCGTGAAGCTCTTTTGATGCGAGCTTTCTTTTTTTATCTCCTGTCAGCAAAACAGGCTTGTCGTCTGAAAGCTCATACACAAGACCATTTCCGCTGCTTGCGAGTACCGAGTGGAAATTCGGGTAACGCTGCGCAGCTTTTTCCAAAGCGGTCTGCATATGCGAAGTGTTGATATCCTCTGTCAGAGCGACTCTTATAATGATCGTCAGTGTTTCGTCTCCGTTCGAGTGGACAAAATGTCCGATGCCTTCCATATCAATTTGTCTCATGATAAAATCAACCTCCATTGATACTTTATTCGTTTTTATTCAGGTTTTGTAAAAAAGCGAGGAATTGTCGGGAGCAACACTTCAAGACTCTTTTATGGCATTGATAATGTATTTGCAGTACATTTTCCTTCTGTGCGGTGTTGCCTTTACTGTGCCGTTTTTTAATTTTAACAGAAAGATATGTCATCACATTGATCAGTCAGAAAACAGGCGTACGGAAATGTTCAGCGTACGCCTGTGTCCTGATGGGGATATTGACCTTATCTTTCTGTTTTCCTTCTGCGGGAGAAAATAACCATGCATACTGAGGCTGCAAGCATCAGTATAATAACGTATTCCACGGGAGCGTGATCGCCTGTATTCGGTAAATCCGTGTTGGAATTGATCGAGGACTGTTCCGCAGGCTGATTGGAGGGCTGTTCCGCAGGCTGTTCAGATGGCTGATCGGAGGACTGATCGGAGGGCTGCTCAGATGGCTGCTCGGAGGGCTGCTCAAAGGGCTGCTCAGATGGCTGCTCGGAAGGCTGTTCAGATGGCTGCTCGGAGGGTTCATCCGTAATGCCGTAAAATTCATCTATCATTTTGCTGTAACTGTCAATATCGTATAAGCCGGCATAATCAATAGAAATATTTCCCTCATCGTCTGTTGTCTGCTTTGTCAGGTCGTAGTCAAGCTCGGCTCCGCTGTCAACGTCCATGTTATCTTTACTAATGAACTTATTATAACTCGACATCGTGTAGAAAAACAGTTCGGGAGTGTACGCGATCAAAAGCGAGCAGGCGCCGCCTCCACTTCTTTCGCCGAGGATGGGAACGCCGGCGTCTTTTGCGAGGCAGGGAAGCATATTGCCGCAGGAGTATGAAATATTGGACGTGATAAAAGCGTATTCAAAATCATAAAATACGTCTTTGTCAAGGTCGTTGATCTCACCGTCTAAATTCAGATCAATATCATGATCGACTCTTGAAGTATTGCCTGTAAGCGTCTGGATTTTTCTGTAAGAGGTTGTATAACTGTCTTTGTTACTGTTGGTGATCATAGCCATAATATACATGACGACCGCAGCACTACCGCCCTGATTACAGGACAGATCTATTACAAAACGCTTGATACCTTTTTCCTTCGCGTAGTCAAGGGACCATTTGAAATTATAAACCGCCTCGTTATAAAAACTATCAAATGCGAAAACAGCCGTATCTCCCTGAACATAAAGCTTAGATTTTGATATGTCATCCCAAGCCTTGACAAGCTGGTATTTTTCGTATTTACCCTCTCTGAATTCTGACATTTTTTCGGCTCTTTGACTGGAGCCCAAAGAGCTCATCACATAGTAAAGCGCTTTACTGTCACTAAAATCCTCTGAGTCTCTTCTTTTACTGAGCTCATCGTATAAAGTGCTTCCGACAGTGAGAATCGACATAAGCGCAGGGTAAAAAATCGCTGTATGACCTCCGTCGGCAAATATTTGTCCGAGATAAGCCGTTCCGATAACAAAATCTGCTCTGTTCTCCGATAAAAGCAATTCTTTCGCCCGACGGGTATCGTCGCTGTACTCGTCCAGAGTTTCATCAAAGCTCTTTTCTTCGAGTACCGACGCGATTTCAGCCTGCGCGGGTCTGCCGTAAAGCTTGTCAAACGCAAAGCACAGGTCATTATAAGTCTGATCTACAATATCCTTGCTGCGTTCCAGTGTGGAGAACGCCATTGAATTATCAAAGTAGCATTTTCCGCTGACGATATCGGAGCAGTGTATAAAATAAATGTTGTCCTCGTAATACTGCGCGGTATTATAGGTGGCGCTGAAAATAAGGCTTATGGAAGATGACGGGAAATAGGTTTTTCCTTCATATTCCAGGATATCAATGCTGTATTCGGAGAGATCAAGATCAAGACTGTTTACCGTGCCCTCAAAAACAGGCTCCTGCTCCCTGCAGTAGGGGGCGTCCAGATCAGTACCCTCTGCGTTGGCTTCGGCGGAGACAAAATTCTCAAAACTGTCAAAATGCAGAGTGTCATTTTCAGGATTGATAACCATTGTTCCGTCAGAGTTGGTTACCGTGTAGGTGCCGTCCGCGTTCTGTACTTCGGTCGATTCGTCAACAAAGATATTTTTTAGAAAGTCAACAGTAGAGATGTACGCTATATCGGGAATGGTGCTTTTGAACAGGCATTGAACCGTTTCGGTTTTATCCATACTGTAGATATGAGCCGTGAGGTCTTTTGCGATGATCTCGTCCTCGGCGGCGTTTACCGTCAGTGGTACCGACATACTCAGCAGCATAGATGCCGCGAGCGGGATACTGATAAGTGACATAGTTTTTTTCATAGGATTACCTCCAAAAAAATTATTTCAGCCGGATTTATAGTATTATATTACATATACGATCCGGCTAATTTATATTGTTACAACAGGCTTTTCGGTTCCGGACTCATTGCTTTTTGTCGGGAATATACAGCCTCACAACGGTGCCGCCGCCGTCCCGTTCAGAGATGGTCAGTGTTCCCCTGCACATCATTTCAAGTCTTTCCTGAATATTGGAAAGTGCAGTATGCGGATGTCCGCTGTCTATCACACCGAAGCCCGGACCGGTATCCTCAACAATGATCTCTGTGCCGTTCTTCAGCTTTTTAGTATGAACGGCAATATGCAGCGGATCAAGATCAGGGTCTATGCCGTGCTTAACAGCGTTCTCAACTATCGGCTGAATGGTCAGAGGGGGCAGCCTGAAATCGGTGTAAGGCGTATCAAGCTCTATAAGCAGCTTGTCATCAAAGCGCATTTGCTCCACTGACAAATATGCCTTTGTATGCTCTAACTCCGCAGAAAAGGGAACAGTTCCTTCCTTGGCGATAGCCGTAAAGTTCCTCCTTAAATAATCGGTAAAGTTAAGAGTGACCTGCTGCGCCTTATCTGCGTCCTGCTCTATCAGATAGTAAATGCTCGTCATTGTGTTGTATATGAAATGCGGCCGCATCTGCAATACGGCATTGCTTGCCTTTTGTTTTGCAAGCTCCGCCTTTTGGTCAAGATAACGCTTTCCCTGATCTGCAAAGAGCATCAGCTCAACTGCAAGTATCATAAGGGAAACAGGAGCCAGCAAATAGCACAATATGACAATGATCTGCATCCTTGAAAGTTTTTTTCTTCTTCTTATAAGAGCAATTACATTTATTATAAGACCTGTAACTGTGACTGATAAATAAACAAGTACAAAATAGCGCGGCTTCACGGTTCCGTCTGATGATGGAATATAGAAGAACATATTTGTCAGCAGATCGGCGATTAGCGCTGCGAAGCCAATACCCCAAAGAATCAGGATCACTCTCCACAGGTGTGACTTCCAGAGATCTTCAGAACAGCAGTGAAGTATATAAAGCGTCAGCATCGGGATGATAGCCGATGAACACAAAGCGTTTATAAAGTTCAGTGCCGTCTCAAGCGGGACGTTATTCCAATATATAACGGAAATCAGGCTTATAAGGCTGCTTGCTGATTTAAGGGTCATAGCTATAAAGAAAAAAACACAATAATTACGCCACCATTTATCTGTATCCCGCACGATCAGGGGTATCAGCATTCCCATAACGCCGAGCAGAAGGGCTGTCAGATCAACTGTGGAAGAGTAAAGTACGGATATATCCATTATACGCTGAGCCCCCTGATCGGAAATCTCAGCCGTGAAAGCTTATCGCGTACCTGTTCTTCGGACAGCGGCTTCAAGGCAAATCCGCAGGCTCCCGTATCCCATGCGTCCAGTGCGTAATCGGGGTATGCGGTAAGATAGATCACATTAGTGTGGGGATTGATCCTTATCAGCTCACGGCACAGATCAAGCCCGCTTGTTTTTCCGAGCTCTATATCCAAAAAAGCTAAATGAACCCGGTTGGCATTTGAAAACTGCACTGCCTCAGCAGGAGAGGTAAAGCCGGTGACGATCGCGTTCGACATCAGTCTGCCGATCATGGTAAGACCGGCTCTCAAAGCAATTTTCTCATCATCCACGATAATGATGTTCGGCACCTCAACGGTGTTGTCTATTGCATCAAACAAAAAATTGACATCTATGTTCAGGCATCCGGCTATTCGTATAAGCAAAACGGCATCAGGAAGCCTTCGACCTGTTTCCCAGTTTGCAATACTGGAGCGTTCAACAAACAGCATATCGGCAAGCTGCTGCTGAGAAAGATTTTTTTCTTTACGGAGTTTTTTCAAGGTGCCTGCGAAGGTTTCCTTCATGCATATTTTCCTTTCCGGATTACTGTATCTGTAATAATTATAGATGAATCAATAATCAAGCTCAATATGTATTTTATTGTATGTCACATAATGACACGGC
>CACYWT010000020.1 GCA_902778175.1 uncultured Ruminococcus sp. | reverse complement strand
GGGTGCCATATATCCGTTCAGTGGGAGTAAAAATCTCCCACTGAACGACAGCAAGCCTACGGCTTGCCTTTGCTTGTTGAAAGCAAAGCTTTTAATAAACAAATTTATTAAACGTTTTTTCAGCACTCAGAAAGGCTGACGGCGTGATGAAAAAGATCTTTCCGGCTGTCTTTATTGATTTCCGCCTTATTGTTAGCGTTGACTAATCGCCAGTTTATATTGTATAATAATGGAAAGATAAACGGACAGGACAGCCAATGCTGTCCGGGTCACTGTGTGACAGCGATTATACCGCGGGACTGTAAATTCTTTACGGTGCTGCGGTATTTTTCTATATCAGCAGAAATAATATTTCTCACCGTACATGAAAATTATTTGTCAGGGAGGAATCATTAATGAATATCAGACTGGAAAACAAAACTGTTCAGACAGATCAGACAGTAAAAACCGCAGTTGCGGTGTCAATGACAAGCATAATCGCAAATGCAGCGCTGTCGATTTTTAAGCTGCTTGCAGGATTTTTCGCCAATTCCTCAGCTATGGTCAGCGACGGAGTACATTCGGCTTCAGATGTATTCAGCAGTATAATAGTTATCATCGGGGTAAAGCTTTCCGCAAAAAGCTCCGATAACGATCATCCTTACGGTCATGAAAGGCTTGAATGTGTCGCGGCTATAATACTTGCGGTAATACTTCTGATAACGGGCATTTTTATCGGATATGAGGCTGCTGTAAAGATATATTCGGGAAACTTCGACGATTTCACCGAACCCGGATTACTCGCCCTTGCCGCAGCGGTAATATCAATTCTCGTAAAGGAAGCAATGTTCTGGTATACGCGGCATTATGCGAAAAAGATAAATTCGGGCGCGGTCATGGCTGACGCATGGCACCACCGCAGCGACGCCCTTTCCTCCGTCGGCGCACTGATCGGAATTATCGGAGCAAGAAACGGATATCCTGTCTTTGAACCTCTGGCAAGCCTTGTTATATCAGGATTCATCGTAAAAGCGGCAATAGAGATCTTCAATGATTCGATCAGAAAAATGACCGACACAAGCTGCGACGCTGAAACAGAAGACGCTATCCGCAGTTTTATTGCCGGACAGGACGGAATAGTAAACATTGATCTTCTCCGCACTCGTCTTTTCGGAAATAAAATATATGCTGATATAGAGATCAGCATCGACGGAAATAAGACACTCTACGAAAGCCATGCTATCGCAGAAAAAATACATGATGCAGTGGAAATGCAGTTTCCGCAGATAAAGCATATCATGATACACGTTAATCCTGCCGATGTAGCGGAAAAATAATATTTTTCCGGAAAAACAGTCTTTGCTCTATTGCAATCTGCAATAAAATATGATAATATATATTAAGTTGAACGTATAAGCTTCGTGCTTTGCGCAAAACATAACAACAATAACCGCTTCTGAGGCAAAAGGTTCGACCTGTGCCGAAGGTGACAGTTTCAAGGCAATATTACTGCGTCACTTTCTGCGCACCCGTCGGGGGTGCGCTTATTTTTGCGGAAAAAGGAGTTGGATCTATGGAAAGCCATGTTTCCATTATCGGGATCATTGTCGAAAACCTTGATTCCACCGAAAAGCTCAATGATCTTCTTCATGAATACGGAAGCTATATAATCGGCAGAATGGGGATTCCGTATAAGAAGAAAAATGTAAACATCATAAGCATTGCGCTCGACGCACCGAATAATGTCATCAATACCCTCGCCGGCAAGATCGGTATGCTCGACGGCATAAGCTCAAAGGTAGTATGTTCGTCAAAATGAAAAATCTTATTGATAAACTCGAAAAACAGCACTGTCTGCAAAAGGACGAATATGCTTCGCTTATCAGAAACTGCGATCCCGGATTATCGGAATACCTCTTTGAAAAATCAAGGAATATCCGTCATGAGATCTACGGACATGATATTTATATCCGGGGACTGATCGAATTTACGAATTACTGTAAAAACGACTGTCTTTACTGCGGTATAAGGCGCAGCAACAAAAATGCCCAGAGATACCGTCTTACAAAAGAAGAAATACTGTCCTGCTGCGAAAACGGATATTCGCTCGGTTTCCGCACATTCGTCCTGCAGGGCGGCGAGGATCCGTTTTTTACCGATGACAGGATCTGTGAGATAGTTGAAGAAATAAAGAAAAAATATCCCGACTGCGCGGTAACTCTGTCAATAGGAGAAAAAAGCCGCGAAAGCTATCAGCGATATTTTGATTCGGGCGCAGACAGATATCTGCTCAGGCATGAAACCGCAGACCCCGTTCATTACAGCCGCCTGCATCCGCCGGAGCTTACTCTTGAAAAACGTATGCGCTGTCTTTACGATCTGAGAGATATCGGTTATCAGGTCGGATGCGGATTCATGGTCGGTTCACCGTTCCAGACAGAAGAAAATCTTGCGGAGGATATGATCTTTATTCAGCAGTTCCGTCCGGATATGGTCGGTATAGGTCCTTTCATTCCTCAGAAAGATACTCCCTTCGGAGAAATGGAAAGCGGCACTGCCGGACTGACTCTTTTTATGCTCGGACTTATACGCCTTGCCCTGCCATGCGTACTTCTTCCGTCAACGACCGCTCTCGGAACGATCGACCCGCGCGGCAGAGAAAAGGGCATACTTGCCGGGGCAAATGTGGTAATGCCGAACCTTTCGCCTGTTTCTGTCAGAAAGAAATATCTTCTTTACGACAATAAGATCTGCACAGGCGACGAAGCCGCAGAATGCAGGAACTGTATGCAGACAAGAATGAGATCCATAGGATATGATGTGACAGTTTGCCGCGGCGACAGAAAAAACTTCTGAAAATGCGGAATAAATGCTTTCCGCCGTTTACCGATGCAATTCTATAATTATTTTATAATAAAGAAAGAGGAATAAAAAATGAAATATGATCCGAAATCATTAAAGGCTGAGGAATTTATCAATCACGAGGAAATACTCGATACCCTCGCCTATGCCGAAGAAAACAAGCATAACCGTGAGCTTATCATGCAGATACTCGAAAAAGCCGCTCCAAAGAAAACCAAAAGAGGAGTCGAATGTGCGGGACTTACCCACAGGGAGGCAAGCGTCCTGCTCGCCTGCGATATTCCAGAGCTGACGGAAAAAATGTTTGCCCTTGCAAGAGAGATAAAGGAAGCCTTCTACGGCAACCGTATCGTAATGTTCGCGCCTCTTTATCTTTCCAATTACTGCGTGAACAAATGCGTATACTGCCCCTATCATTATCAGAACAAGGATATCCCGAGAAAAAAGCTTACTCAGGAAGAAGTAAGAGATGAGGTCATTGCCCTGCAGGATATGGGACATAAACGTCTTGCCATTGAAAGCGGCGAGGATCCCGTAAACAATCCCATAGAATATATCCTCGAATGTATCAAAACGATATACAGCATCAAACACAAAAACGGCGCTATCCGCAGAGTAAACGTAAACATTGCCGCTACCACTGTTGAAAATTACAGAAAACTTAAAGAAGCCGGGATCGGAACATATATCCTCTTCCAGGAGACCTATCACAAGGAAAGCTACGAGAAGCTTCATCCGGCAGGACCCAAGCACAATTACTGCTACCACACCGAGGCTATGGACAGGGCTATGGAAGGCGGCATTGATGACGTCGGACTTGGCGTTCTTTTCGGACTTGAGCTCTATAAATACGAATTTGCCGGAATACTAATGCACGCAGAGCATCTTGAGGCTGTTCACGGCGTTGGTCCCCACACGATCAGCGTTCCGCGTATCAAGCGCGCTGCGGATATTGACCCGACTGTTTTTGACAACGGCATAGATGACGACACCTT
The DNA here is from genome assembly GCA_902778175.1 of uncultured Ruminococcus sp. Lineage (GTDB taxonomy): Bacteria > Bacillota > Clostridia > Oscillospirales > Acutalibacteraceae > UBA1213. The sequence goes on along the minus strand of CACYWT010000020.1, from coordinate 76,170 downwards.
TGCAAAGATCATTGCCTGTATCCGTATTGCAGTTCCTTATACCGGCATGATAATCTCCACAAGAGAAAGTGAGGAATGTCGCGCGAAGGTAATGGGACTGGGTATCTCTCAGATATCCGGCGGTTCGAGAACATCTGTCGGCGGATATGCAGGCTACAGCTCAGACGAAAGACCCCATGATACGGAGCAGTTTGACGTATCCGACCAGAGAAGTCTTGACGAGGTCGTCCGCTGGCTGATGGAAAAGGGATATATTCCGTCCTTCTGCACAGCCTGTTACCGTGAGGGCAGAACCGGAGACAGATTTATGGCGCTTTGCAAGGTCGGTCAGATACAGAACTGCTGTCACCCGAATGCGCTTATGACCTTACAGGAATTTCTGACGGACTATGCTTCTCCCGAAACGAAGAAGATAGGCGAAGAGCTTATCGCAAGGGAAATACAGAATGTTCCCGATGAAAAACGCAGACAGAGAGCTATTGAATATCTTGAAGAGATCAAGACCGAGGGAAAGAGAGATTTCCGTTTCTGAGTTATAGGTATGGGATCAGGAGTGTGAAATATTCGTCACACTCCGTTTTCTCTCAGTTTATGGGATATGCAAATAGTCATGCGCCGGCGAGAACTGATCTCAGCCGCAAAACATGATCCGTATTCCTGAAAAAGAAATATCAGAATAACAGACAGATAATACCGGTATAAGGGCAATACCGCACAAAGATAGTGCCACAGATGCGCCGCCAATGATTGTGCAAAACGAGCGTAGTTAACCTGACGGTTATCAAGCGAGTTTTGTGCAGAATGACGGGAAAAGAGTACCCCAAGGGCACTTCCTTCGGGCGCAACATATGCGGTGCTAAGCCGTAAGGCGTTCTATGTGCGGTGTTGCCTAAGAAAGGATAACTGAAAATGAGCCTTAATTCAACTCCCTCGGCAGACAGAATACATATCGCTTTCTTCGGAAAAAGAAATGCAGGCAAATCAAGCATAGTAAATGCCGTTACGGGGCAGGATCTGGCTATAGTTTCCGATACCCTCGGCACGACCACCGACCCGGTACAAAAGGCGATGGAGCTTCTTCCGATGGGACCTGTTGTAATAATTGATACCCCCGGAATAGACGACGAGGGCGAGCTTGGCGCTCTGCGCGTCAGGAAAAGCTATCAGGTGCTCAATAAGACAGACATAGCAGTGCTTATCATAGATGCCTCAGCAGGCATTTCGGACGAGGATAAGGCTCTTATAGACCGTTTCAAAGCCAAATCCGTTCCTTATATCATAGTTTATAATAAGAACGATCTGAAAGCGATATCTCCCTCCGGTGAAAACGAAATAGCCGTAAGCGCTCTTACAGGAGAAAATATCCGCGAGCTTAAAGAGCTTATTGCAAAGCTGCACAGCGCTCAGAAAAACAACAAGACGATAGTTTCACATATGCTGACTAAGGAAGATATCGCAGTTCTTGTAGTGCCGGTTGACGGATCCGCGCCCAAAGGGAGGCTTATCCTGCCGCAGCAGCAGACCATAAGAGATATAATAGACAATCACTGCATGGCTGTCGTCACCCAGCCGGAGGAGCTGCCGAAAACACTTTCTTCCCTCAGCGCAAAGCCGCGCATGGTAATAACTGACAGTCAGGCATTTGCCCGTGTAAGCAAAGATACTCCCGACGATATACCTCTCACCTCATTTTCCATACTGTTCGCAAACTATAAAGGCAACCTTCGTCTTGCGGTAGAAGGCGTCAGGGCAATAAGCGATCTCAGGGACGGCGATACTGTACTCATCTCGGAGGGCTGTACGCATCACAGACAATGCGGCGACATCGGAACAGTAAAGCTGCCGCGCCTGCTTGAAAAATTCACAGGCAGAAAGCTCAGCTACAAATGGACGAGCGGAACGGAATTTTCAGAAGGATTAAGCGAATTTGCGCTGGTCATTCACTGCGGCGGATGTATGCTTAATGAACGGGAGATGCAATACAGGCTCAAATGCGCCGCGGACGAGGGCGTACCGATAACAAATTACGGAACGGCTATCGCCTATATGAACGGGATCCTTAAACGGAGTCTGGCTGTATTCCCTGAAATTGCGGCTCTTCTTGAATGATATACCAATAATCAAGCGGCGGTATAAATAAAAAAAAGGTTTTTTTCAAAATACACTTGACAAAAGCCCGACTTTGTGTTAAACTTATTATCGTCGCTGAGATGCGGGTGTAGTTCAATGGTAGAACACTAGCCTTCCAAGCTGGTCGCGTGGGTTCGATTCCCATCACCCGCTCCACATTTGCGCTGATAGCTCAGCTGGATAGAGCAACTGCCTTCTAAGCAGTAGGTCAGGGGTTCGAGTCCCTTTCAGCGCGCTTATGGTGGGTATAGCTTAGCTGGTTAAAGCGCCAGTTTGTGGCACTGGAGATCGTCGGTTCGAATCCGATTACCCACCCCATATTTAACCTGCAGGTACGCAGTTGTTAAAACTGCGTATTTTTTGCGGTAAATCAATGGGGTGTCGCCCAATGGTTAAGGCAACGGACTTTGACTCCGTCATCGCTGGTTCGATTCCAGCCACCCCAGCCATATTACATTTTAATTTGACTCATTAGCTCAGTTGGCAGAGCACTTGACTTTTAATCAAGGTGTCCGGGGTTCGAATCCCCGATGGGTCACCAAAGCGAAAATCCTGACACGAAAGTGGCAGGATTTTTTGCTTTGTATTATTCATTTTTAAGTTTTCAGTCTTAAGTCTTCAGTTAACCGTGTCAGGATTTTCTAAATGAATATTGAATACTGAAAACTGAAAAAATAATAATTGCCGCAGATGCGCCGCTAATTTTTTCGTCAGAATGTGCAAAACGAGCGCAGTTAACCTGACGGTTATCAAGCGAGTTTTGTGCAGAATGACGGAAAAAAAGCAAGCATATGTGGTGCTAAGCCGTAAGGCGTTCTTTGTGAGGTGTTGCCTTAAGGCAATACCGCAGAAGACCGGATTCAGCAAATAACCGATAGAAATAAACATTTATCCACATCAAAGAAACTCCGTTTCCCAAGCCGGTTTTGAGAAACGGAGTTTTTTATACTATCCTTTATATTCGATTTTTCAAATAAGAGCAGTTGATTCATGCTGTTTCAAACTGGCTGTTATAAAGACGTTCATAGAAACCGCCCTTCGCCATAAGCTCTTCATGACTGCCCTGCTCGACAACATTGCCCTCGTTCAGTACAAGAATGGTATCCGCATTCTGTATCGTGCTGAGCCGGTGCGCTATGACAAAACTCGTCCTGCCTTTCATCAGGTTGTCCATAGCCTTCTGTATCAGTATTTCGGTTCTCGTATCAACAGAACTTGTCGCTTCGTCAAGAATGAGTATCTTCGGGTCGGCAAGTATCGCTCTTGCTATCGTGATGAGCTGTTTCTGTCCCTGCGAAATATTATTTGATTCTTCGTTTATCACCATATCGTACCCGTCAGGCAGAGTATGGACAAAATGATCGACCTGGGCAGCCTTCGCAGCAGCATAGACCTGCTCGTCGGTCGCGTCAAAACTTCCGTAACGGATATTTTCTCTTATGGTATCACTGTAAAGCCATGTATCCTGCAGTACCATTCCGAACAGGCTGCGCAGGTCACGCCTGCGGAAATCCTTGATGTCATATCCGTCAATAAGCACCGCGCCTTCGTTTACATCATAAAAACGCATCAGCAGCTTTACTATCGTGGTTTTTCCTGCTCCGGTAGGTCCTACTATTGCGATCTTGCTGCCCTGTTTTATATCGGCGGAAAAATCGTTTATAACTATCTTGTCTTTATTATATCCGAAACGGATATGCGCAAACTGTACGCTGCCGCCGATATGGACATTCAGCTCCGTGTCAGGCTCGTCAGTGTTATTGACAGTGATCGGATATTCGCTTTCCGGGATCTCCTCTTCTTCCCCGAGAAATTCAAAAACGCGCTCCGCCGCTGCTGCCGTCTGCTGCAGTATATTGGTAATATTAGCAACCTGCGTTATCGGCTGGGTGAACTGCCGCACATACTGGATAAATGCCTGTATATCACCGATAGTGATAGTGCCGTTTCCTGCAAATATCGCGCCGACTATGCAGACAGCAACATATCCTAAATTGGTAACAAATACCATAACAGGCATCATCACTCCCGAAAGGAACTGGGATTTCCATGCCGACTCGTAAAGCTTGTCATTATATTCACGGAACTTCTCCACGGATTCCTCTTCTCCGTTGAAAGCCTTCATCACCTGATGACCGCCGTACATTTCCTCGACATGACCGTTTACATTGCCGAGATATTTCTGCTGGGCTGTAAACTGCTTTTGCGAGCGCTTTACAATAGCAAGGACGAATATAAGCGATACGGGAAGTATTGCAATGGCGATAAGCGTCATCTGCCAGCTTATTGATATCATCATTATCAGTATTCCGATAAGCTGGGTAACGGAGGTTATTATCTGGGTAATACTCTGGTTGAGCGTCTGGCTGAGAGTGTCGATATCATTTGTGATACGCGAAAGGATCTCACCGTTTGTTGTACGGTCGTAATATTTCAAAGGCAGCTTATTCAGCTTAACAGAGATATCGCGGCGCAGACGGTACGTCAGTTTCATTGATACATTCGTCATAATAAGCCCCTGCAAAAGTGAAAACAGCGAGCTGACGATATATATTCCGAGCAGCCAAAGAAGTATCCCGGCTATTCCTGCAAAATCTATCCCCTGATCCGACCCCGTAAAGCTGCCCATTATACCCTCGGCAAGAAGAGTTGTTGCATTGCCGAGTATCTTCGGACCGACGATCATGAATATCGTCGAAAGAACGGCAAAGATCATTACGATCACGACGCTGATCCTGTAATGTCCCATATATTTCATAAAGCGGCGGAACGTACCCTTGAAATCCTTTGCCTTATCGCCTGCCATCATTCCTGCCATACGTCCGCCCATAGCAGCTTTAGGTTTTTTTGAATGAGATGAATTCATACCTTCTCCACCTCCTCTGTTTCCATGTCACTGTTCTGTGATACTGCTATTTCGTGATACGGGGCGCAGTTTTTCAGCAGCTCATTATGTGTGCCCTTTCCGACGATCTTTCCCTCGTCAAGCACGAGGATATTATCGGCGTGCATTATCGTGCTGATACGCTGGGCAACGATTATCACCGTAGAATCGCCCGTATATTTTTTCAGCGCTCTGCGCAAAGCGGAATCGGTCTTGAAATCGAGGGCTGAAAAGCTGTCGTCGAAAATATAGACAGGGGCTTTTTTCACCAGTGCCCTCGCTATTGCAAGTCTTTGTTTCTGACCGCCGGAAACATTTGTTCCGCCCTGGGCTATCGGAGAATCAAAGCGTTTCGGTTTATCTTCGATAAATTCCATTGCCTGCGCAGTATTTGCTGCGGATCCGATAATTTCCATGGAAGCATCTCTTTTTCCGTAACGCAGGTTTGAATCTATCGTTCCGGAGAAGAGCGTACCCTTCTGCGGAACAAGACCTATCTGCTCACGCAGATCATGCTGGGTAACATTTCTGATATCCCGGCCGTCAATGGTTATCCTGCCCGATGTTACGTCATAGAATCTGGGTATCAGATTTATCAGCGTACTTTTGCCCGAACCTGTAGTACCGATTATCGCGGTAGTCTTACCCGGCTCGGCTGTGAAGCTGATATGCTCCAGAACGTCAGACTGCGCTCCGCTGTAGCGGAAGGAAACATCTTCAAAGCATATCCTGCCTTTTACATCATGCAGGGGTTCGGGATCTTCCGGATCCTTTACGCTTATTTCACATTCAAGAACATCAGCGATACGCGCGCCCGAAACAGAGGAACGCGGAATGATTATAAACATCAGTGCTATCATCAGGAATGACATTATTATCATCATTGAATACTGAATGAATGCCATCATATCCCCGACCTGCATTTCCGCCTTTTCTATCTGATGAGCGCCGACCCATACGACAAGCATGGCTACACCGTTCATTATCAGCATCATTACAGGCATCAGAAATGCCATGACACGGTTGACAAACAGATTGATACCCGTAAGATCGAGGTTTGCCTTGTCGAAACGCTCCTCCTCATGACGCTCTGTACCGAATGCGCGGATAACGAGCAGACCGCTGAGGCTTTCACGGGTAACAAGGTTCAGTCTGTCGATAAGCTTCTGTATCATTTTGAATTTGGGCATTGCAATGACAAAGACTACGATCATTATTATCATCAGAAGCACTATTGCCGCAATTATGATCCAGCTCATTGAGGTCGTTGTCGAAGCGGCAAGTACTGCGCCGCCGATACCGAGGATCGGAGCATAGCATATCATACGCAGACCCATATTGATCAGATTCTGTATCTGTGTGATATCATTCGTAGTACGGGTGATAAGCGACGCCGTAGAAAACTTATCAAATTCATTATTCGAGAAGCCTTCCACCTTGCGGAAAACATCATAGCGTATAGTCCTCGCCGCGCCTGCGCTTATCTTTGAAGCAATAAAGCTTATGATTATCGACGCTGCCACACTCATAAGAGTAACGAGTATCATTTTCAGTCCGACGCGGAAAATATAATCTGTCCGGACGCTGGCCGTATCCGAGCCAAGCTCATCGGCAAACATTTTTGCCATAGCCGTACCCACCTGCGAGCTAAGGGTACTGTCAGAGTTCTGAGCCTGTTCGCTGTATTTTTCCGATGCTCTTTTAAACATCGGCAAATCAGTGACGGCATAAAGCATTTCGGGCTTCATGTTTTCTTCACCGGAAGAATGATCCTCTGATGGACCGCCGCTGCTTTGCGCCAATCCCGTTACAGTGAGCATAACGGTAAGTGATGCTTCAGCCGCCGCATCGTCAAGCTTTTCCCTGTCGGCATTATCCTTCAGGATATAGACGCCGCCTCCGGTTTTTTCGAGCGACGGATATTTTTCGCAGTATTTCCCGTAATCAGCATAATCCTTTCCGACATAAGCATATCCCTTGCCGAAAAGCTCCCTCTGTTCCTCAGTCATAAAATCCGTCAGCATTTTCATGCCCTTTTCGCTTACGGCTTCGGGAGAGCTGTGGTCAAAGCCGCCTCTCTGTATGCCGGTGTTGACGATATCCGACATAAGATTCGGCAGAAAAAGCTCAGCCATGCCCTGTACAAAAAGAAGGATCATTACCAGTATGATCGGGATAATATATGGTTTAAGATATTTTCTAAGTCTGAACAATTGATCACTCCCCTTTTTTATCATTTTAACACATTGGAACAAAAAGATAAATAGCCGGAAAAAAATACTCAGCTTTTTTGCTTTCGTCTGCAAATCTGTATTGACCTGAACATAAAAAAATGATATTATAATATGTGATATTGTTTTTATTAAACAACGGCGCAGAAAATATTCACGCAATACAGCGGAGGAAAAATAATGGAACAGGAACAAAAGAAAAAATTCAAGATCCCCTGGGGACTCCTTTTTAATATAACTATTATAGCGCTGACAATTTTCCTGATATTATATTTTGTCTTTTCGGAGGGCGGCTTTGTCGATCTTCTGAACAGCGGACTCCAGATCCATTTCGTATGGCTTATAGCAGCAGTATTCGTACATCTCCTGAATATCGCTCTTGATACCGCGGTCATTTATCTGTTCATCAAACAATCGCATAAGGAAATGACTGTCGGCAAAGCTATCATCGCTTCGCTTACGGGGCAGTTTTTTTGCGCCGTAACACCGTCCGCATCAGGCGGTCAGCCTATGCAGGTCATTTCATTGTCAAGAATGGGTGTAAAACCCTCAGTTTCGACCTCCGCGCTGATACAGAAATTCCTTGTCTGGCAGTTCACAATGTCGGTTTACTGCATCGTAGCCGTTACCGCAAGGTTTTCCTTCTTCTCGGAACATCTTGATGCGCCGATGTGGGTGCTTTCGATACTCGGCTTTGCGGCGCAGATAATTATGATCGTCATTCTTCTGCTTGCTTCATTCTGCAAGCCGCTTACGATAAAGGTAGTAAACGGCTTTATCAGTCTGCTTGCAAAGCTGCATATCGTAAAGGAACCGGAAGAAAAGAAAAAGAATATGGCGGATACGCTTGAATCCTTCCATCAGAGCAATAAAGAGCTCAACAAGAACAAAGTCCTTCTTGTCAAGGTCTATGTTATAACTGCCGTTCAGATGACCGCTTATTTCCTTGTGCCGTTCTGTATCGCAAGATCCTTCGGCATAGAATGTAATATGTTTGATATGCTTTGCGCGCAGTCATATGTAAGCATGGTTTCGAGCCTTGTTCCGCTTCCCGGCGGTTCGGGAGCGGCAGAATACTGCTTCAAGGTTTTCTTCGGCGCATATTTCACGGATATAACCATAAAATCCGCTATCCTCCTCTGGAGAACGATAACCTATTACGGAACTATCGCCATGACCGCGCCCTTTGCGTGGCTCAGGAAAAAACAGGTCATTGAAGATAAGCTCGATCCGGAATGTGATGATGTCATTGCAGAATTAACCGACCTTTAAAACACGGAGCGTAACAGAAAGGAATTTCAAAATGTCAAGTCCCAGAATTTCCGTCATTGTACCGATATACAACGTCGAAAAATATATTGACGCCTGTCTCAGATCCATACAGAACCAGACATTCAGAGATTTTGAAGTAATTCTCGTCAATGACGGTACTCCCGACAAAAGTATAGAGATCGCAAAAAAATACACCGAAACCGACAGTCGTTTCATTCTATTCAATAAGAAAAACGGCGGTCTGTCGAATGCAAGAAATTACGGGATCGAACGCGCAAAAGGAGAATACTTCGCCTTTATCGACAGCGACGACCGCATTGCTCCGCGCTATCTTGAAAATCTTTACAGAGCCATCGTCAGATTCAAGGCAGATGTTGCAATATGCGATTTCAGGCTTTATTATCAGAATAAAAACAAAATTTGCGGATCAGGTTCAAATCTGAAAAACAACCGCCTTTATGACACTGTAGACGGTCTGAGAGAGCTTCTCAGCGACCGCAATATGCGTTTCTATGTATGGAATAAACTGTGGAAGGCATCTCTTTTCCGTGAAAACGGCATCAGAATGACCCCTATGTTCTATGAGGATATCGTGATATGCTCACAGCTGTTCTGTCATGTGAGAAAAGCCGTGACTATATCCTATCCCGGATATATATATACAAGAGCTTTCTCAAAATATAAGGAACTGTCCATGTCCGGCACAAGGATAAACGATTATATCAATACCGTTCCGATCGTTAGAAAGTATCTTTCCGAAAAAAGTCTTTACAATAAAGTCAAGGTACCTTTTTCCGTACATATAATGCACGTTTTCCTGTCAGTCCCGCTGCTCGTTTATCAGGCAAAGGATGACCTTGAATACGGCGTTGTACGAAATTCGATCTCGGGTATGGGAAAGATCATCAGATCCTGCAGAAAGCCGGTAGCCGATCTGCCTGAGCTGATCGCCCGCGATCCGATAGAATAACTTTATGAGGTGAGTTTATGCCGACACCGGCGATTTCTGTTATAGTCCCTATATACAACGTAGAAAAATATCTCGGCAAATGTCTTATGTCGCTGAAAAAACAGACCTTCGGGGATTTCGAGGCATTGCTTATTGATGACGGCACACCGGACAACAGTATGGCAATAGCTGAAAAAATTGCTTCTGACGATAAACGCTTCATGATCTTCCATAAGGAAAACGGCGGTCTTTCCGATGCAAGAAATTTTGGTCTTGACCGCGCAAGGGGCAAATATATCGTCTTTGTTGACAGCGATGATTTCGTTCATGAGGATTACCTGAAAGTGCTTTATAACGAATGTCAGAAAAATGATGCGGATATTTCATACTGTCGTTTCTGGCATGATTTCATAAAGTTCGGGATACTTATACCTTCGATCAATCCGAAAAAGGGAGTGCTCCAAAGGGATAAGGCTCTTGATCTGATTCTCAGGGACAAGCTGCTGCACAGCTATGCATGGAACAAAATGTACAAACGCAGCCTTTTCTCTGATAATGATATCCGCTATCCGACAATGTATTTTGAGGATATCGCTACTTCCCCAAAACTGATATTCCACGCAAACAAGGTCGCTGTCAGCAACCGTTTCCTGTATTATTACGTCAAGCGCCCGGGAAGTATTCTTGCAACGATGAATTCAAAAAAGATCGACGATCTTATGCTGTCAATACTGATGTGCAGGGATTATATCCAGAGCAGGGGCGAATATGAGAAATTCAGCAAGGCAATAAAACGCTGCGCAAAAAAAATGGAGCTTGTCAATATCTATTCCGTTCTGCGTCTTCATGTTCTTTCCAAGAATTTAAAAGAGCTGAAAAAGAATTTTGAGATAAACAAAAAGCTTTACAGATATCTTGTTTCAGGCAGCTACAAGCCGGACGGAAAAACGCCGGAACTTCCGGAACATAGGTGCCATATATCCGTTCAGTGGGAGTAAAAATCTCCCACTGAACGACAGCAAGCCTACGGCTTGCCTTTGCTTGTTGAAAGCAAAGCTTTTAAAAAAGAGGAGACATCATTACAGATGCTTCCTCTTTTGTTATGTAAGATATTCTGTTTTCGCAATTATTTATGCCTGCTGTTTTTCAAGCTTTACCTTCCCTGTTTTCGGATACATTGAAAAAGCTATATTCGTACTGTGGTCGGCAATTCTTTCAAGGTTCGTCAAAAGCTCCATAAACAGTGTTCCCACAGTTGCATTGCAGGTACCGTTACTCAGACGCTCAATATGATTATCCTTGTATTCGGCAGTCTTTTCGTCGATCTCTTCCTCGGTATTGCTTACAAGGTCGATCATCTTGGGATCAACATGGCTCGCCTTGAACATTTTCAGAGAATCGTCGATTATATTTTCGACCAGCGATCGCATATTTGTGACCTCTTCCAGAGCGCCCGGACTGAAGGTTTCTTCCTTGCGGATAAGATTCTGTGCAAGCTCGCAGATATTCTCCGCATGGTCACCGATACGCTCCATATCACTGACAACATGATAGTATGAGCCTATCTTCAAGCGGTCGCTGTCCTCAAGATTAAGACCGTTGAGCTTGACAAGATAATTCGTTATCGCCATATTGAGATAGTCTATTACCTCTTCATTTGCCTCTACCTCAGCGATAAGCTTTTCGTCCTGATTGATAAATGCGTCCATCGAACGCTCGAAATTCTTCCTGGACAGTCTGCCCATGCGCTCGATCTCCTTTGTGATCTGCGATACTGCAAAGGGCGGAGTCTTGAGCATACGTTCGTCCACGAATTTCAGGCGGCTTGCTTCCATTTCCGCTTCTTCATCACCCGGAATGATAATACAGGCAAGCTTTATGATAGCGCCCTCAAGCGGCAAAAGCACAAGAGTAGCAACAATGCTGGAAATTATGTGTACAAGAGAGATCTGGAACGGAACATTTTCCGTAACCTTCTGTATGAATGCGTCAAACGGCGTAAACATCGAAAGGAATGTGAATATCAACGTACCGAACGTCGTGAACAATACATAGGACAGCGCCGTCCGTTTTGCGGCTTTAGTAGCTCCTATAGATGAAATAACCGCCGTTATGCAGGCACCGATATGGATACCGTAAACCATATATACGGCATCGGGCAGCGCGAGCGCGCCTGCCGCGCCGAGAGCCTGCAATACGCCGACAGCAGCCGACGAGCTCTGGATAAATGCAGCAAAAGCAATGCCGAATATTATTCCGACAAATGGATTGCTGACGGAGGTGATTATCGAAGAGAACTGATCGGACGATGCAAGGGGTTTCAGGTTTGAACTCATCGTAGTCATTCCGAAGAATAATATGCCGAAACCTGCAATGATCTGTCCGATATATTTGGTATTGTTCTTTTTACTAAGAACAACCATAAATGCACCGATAAATATTGCGATCGGAGCATAATCGGAAATCTGAATCGACAACAGTACACTTGTAACCGTGGTACCGATCGTGGCACCCATAATTACGCCCATAGCCTGACTGAGATTCATGATCGAAGCATTTACAAAGCCTACGCACATGACCGATACGGCTGTGGAACTCTGGATTATCGCTGTAACTACTATACCGACAATTGCGCCGAGAAAACGGTTGGTAGTCAGTTTTTCAAGCAGTGTGCGAAGATTGGCGCCTGCAGCAAGCTCAAGTCCTTCACCCATAAGTCTCATTCCGTAAAGAAAAAGTCCGAGACCGCCTAATGCGAGGATGATCTGCATCATGATAGTATGATCGAAGGTCATATTCCTGTCCTCCATTTTTCTTTCTTATTTCTTATTATTCTTTTTTTCGTACATATCAATCATATTACATAGCAAAGCACTTAATATTCTTTTGGGGAATAAAAAACAATTTTATTATTAGTACAAAATAGCTTCTTTTTTGTCGAAACTTTTATACATAATTATATGGAAATCCGATATGATTTACTATTATATTCACCTGTTGTACAAGCCCGTACATATTCCGTCAGGAGTTTTGCCGACAATTACGGTTTCTCCGATCAGAACAGTAGTTTCGACCCTTTCGCTGCCGCTTCCCGACGGCATTATGACCTGGATATCCGCGCATACCCTGACCGACAGCTTATGTACTGTCTGGTTTATTCCGCCGCTTTCAAGTTTCTCTTCAAAATCGCTGTTTACGCTGCCCGAAAGAGAAATATATACCGGCACTCCCGGCCCCATTCCGTTCCATATTTCCGTCCCGAGAACAGTACCAAGCGGTATTTCTATACGTTTGTTCTTTATATCTGAGATCGCCTGCTGAACACGGAGAGTTATCATATTTTTGAGTTTATTGACAATAACGGTATTCGTGCTGAGTGACGCAAGTTCTCCGCCGTCACGGACACTGACGATCTCAAGGGAATCAGGAGTGATCTGCATTTCCTCCAGAACCTCTGTAACTGTTTCATTTATCGCGGAAGCAGCAAAGCTCCTTGCCTGTACCATCGCAATACTGCGTGTTACGGGCTTGATCTTCATTTCAAGCAGGAATAACACCAGAAAAAAAACGATCAGCAGGGCAATACATATTCTTATCACAAGAGATCGTTTTTTCTTATCATAGACTGTCCTGCGCATAAAAAATCACCTCTGTATATAATATACAAAGGCGAAAATAATGTTATCCTGCGATAAGCGTCTTTATCCCCACAAGAATAAGCACAGCGCCTCCTGCAAGCATGGCGATCTGCGGATCAAGTTTTCGCAGTCTTCTGCCGGAAAGATAACCTGCAAGACACATTATAAAAGTCACAGCGCCGATCACTGCAACAGCCGTCAGAAGCTCAGGCAAAGCATTGATCTGCGCGGCGGCAGGCAGGGCAATACCGACAGTAAGGGCGTCAATGCTCGTCGCAACGGCAAGAAGCACAAGTGAGCGCAGCGAAAATGGTCTGATCTCCTTTCCCACGCTGTCGCGGCTGTCAAACATCATTTTGATGCCGAGAAAAACAAGTATACCGAAGGCAATGATATGGTCAAAGCCCTCCGCCGCCCTGCTGCCGACCTTGCCGATGCTCCAGCCGACGATCGGCATAAACAACTGAAACAAAGCAAACGCCCCTGCTGTAAATAAAGCGCCCGAGTATTTTCTTGTCCTGTCGGCAGCGCCGCAGACCACCGATACTGCAAAAGCATCTGCCGCCAGCGCTGCGCCGATAATCGCAGAAGTTACTATCATGATATCATCACCTACCTTAAATAATATGGTCCGTATTTCCGAAATATGAAAAGAACCGCCACCCCGTGACGGTTCTTTATGTATCATGCGTTCTTTATGGCTTTTATTGCTGCGGCAGGATCAGAAGCCCTGAACACTCCCGTTCCAGAAACGACTACATCTATTCCCGCTGATGAAGTGACAGCAGCATTTTTTTCTGATATTCCTCCGTCAGCCTCTATAAGCGCAGACAGACCCCTTCTGTCGATCTCTGCGCGGAGCTTTTCCGCCTTCGGCATCATATCCGCCATGAAGGACTGTCCGCCGAAACCCGGCTCTACTGTCATTACAAGAACCATATCCACCTTATCAAGATAAGGGAAAGCCGCCTCCGCCGGGGTTTTCGGCTTGAGCACTATCCCGGGCTTTACTCCGCGGCTGCGGATCTTTTCAATAGCAGCATCAATATCGGAATCCGCCTCCACATGGAAGGTTATATAATCCGCGCCGGCATCGGCAAATGCGTCTATATAGCTCAGCGGATCGGATATCATCAGATGAACGTCAAACGGAAGCCTGGTATATGGTCTGAGAGCCTTTATTACCGAGGGACCTATCGTAATATTCGGGACAAAATGCCCGTCCATTACATCAAGATGAATAAGATCGGCTCCTGCACGGTCTATACGGACGATCTCCTCGCCCATTTTTGCAAAATCACAGCTAAGCAGCGAAGGCGCTACCAACATTTTTAACATATCCTTCCATTAATTAATATTTCAGATACGGCTCTGCGCCATCTGACATTATTTATACACAGTATTGCATCAGGAAAGCTTTCTTGCGACGGCAGAAACAAGTATCAGAGCCGCGCACCAGAATCCGGTATAGAGAAGCAGCTCTACTCCGCCCAATTTCTCAAATCCGGAAACAAAGGATATCACGCTCACAAGCATGAATCCGAGCACTATCGCAAGCACCTGTATTATTTTTGCGATCGTCACTGTCGAGCGTATGCGGATACAGCCGGTAAGAGCGGCTGCAAAAGCAGTTACCCTGCCGTTTGTAGCGACATATGCGCGCGAGGAGCGTTCGCTTCCGGTAAGCTCGTTATGACATATCGTACCCAGCCCGGTCGGCAGTATCTTGATACATCTCTGATAGATGCTGAATTTCCGTGCAATATGCTCCTGTGTGATATTCGGGTCGATAGTGCGCACGATAAGGCTTACTCCGTTATCGGTAAGTTCCCTGAGCGCATGGGCGATCCCCCTGTCAACTTTATAGGTAAGCACAAACATTGCTATAAGCTCGCCTGACATTGAGATATAGGCGATCTCATTTCCCATGCGGCGGTATTTTTCTTCAACAGACGTCGGGGGCATATCAATATTATGCTTTTCCATAAGCTCCCTGTTTCCGAGAAGTATCCGCTGACCGCCAATCCAGCCCGAAAGTCCCATTTCATCATCATAGGATACGCTGTCTACCGGCGGGACCATATGGCGGCGATCCTGTATTATCGTTTCAAAAACATGGCTCATTGCGCCGCCTACCGCAAAGCTTACGGACGCCCCTGCAAGAAGCGCGTCATTGAGTTTGCTTTCATTAAAAGGCTTTATTCCGCTGAGGATAATACTCCCCTTGGGGTAAAGCTGCGCGGATTCAAGCATTATCGCATTGGTATCGCAGAACTGATTGACAGCCTCATATCCGACGACCATCGCGCCCTTTCTGAGAGAGGAGGAGCACAGATTCTTCATCGGGATATTCAGAGCCACAAGACTGCATATAGGAACAGTTATGAACGAGGTCAGCGCAAAGGAGCAGACTCCGCCGACAAAATCCGATCTCATAACGCCGTATGCAATACCGCACATAAGCGACAGCACAGCGGTAAAAGGAGCAAGGAATGCCGCATTATCCTCAACCGGATCGGAAGCATAGGAAAGATGCAGGAAATTGCTCATGAATCTGGATTTTTTCATATATGCGATTATCGGGCGGTGTATCGGCAGACCCGTACAGAATTTATTTGCATTTGCGTCATCTGAAAAGATCTTTCCGGCAAGCCTTGCCTTGCCGCTGCAAAGGAAACGGAAATTATCAGCCGTCCTTTTGATTATGAGCAGCTTGCCGACGCTGTTGAACAGAAGCGCAAGCACTGCAAGGCATGAATACAGATGATATGTGCCGTTGACATATACATCGGGCAGAAACAGCGCTGTTACGGATTGTATCGCGGAACCGAGCGCGGCGACCGCAGGAGCGGTATCGCTGTTTCCTTTGATATGGCGAAGAGCCATAAGTCCGTTGACTATCGTATATCTTCCGGCAAAAAAAGCCGTTGCGGTCAGCAAGAAGCTGATTATTCCGTAAATAAGCCAGCCGTTGCGCAGTATATCATTGAAAAGGGACGGCATGACCTGCGCCATAACGGCTATCACTACCGAAAGAACGCTTGTCACTGCAAGAACGATCGTCCTTGCAAAAACCTTGCTGAAATTATAGTTTATATCGTTGCGTATCTCGTCGGCGTCCTCTTCGCTGCCATAATCAGCGATCTCAGGCTTTTCCTCGACAAATTCATCTTCATTGATATCAAAAACGTCACCCTCGGCGGAAAATATCCCCTTGATACGCGCACCGAGCTTTTTCTTTTCCTTAGGCGGTTTCAGTTCAAGCGGCTTTTTGGGTTCCTCCGGCTGAGCCTCAGCCTTTTCCGGGACAGGCTTTTGCCCGGTTATTTTTTCCGCAGGATTCTTTCCGGCAGATTTTTCCGTCTTAGGCGCCGGTACGGTTTTCGGGATCGGTGCGGCGGCTGATCTTTCGGTATCCGCAGGCTGTGTTTTTCCGCCTCCTGTCGGCGGTATGCCTCGGATACGGCGGATATTTTCATATTCCCTGCGGACGGTAGCGGTAAATTTTCCTGCCATTACCACAAACTGCACACTGTCGCTGTGGCGGTATACCATCGGCTCACTTATTCCCTCGCCAAGATCTTTCTGGGGAATAACGCTCTGAGCCGCTGCGCCGTCATGCGAAAGCTCGCTGACCTGCGCCTTTTCCGGTGTAGATGTGAAAGCTCATGATTCTGCGCTTTTTCCGGTGTCGGCTTGGACGCCGGCGCGTCATGTGAAAGCTCATGATTCTGCGCTTTTTCCGGTGTCGGCTTGGACGCCGGCGCGTCATGTGAAAGCTCATGATTCTGTGCCTTTTCCGGTGTCGGCTTTGGCGCTGGCGCGTCATGCGAAAGCTCATGATTCTGTGCCTTTTCCGGTGTCGGCTTTGGCGCTGGCGCGTCATGCGAAAGCTCGCCTGTCTGAACATTTTCGGCTGCGGTCTTATCCTCGTTTTCCGACAGGACTGTTTTATTCTGTTCAGGTATGTATGTGATCGGTGTTTTCAGTATTGCCGATTCCTTAGCCTTTAGTATTGCTTCAAGAGTGATCTCCGTTTTTCCGCTATCAGCAGCCGGCGCTGTTTCCGCAGATATTTCTTCGGGCTGAGCAGGCTGTTCCCGGATAGCTCCGGCAGTTTCCTGTACAGGCGGCTCAGGTTCTTTCTTTACGGCCGCCGGCGTTTCGGAGGCGTCATATGTCACTTCCTCATCATCTTCGCCGCGGACGGAATAAAGTACTGCGCTTGTCCCGATATCCTCTTCATTTCCGGAACGGATCTGCGCTGTTTCCCCGGCAGCCTGAGCGATGCTTTCCGTTATTTCGGCTTCTGCGGTAGCTTTTCTTTCCTCCATGACCATTTCCGCGATCCTGTCATCGGAAGGAACATTTTTCTTCCTTGCGAAAATGCCGGTAAGCTCTTCTTCATCATCATCAAAGGCATCAAATTCCGCATCTTCGGGCTGAGCGATTATCGTCTTTAATTTTCCGAAAAACGATCTCATTTTTCCGCCTAAGCCTTTATTTTCATCTGATACCTCAGAAACGTGCTGCTGCGCGGTATCCTGTATTACGGGAGCAGATTTTTCCTCCTGTTTTTTCTGTTCTTCCTCGATCAGCTTTTGTTTTTCTTCTTTGATCTCACGCTGATGCTTATTGTAAGCTTCCTCATTCTTTTTAAAAAGCCCCCTGATCGGAGAGCTTTCTCTGTTATCCGGTGTCTGGTTATTATTATCCATTTTTTTCCTCCGGTTTGTTTTGCCTTTATTATTTTGCCTTTATATTCAGACGCTGTCTTGTAAATTCATACATAAGAACACCTGCCGCAACGGAGGCATTGAGAGAATTGATCTTTCCGAGCATCGGCAGGGACAGCACAGCGTCGCATTTTTCCCGGATAAGTCTGCCGAGGCCCTTTCCCTCCGAGCCGATGACCAGAGCCGCCGCCCCGGTAAGGTCACCCTCGCAGTAGGGCTGACCGTTCATATCAGCGCCGTAGACCCAGCAGCCGCGTTCTTTAAGTTCATCTATTGCTGAAGCGAGATTAGTCACCCTTGCCACGGGGACATATTCATATGCACCGGCGCTTGCCTTTCCGACGATACCGCTGAGACCTGCCGCCCTGCGCTTAGGGATAATTATCCCGTGTGCGCCAGCACATTCCGCGGTACGGATTATCGCGCCGAGATTATGGGGATCCTCTATTTCGTCAAGGACGATAACAAACGGTTTTTCTCCTCTTTCCTCAGCGAGGGCGAAAATATCGTCAACACTGCTGTAATCTATCACCGCAGCGCTTGCCGCAACGCCCTGATGTACGGCGCCGCCCGTCATGAAGTCAAGCTTTTTCCTGTCAACTTCCTTTATTGTAATACCTTTTTCCTTAGCAAGGGCGGTAATGACCTTTGCGGAGCCGCTCAGCTCGCCTCTTGCAATATACAGGCAGTCGATCGCCCTGCCGGAGCGGAGAGCCTCGGTAACGGGATTCCTGCCTGCTATTATATCATTATATTTTTTTTCATCATGATTGCTCATAGACCCACCCTGAATATAATCAACAATTATTTTCTGCGGAAAACGATACTTCCGCAATCATATCTTTAAGTATAGCACATTACGAAGTAAAATAGAAGAGTATTTAAGAAAATTATCACACTGCAAAAGAAAAACCGCCCCGGGCGGGGCGGTAAGGGATTATCATTTATTTATTGCAACCTGCGGTTCTTCAATTCCTATCGTATCACGGATAAGCTTTTGCAGCTGAAGCACCTCTTCTTCATTATAATTTGTTTTCAATTCGATTTTTTCATCATAGAGAGCTGTATGAGCATACTCAAGCCGAACCTCTATTCTTACGATCTCCTCATTGGTAAGGAAAGTGTCCTTATCGCTGTAAAGTCTGCAAAGTGCGCGGATATAATCATAATACTCTTTATGATCCTCTGAATATCCCAATGTTTCGAGTGTCACATCTTTCCCGATCATATTTTTTCTTTTAAGCAGATCGAGCAGTATCTTATCATAATCTTTTTCCGCTTCGATCGTTGCATCGGCGCGGATCAGAGAATCTTTAAGATATTTGTCATCTATCGAATCATATTCGCTGCTGTCCTTTAATTCGTTATAGTGTTGTGATTCGGCTGACGAAAAACTGTCCGATAATTCCTTTTTGGCTTTATCATGTTCCTCCTGACTGACAGACCTTTGTGCCTTATCGGTATTATTTGCTCCTCCGAATACGACAACGGAACCTACTCCGACGCCAACTGCAAGTACTGCTGCCAATGCAGCTATCCATATTTTCTTTGACATGATTATCTCCTCCTTATGTGAAATCATAAAACTTTGTATAGTATTGTCCGCTTAAACCGGCATAATAATTACAAACATTGCGTAAAGATTTTGAAAGTGTATCGTTTGATTGATATGTCATTATATTGTTTCCTTTATTATTAAAGTCATGTTGGGTTATTATCATTGTATG
The DNA here is from genome assembly GCA_902778175.1 of uncultured Ruminococcus sp. Lineage (GTDB taxonomy): Bacteria > Bacillota > Clostridia > Oscillospirales > Acutalibacteraceae > UBA1213. The sequence goes on along the minus strand of CACYWT010000020.1, from coordinate 56,603 downwards.
AACAGCAGTCAAAGAAGATTGATAGTGTCTAACAATTTGTACTACATCTCCTGTTTTATAATTTAATGATATCCACCATTTACCAAACATTGTGACACATAATTAGCACAGTTCCCGCCAATATGATCTAAATCAGGATACGCGCGTAAGCGTTTATTCCAATTTCGCTGAGCATATTCTTTTGCATATAATGCATTATAACCACTCACCGGTTCAATCAGCCACTGATCGTTTGCGTTGCAGCTGTATAATTCATCTTCATTATTTGCATTATATGATGAACCCACCCGTCTGCAATGGAAAATGGAATTGTATGAAACAACAGACCCGTTACCGTATTTGTGATGATATTGCTGCTGATATAATTATACCTCGTATCAATTGAAATTACTATTGATTTTTGTTACAATAAATCATTTGTTTTTTATGCATCATATATATAAATAATCACAATTACCGTTTGCTGCCAATTTCCGGCCGTCCATTGCTTTTTTCCGACCGTTCGGCAGGTACTTCTTCACAGTGTGATATTCATTGCACATTGCACAGTTCATCATGCAGAATACATTATGAATTATGAATTAATATGACTTGCTTATTGAACAGAAGTATTGTATAATGTATATCAGGGTATAAATATTACAGACAACAAAGATTTTTTTAAGGTGAAACTATTATGGATTTTACAAGCATTAATTGCCCCGTCTGCGATAAAAGATTTCAGGACGGCGACGATATTGTCGTTTGCCCTAAATGCGGCGCACCTTATCACAGGGCTTGCTATGAGATAAAAAACAAATGTATCTTCCCTGAGCTGCATAAGGATGGGATCTCCTGGAAGGAACATATGGCAAAACAAAATGCCGACAAGGTCGCGGAAAATGCCGACGGCGATACTATCGCCTGCCTTCGCTGCGGTCATAAGAACTCCAAAGACAGTATCGTTTGCGAACGCTGCGGTAATTTCCTTCCCTCACCCGAAAGCAGAAAACTGCCCGATTATTTCGGACAGAATTTCGAGGACGAGGAGATCTCCGACGGAACCGATAATGATGATTTCCCACCGAATATCTTCCCCGGCGGAAATGTCGGCTTTACACGCATAGCACATTTTCCTGCCGGTGTAAAAAAAGACGACGATTTCGACGGAGTGACCGGCGAAGAACTTATGTCATTCGTCAAGGCCAACGAAATGTATTACGGTCCGGTGTTTTCCAATATCAGGAAAAAAAATACCGGAAGATTCAATTTTGCGACGTTTTTCTTTTTCGACGTCTGGTACTTCTTCCGCAAACAGTATCTCAAGGGTATTCTCGCCTGCCTGATGACCGTTCTGCCGATAATACTTAATTATGTCAGTATCACCTATTTTACGGGCGATCTCTGGAAACAGGCGCAAAGCGAGCTTTCCGGCGGATATTATCCGAATTATATTTCATACCTGAACTGGATATGGAATCACTGCGATTTCTTCCACGGAATGATGATGCTCCTGCCGTTTATTATCAATTTCATTGTTCTGGTGATGAAGATAGTCTTCTCTCTCAGGGCAAACAGGGGCTACTATAATTTCTGTCTTGACAGGGTGCGCAAAATAAAAAGCGATGATCCCGATATGCCGCATGATGAGCTTATCGCTCTGCTCAAACAAAAGGGCGGAATAAACTCCGGGGTCGCATTTACCGTTCTTGCGTGTGAGGTCATCCTCGCTGCCGCCCTGACATTATTCTGAATACGTCAGCATCAAATATTCACATATCAAAAAAACAAGATCAAGGAGGAAACATTATGAAAGTAACAAAAGCAGTCATTCCTGCGGCAGGTCTCGGTACAAGAGTTCTTCCCGCAACAAAGGCAATGCCCAAGGAAATGCTCACCATCGTTGATAAGCCTGCTATCCAGTACATCGTTGAGGAAGCAGTCAATTCAGGCATCACAGATATCCTTATCATCACAAACAGAGGCAAGGGCATTATGGAAGACCATTTTGACCGCGCTCCCGAACTTGAGGAAAGACTTCTGAAATCCGGCAAGCAGGACGTCTATGACGAGATCGTGTCCATTTCAAAGCTCGCAAACATATATTTTATCCGTCAGAAGGAAACAAAGGGTCTGGGTCATGCGGTAAACTGCGCGCGTTCCTTTGTCGGAAACGAGCCGTTTGCGGTAATGTACGGCGACGACGTAATCATTGGCGACGATCCTGCCTGCGGACAGCTTATCAGAGCATATAAAAAATACGGCAAGGCGGCTGTCGGCATAAAAGCTGTCCCCGAGGACGCTATCTACAAATACAGCTCACTCAAGGTGAATCATCTTGAGGATAACCTTTACAGCTGCACCGACATGATCGAAAAGCCCAAAACAAAGGATCAGGTCCTCTCGCTGTTCTCAATTCTCGGCAGATGCGTTCTTACACCGGATATTTTCGATATTCTCGACAATACACCTCCCGGAGCAGGCGGCGAGATACAGCTTACCGACGCTATGTGTACGCTTGCCCGTTCCGTCGGCATAATCGGCGTTGACTACACAGGCAAGCGCTATGACATGGGCGACAAGCTCGGAACACTTCAGGCAACTGTTGAAATCGCCCTTCGCAATCCCAAGCTCGGCGGTCCATTCAAGGAATACCTCAAGGAGATCGCAAAAACTCTCTGATAAATAAAATATTATTACCTTCCTCTGCGGATATCCTGTCCGCAAGAGGAAGTTTTTTTATTTTGCCTTTTCTGCGCAGCTTCCGGACTGATCGTTTGTCAAGGCTCTCTGCGCAGCGATCACGGCAAGAGTATCTCCGAGCTGCACAAGAACTGCCGAAAGCAGCGCAATATCATCATTTCCCAGACAGCAGGCTATCGAATTTGCCGCTGCCGTTATCGCAGCAGTAAGCTCACAGGAGTTCATATCACATCATCCTCGTAAAGCGAAAATCCTGACGCGCAAGCGGCAGGGAGTTCGCTTTGTATTATTCATTTTTAGTTTTTCAGTTTTCGCGCGTCAGGATTTTCTAAATGAATACTGAAAAAATAATAATTATTATTGCAGACCGCAGCTTTTTCCGGTATATACAGTCTGTGATGACCGATAGTGCCGTGAATGAAAAACAAAGCTTATTGAAGAAGTTCAGAGCTGACATAGATCTGATAAAAATACACTTTTTATATTCAAATAATTATTTATCCATTACAGCTTATGCCGGACATTGATCCTTGTGCGAATAAACGGAGATAAACATTAAGGCAATACCGCACAAAGATAGTGCCGCAGATGCGCTGTCTATTTTTTTGTCAGAATGTGCAAAACGAGTGCCGTTAACCTGACGGTTATCAAGCGAGTTTTGTGCAGAATGACGGAAAAAGAGTACCCCAAGGGCACTTCCTTCGGGCGCAGCAGATGTGGTGCTAAGCCGCAAGGCGGTCTTTGTGCGGTGTTGCCTTAACGCTTATTATCGCCGGAACACTTCACGGGCGATTTTTTTCAGTCCGACGGTGTTCTGCAAATTATTGGCGGTACAGGAAGTATAATGATCCGGAAAAGCAAATCTTTTACGGGGTGATGCTATTGAAGCCAAAAACAAAATTTGACGGAAAAGTGCTTACGGTTTATCTGTCGGGAGATATCGACCACCACAGCGCAAGAAAAATCAGAGAATATACAGATGCGCTTATCGGTGAAATGAAACCTGTGATGCTGCTGCTTGATTTTTCCGCAGTGACATTTATGGACAGCTCCGGTGTGGGACTGATAATGGGCAGATACCGTATCATGAAGCTTTACGGCGGCAGCGTCAGGGCTGTAAGTATTCCGCCTGCTCTGCGCAAGATGATGGAGCTTTCCGGTCTTGGCTGCCTTGATGTTCTTGAAAGGGGTTATGAAAAAAATGAAAGTGCTTAACGAAATGTCCATGAGCTTTGAAAGCAGATCGGCAAACGAAAGCTTCGCCCGTACTGCTGTCGCAGCATTTGCTTCCCAGCTTGATCCGACTGTAGGTGAACTGAACGAGATCCGCACTGCCGTATCGGAAGCCGTCACAAACTGCGTCGTCCATGCCTACCGTGATACCATCGGCAGCATAAGCGTCAACGCTAAAATAACCGAGGGCAATACCCTGACAATAAAGATCCGTGACAAGGGCTGCGGAATAGAAGACGTTTCCAGAGCAATGGAACCGCTTTATACCACAGCCCCGGAGGAAGAACGCGCAGGTCTGGGATTTGCCGTAATGCAGAGCTTCACCGACAAGCTCTCCGTCAGATCAAAGCCCGGCAGGGGAACGACCGTCACCCTTGTCAAAAGGCTCAGTCCGAGGCTGAGCGATGTCTGATAAAGAAACCCTTGTCAGCGGAAATCTGGGGCTTGTACACACCTGCGCAGGCCGTTTTCGCGGCAAGGGTATAGAATATGACGATCTTTATCAGGCAGGCTGTATGGGGCTTGTAAAAGCTGCGGAAAGGTTCGACGCGACAAGGGGGTTCTGCTTTTCCACATATGCTGTTCCTGTCATAATCGGGGAAATAAAGCGTCTGTTCCGTGACGGCGGCGCTGTCAAGGTTTCGCGCAGCCTGAAGGAGCTTGCGCTGAAAATCAGACGGGAAACCGAGGAGCATATCAGATCGGGAAAAGGCGAACCTACAGTGAGCGAGCTTGCGCGGCGGCTGTCGGTTTCTCCCGGGCTGATAACGGAGGCTTTATGCGCCTCGGCTCCTCCGGTATCTCTTACGTTTTCCGCTGACGGTCAGGATGGTATGACGGATATTCCCGTTGAAGCGCCTGACGAACGTATAACTGAGCTTCTTTCCCTGAAATCAGAGCTGAAAATGCTTGACAGAAATGACCGCGAGCTTATACGGCTCCGTTTTTTCAGCGGCATGACACAGACAGAAACAGCGCGCTGTCTTGGAATGACGCAGGTACAGGTCTCACGAAGGGAAAAGAAAATTCTTCTTTATCTGAGGGAAAGACTTTCCGCATAGATCCGTTTTTATCAGCTTTTTTCTTTTCGGGGTAATAAAAGATAAAACAGGTGAATATAGATTCATAGACATAAAAAATGGGAGAGGATCGTCTATGGATTATATGCTTGAAAAGGAGTGCTGTCCCGTCTGTGAGGAAATTCTTCGCCAGAATTCGGAACAGCCCGTTGATCTCGATTTCAGTCTTCCGGATTATTGCCCGGATATAGAAAGAATACTGAAATGCCGCATGACACGGAGCATAACCTCAAGAAATATCTCCGGGAACCGTCTTGATGTAGACGGAGTGTCCGTTGTCAGGATCTATTACCTCGACAGCAAAAAGCAGGCAGTGCGGTGCTGTGAACATACCAGCCCCTTTACCTGTTCCTTTGAGCTGAAAAACACTGCCCCTGACGCGACAGCCTGTATCCGCACGAAAACAGAATATCTCAACTGCCGCGCTGTCGGTCCGAGAAGGCTTGATATCCACGGAGCATTTACCGTAACAGCAGCAGTCATGCACCGCGGCGAACAGGAATACTGCACCGGTATTCAGGGCGATGATATACGCCAGAAAAAACATACCGAACAGATCAGCGTCCTGCGCGGTCTTGCGTCACAGCAGTTTACCGTCAGCGAGGTGCTTGATATCGGTCAGGGCAAACAGACGCCCGAAAATATCCTGCGATATGAGCTTTGCTTTATCAGAGGAGAATGCCGCGCAATAAACGATAAGCTTATGCTGCGAGGCGAACTTCAGCTTCGTGTGCTGTATGTCACTGATATAGAAACAGGTATGCAGGATCATATGTCCTTCACCGTTCCGGTCAGTCAGGTGATAGACGTCCCCGGTATCACGGACAGCACCGAAAACGATATCCGCGTCGGGATACTCGGCAGCGATGTTTCACTCAGATCCGAATATGACGAGGACAGTACACTTATCACGCTTGAGGCAAGGCTCTGCGCCGATGTGCTTGCATATGAAAATTCCTCCGTCAGCGTTATTGACGACGCCTATTCCACCGCATATGAGCTTCAGCTCGGATGCAGGAGCATACCTGCGCGCCGTCTTGCCGGAAAGCTTGAAATGACACCGTCCGTCAGGGGCGAGCTGAGTACCGGCGACGACCTTATCACCCGTGTTACAGATATCTGGTGCGACGGGATCAGCTTTATCACATCAGCCGAAAACGGACAGCTTACGATCAGAGGAAAGCTCAGCTGCTGTATGCTTGCTCTTGATACTGAGCAGATCCCCTTCTGCGCGGAAAAAACTATAGATTTTTCCTTTGACGCTCCTGTTCCGGAAGGTACGGAAAATGTGAGCGTTTCGGCGGATATCATCGTTCCTGCGGTATCGTTCAGGATCACGGGGGACAATACCGCCGAAATAAAGGCTGATCTGAGGATAGACGGATGCATCTATTCCGATTCTCAGGTCAGGTGCATAACCTCCGTTCAGGGACTTGAGGACAGAAAACGCGAAAAGGACAGTACCGCCGCGCTTACGCTCTATTATGCCGACGAGGGCGAAAAGCTCTGGGATATCGCAAGAATGTACTGTACCTCGGTCGAAGCCATACGGTCGGAAAACAGGCTTTCCGGGGATATAGTACAGGCGCGGTCAATGATACTGATTCCGATGTAAGGGGGACGCAAGGTGGAAGAAACAAATATTTACAGAGATATTTCACAAAGAACGGGCGGAGAGATCTATCTCGGCATTGTGGGACCTGTCAGAACAGGCAAATCGACCTTTATAAAAAGATTTATGGATACCCTTGTTATACCGAATATCGGTGACGAACAGCAAAAAGCAAGGGCGACCGACGAGCTTCCGCAGTCCTCGGCAGGCAGGACGATAATGACCACAGAACCGAAATTCATTCCGGAGGACGCCGCGGAAATAAAGCTGGACGGAGTATCGGGGTTCCGTGTAAGAATGATCGACTGCGTGGGATATATCGTGCCGAGCGCGCTGGGTTATATAGAGGACGATAATCCGCGTATGGTAAAAACTCCGTGGTTTGACGAAGAGATACCGTTCAATATGGCTGCGGAATTAGGGACAAGGAAAGTAATAACGGATCATTCGACAATAGGTCTGGTAGTGACCACCGACGGCAGTATCAGCGATATACCGAGAGAGGAATATGAGCAGGCGGAGCAGAGAGTGATCAGCGAGCTGCAGGAGATAAACAAGCCCTTTATTGTTCTGCTCAACAGCATTGATCCGTCATCGGCGCGGACAATGGAGCTTGCCGCATCGCTGAGTGAAAAATACGGGGTTCATGTGGAGCCTGTAAGCTGTATGCAGCTTGACGAAAATGAAATAAAGAGGATACTTGCGCGTATTCTGTTTGAATTTCCCGTGAAGGAAATAAAGGTGGATATGCCGAAATGGGTAACATCTCTGGAGCAGGATCACTGGCTGAGAAATTCGCTTTTCGGGACGATCGAGGGAGCGGCATCAGGAGCCGCAAGAATAAAAGAGGCGGCTGATATCGCGGACAGAATAAGAGAAAGCGAATATGTTCTTATGGCTGAAACGAGCGCTGTTGATCTCGGCAGCGGAAGAGCGCGGCTGAGAGTAGAGATAGACCCGACTCTGTTCTATCGTGTTCTCGGGGAAAAGACGGGGCTTGACATTACAGATGAGGGCGGTATGCTTGACGCGATGATGGAGCTGTCAAAAATGAAAAAGGAATTTGAAAAAGTCAGACAGGCATACAATGACGTCAGCGAAACCGGCTACGGTATCGTTATGCCGTCAATGGAGGAGCTTACTCTTGAGGAGCCGGAGATAATACGTCAGGGCGGAAGATACGGAATAAGGCTGAGAGCAAATGCGCCGAGCGTACACATGATGAAAACCACAATAAAGACCGAAATAACGCCGATAGTCGGTTCGGAACAGCAGTCAGAGGAGCTTGTGGCTTATCTGATGAAGGAATTTGAGGACGATCCGACTAAAATCTGGGAATCGAATATTTTCGGAAAATCACTGCATGAGTTAGTGAATGAGGGGCTGCACAACAAGCTGTACCGTATGCCTGCCGACGCAAGGAACAAGGTTAAGGAAACTGTCGAAAGGATCATAAACGACGGCTGCAACGGACTTATCTGCATTATTCTTTGACGCAGCAGAGCAGTATTGCGGCTGTAAGCGGCAGGAATTGGTGTTATGCGCGGTGAATAATAAACAATATCTGTAAATAATTTGTTTTTTCCGTCATATTGCACAATCCTACAATAATAATATATAGAAAATCTACGAAATGACGAAAAAGCAGTTGACGAAAAAAATAAAAGATGTTATAATAATAGCACAATAAGATGAATGAGAATAAGAAGAAAAAAGGAAAAAAGTAAAAGGAATTATTTCTGGCACCAGTTGCCTGATGTGGTATTGTTTGAGAAAAAGCCGATTAAATCAGGAGTTTGACAAATTGCTCCGCGATTGTCAAGTGTATTTCACTTCAAGGTATCGGATATAATAAAAACTATAATATTTGATACAAAAATAACTATTTTGCCTTTATTCCATATTATTGGAACTTTGTGGACAAGATGGAACTTTGTGGACAGCACTGCCGACTATAACCGCAAAGCCTACGGCTTGCCTTTGCTTGTTGAAAGCAAAGCTTTTAACAATACCGCTTCCCTATCCGGGAAATGGGCTGTATCAGGAAAACAGCCCCAGTTTATCAGATTACATCCTTTCTTGTATTTTGTTTTGCCTTTCAATGTAAAGATCCGCCCGACAGTTATCCTGTCCGAGCGGATTTTTACATTTTTATTTTAAGGCAATACCGCAGGTTATCAAGCGAGTTTTGTGCAGAATGACGGAAAAAGAGTACCCCAAGGGCACTTCCTTCGGGCGCAACAGATGTGGTGCTAAGCCGCAAGGCGGTCTCCCAGCGGTGTTGCCTTAATATTTGAGCCGGGGAGGAGATCCGCCCCGGCTGAAGATCAATGCTTATCAGACTGTACAAGTATGCTGTTCCCCTTTGAGTCGATAGCGACTATTGCCGGGAAATCCTCAACATAAAAACGATATATAGCTTCCGTGCCGAGATCTTCATATGCAAGCGTTTCGGCTTTTTTTATGCTTCTTGATATCAGAGCAGCCGCTCCGCCGATAGCCGCAAAATAAACGCAGCCGTTTTTTATCATGGAATCGATCACTTCCCTGTTTCTTGCGCCCTTGCCGATCATTCCTTTCAGACCTCTGTCGAGCAGGGCGGGAGTATATTTATCCATGCGGTAGCTTGATGTGGGACCGGCGGGACCTACGGCGTGTCCGGGCTTTGCGGGAGCCGGACCGACATAGTAGATAACCTCTCCCTCAATTTCAACGGGCAGGGATTCTCCCTTTTCTATAAGCTCAAAAAGCCTTTTGTGAGCGGCATCTCTTCCTGTCAGCATCGAACCGCTGATCAGTACGCTGTCGCCTGCTTTCAGATCCTTTATTGCCTCGTCCGTCAGAGGCAGCGTTATTTTTTTAACCATGAGCAGACCCTCCCTTATATTTCAGCTTCCTTGTGTCTTGCGGCATGACAGCAGATATTCACCGCAACGGGCATTCCTGCAATATGAGTCGGGAATACCTCGATATTCACTCCTAAGGCGGTATTGCTTCCTCCCAGACCGGCAGGACCGAAGCCCATAGTGTTTATCTCAGAGAGAAGCTCGTATTCAAGCTCGCTGTATCTCTTGTCGGGATTTTTACTGTCTATCGGACGCAGAGTGGCTTTCTTTGCGAGCATGGCGGCTTTCTCGAAGGTTCCTCCGAGCCCCACGCCTACAACTATCGGAGGACAGGGATTGGGACCTGCATACGCTACTGTATCAAGTATAAATTTCTTCACTCCCTCTATCCCTGCGGACGGGGTGAGCATTTTTATCGCGGACATATTTTCGCTCCCGAAACCCTTGCAGCCTGCAAGAATATGTATTTTATCTCCGGGAACGATAGTAGTATAAATTATCGCAGGGGTATTGTCCTTCGTATTTATCCTGTCGAAAACAGGATCACGGACTACGGATTTGCGCAGATAACCGTCGATATATGCGCTGCGCACACCCTGCTGGACTGCTTCCTCGAAGCTGCCGTTTTCGATAACGACACGGTCGCCGTATTCCACAAAAAGAACAGCCATGCCCGTATCCTGACAGATCGGTATTTCCTCATCGGAAGCGATCTTATTGTTTTCGATAAGCTGACTGAGCACATTCCTGCCTATCGGACTGCTTTCGGTTTCACTTGCCTTTTTCAGCGCTGTGAGTATATCGTCACCGATATGGTAATTCATATCAAGATACAGTTTTTTTACCGTTTCGGTAACGACTGCGGCGTCAATTTTTCTTATTTCCATTTTTTCGGGTACGACCCTTCACCTCTTGTAAAGATCAGATTTTTTGCGATTTCAAAAACCACTTATATTATATAGGAAATCCGCATTAAATGCAATGCCTATGCAAATTATGAACAAAATATTAACAACAATGATAAAATATACATACCGTACCTGTTTTTTCTTACAAATATACAAAATCTAAAAAACCAACGCCCTTTTTCTTGACATATTAACAAATAAGTATTAGAATATTTATTAACAAATTATTAATCGGTAAAAGGCAGTTTTTTATGCCTACCGGGGAGTTGCGTTATGGCAAAGGAAGAAAAGAAGCAGTTAATCGAGGAAAAAAATATTCATTTATGGTTCAGCGGTTCTCCGATAGCGTTATGCACCATGAAACTTGAACTTGATATGAATGTCGGCTGCATATTTGCATACTGTAAAATGATGAATGTACAGCCCGAACCTGTCAGCGAGGTCGTTTTCGATCTGATATGCTATGATTCCGTCAGGATAGTAGTCGATACACTGGAGGATTGCAGCTTTACGGGACTTGATATCCCGCGCAACGGCGTATTCGGAATGGAGCGCCCGATAAAGATCAAAAATCCGCAGACACGCAATATCGAATATGTCATCAAATCCGTTACTACAGTCAGCGGAGAAAAATGGGAAAACGAAGAAGGAACAAGATTCAATATCAGTCTGGAGCAGGAAAGCATTTTCAATGTCCAGGGAAGCCTGCACAAACAGTTTATAGATAATTGCACAAAGAAAAATATAGATCATACCAAGCTCATATTCCAGCCTGTTTTCTCAGAAAGCCACTGGCTTTGCGCCTGCGGCACCCTTAACTGGAACGACGAGGACAAATGCAGCGGCTGTAATCTGCCCAAAAAATGGCTTATTGAAAATATCAGCACCGACCTTTTGCGCGCTCAGGACGAAAAACGCAAGGCCGAAGCTGAAAAGATCCGCCATGAAGCTGCCGAAAAGGAAAGACTTGATAAAGAAAAGCAAAAACAGGAATTTGCCAAAAGAAGCGAGGATTACAAAAAGCAGCTCAAAAAACAGGAAAGTCGGAAACGTAGCAGGAAATTGCTCATCATTATACTTATTATCGTATTAGTCGCAGGCGGCGGTTACGGATTCTATGCCTATGGTCTGCCGATGATAAGATATAATAATGCAGTCAGTATGATGAACCGCGGAGAATTTGATAATGCTATCGAGAAATTCGAGAAAATGCACGGCTACCGCGACAGTGAGGAACTAAGGAAGCAGTGTATCTATAATAAGGCGACCAATTATTTTTACGCAAAAAGTATGAAAGCCGCTGCTGATCTTTTCATATCCATTCCGGGATTCAAGGATTCGGACAAGATGTATACCGATTCAATGATGGGGCTTGCCGAAAGCTATATGAACGATAAGGAATATGAAAAGGCAATGGATATCTATTCCGGTCTTGGTCTGACGGTAGAAAACTCAAAAGAGATGAAAAACTGTGTTACGCAGCTTTATTATGTGGGACTGGAAGAGCTTAATGCAAAGCATCCGGACAAAGCCCTTGCTATCTTTGAAAAGGTCGGTAATTTCAAGCAGGCGGAAAAGAAAGCCAGCGAATGTAAATATCAGCTTGCAGGCAAGGCATATAATGAGCTGAGATACAAGGATTCTCTTGAGATCTACAATGAGATCAAGGGGTACAAGGATGTTGACAAGATCCTGAACAAGCTCAGCAATCTTTCGCTCATTATCAACACCGCAAAAACCGACGGCACTCCTGCCGTATGGGAAGCATACAAGATCAAATGTCCTGATTGCGGCAAAGAAGCGAAATATGTTTTCGAGTTCAGTCATAACGGACGCTACAAGATGACGGTCGTATGCGAAAACGAAAAGGAGCCTCATATCGAAAACGGAAAGTACAAATTCGAGAACAACAAGGTTTATTTCTCAGAGTATATTGAGGGACTGAGCAATTGGGAAGAAAAAGCAACGATCAGTTCAGTCAACAAAAATTCCAAAGATGTAGAGGGAAAGAACTCTGCTATTGTAATGACCGATCCCGTCAATCCGAAAAACAAGGGTAAGATCACACTGTACGGAAACTGGATAAATGAAACTCAGACATCTGAATAATATCATTGCGGACGCTGCTTTGTGTATGCGTCCGCTTTTGTTTTTCTTCTTGGGCATATTTTATTATGTTTGTATTGACAAACAAGTGTAAATTGTGTATAATTCTTTAGGGCAAAACCGCAGTTAAGCTGACTGTTATCAAACGGGTTTTGTGCTTAATAACGTAAAAAAGTACAACAAGGGTACTTTCTTCAGGCGGTTCTTTTCCGGTGTTGCCTAAGGTATCGGAAAAGCATGGATATGTTTATTTTCAATTAAGGGCAGATGCGCCGTCTATTTTTTCGTCAGATTGTGCAAAACGAGCGCCGTTAACCTGACGGTTATCAAGCGAGTTTTGTGCAGAATGACGGAAAAAGAGCGAGCAGATGTGGTGCTAAGCTGCAAGGCGGTCTTTGTGCGGTGTTGCCTTAAATAAGCGGGTATGGCGGAATTGGCAGACGCACAAGATTTAGGTTCTTGCCAAAGCGAAAATCCTGACACGCAAGTGTCGGGATTTTTGCTTTGTATTATTCATTTTTAAGTTTTAAGTCTTAAGTTTTCAGTTTACTGTGTCAGGATTTTCTAAATGAATACTGAAAACCGTAGCACCGCCTGTGGCGGCTAAATGAATACTGAAAACCATAGCACCGCCTGCGGCGGTTAAATGAATACTGAAAACTTAAGACTTAAAAATTAATAATTGTCGAGCATTCAAGCTTTCTTCGCTGAAACGTAGAAAACGACAATTAACAATTCAATAAAGAGGATAAATACGAGAGTTCGAGTCCAACGGCAGCATACACAAAATATCTTTTTTATACTCTGTTGACAGTGCGTGACCGCACGGGACGATTCGCTCCCTGCGGTCGCTCTTTTTCGGTAGTTCGAGTCCTGTGCCGCGCTCCGAGTGATATCTTTTTCGTAGTCTCTTCACAAAGCGAAAATCCTGACACGAAAGTGGCAGGATCTTCGTTTTTTATTATTCAGTTTTAAATTCAAATATTATATATTCATCAGATCACAATGTTTATGTTCCGCAATGTGTCAATAACCGGACGCAGACTTATGCTCCGCTTTAATATGCGTTCCATTCCTGTTTCGGGAGTTTCCTGATACCAAACATCTTTCTCAGAAAAAAGCTCCAGAATCTGGGATTATCTACAACAACGATCTTCATAAAAATACCCCCATGTAAAAATATACCTCTCCGCTTTACCTCAGCGGCAGCAGCGGCGGCTGACAAATGACGTAACTACCAGCAATACCGCGGCAGTTACTGCTATCCAGCAATTCGGCAGCAGCAGCCCTCCGAGCAAGCCCAGTCCGAATGCCTGGATATTTCCGTTTTTAAGGCATCTTCTCATTGTTTCACCCTGTCCGTAAGCATATTTGCGGTCCTGCCGCTGCCTTACACTATATAATATACATCAAAGCAAAAATCGGTTACTGCTTTTTCGACAGTAACCGATCATTTTTAAAAGCTTTGCGGATATATGGCACCCGCCGCCTTAGAGGGTGCGGGTGTCCAGTGGACACCTCTGCGAAGCAGAAGCACCGACCGAGCCGGCAGGCGAGACTCGGGGGGCATACTTTGCGGTTATATTTCAGGCAATACCGCACAAAGATCGTGCCGCAGATGCCCCGTCTGTTTTTCGTCAGAATGTGCAAAACGAGCGGCGTTGACCTGACGGTTATCAAGCGAGTTCTGTGCAGAATTACGGAAAAAGAGTACCCCAAGAGCACTTCCTTCGGGCGCAGCAGATGTGGTGCTAAGCCGCAAGGCGGTCTCCCAGCGGTGTTGGCTTTAATATCTGTAAAGAAATATTATGGCTGTTCCGGCGGTTATCGTGATCTTTGCATTATCCTCAGAAATACGGTTGCTGACACCCATAGGATAGCTTATCCCGAGAGAACTGTCTTTCAGCGGATAATCGAACCCCTCCAGAGAAAGCCGTATCCCGCCGCAGCCGAACGGAAATATTCCGAACCCCATTCCCTTTCTGCCGGAAAGAAAATGCTCTCCGCAGCCGATAACGCGCACAAGCGTACCGTTGTCCGCGATAATACCGTCGGCTTTCTGCTGCCTGATATATTCGAGAATACAGAAATTGGCATATGTATGGTCTGCCCTGCCTCCCGTAACACCGCACAGAAGAAATTCCCGGCAGCCTCTTTTCAGCCCTTCCCTCACAGCATAAAGGGTATCGGTATCGTCCTTGCTGACCGGCAAGCGGATTATCTCACATTCATTTTCCGCAGGAATGTCAGATGAATCAAAATCACCGACTATCAGATCAGGCTTTACTCCGATCATTCCTGCAAAAATATGACCGCCGTCAGCGCAGATTATATAATCGTCCTCTTTCAGAAGATCTTTTATTTCCGATACATCAGTTTCCGGTGAAGAACCGATTATCACACATCTTTTATTTTCCATTTCCTGTATCTCCGTTATTTTTTCCAGTCAGGTATATTCCTTACTTCTTCATACATCTGCTTGTAGCTGTTATGCCGGGAAACCGGTATTATACCGTTTTCTACCGCCTCAATAACAGCGCAGCCCTTTTCACACAAATGCGCGCAGCCCGTGAACCGGCACTGAGGTATAAATTCCCCGAATTCCGGAAAACAAGCCGCGATATCATTCTTGCGAATAAGCTCGTAGCGCTCTATATCCACCGTAGAAAAGCCCGGCGTATCCGCTACATAGCCGCCGGCGACTTTATACAGCTCACTGTGACGGGTCGTATGTCTGCCCCTGCCGAGCTTGCGGCTGATCTGTGCCGTCGCTATCGACAGCTCCGGAAATAGCGAATTAAGCAGTGAGGATTTTCCGACTCCGGTATTTCCCGTAAAGGCGGATATTTTTCCTTCAAGCAGACTGATAAGCCTGTTCTTGTCGTTTTCACTTTTTATGCTGTATTCAAAGCAAAGTATACCTGCACGGCGGTAAATGTCGGTAAGCTCCGAACAATCAGCAAGGTCAGCCTTTGTAAATACAACTATCGGCTCTATCTCCTTGCTTACAGCTACTGCGCATATCTTGTCTATTATCAGGGTACTCGGAGAAGGTTCGCTTACAGACGATACGATAAAGAGCCTGTCAAGATTCGCAAGCGGAGGACGGACAAGGTAATTCTTTCTCGGGAGGATCTCTTCAACCTCAGCCTTGTCATCGCCCTGCAGCGTTATCCTCGCACGGTCGCCCACAGCCGGACTTATGCCCTTTCTGCGGAACACTCCGCGCGCTTTACATTCATATACAGCGTCAGCGGCTTCAACATAATAGAAGCCGCTGACTGCTTTGATTATCAGTCCTGTTAATTGTTCCATAATTCACCCGTCAGAATATCATAAATGCATCGGGATTGAAGCGCGACGCCGAATACAATGCAAGAGGTGATTCAGGGCTTTCATTATTGCCCTCGGTACGGTGAGGAGCAGCGTCGATCGCCTGCTGCGCCTCGATATCAAGGTTGAGAATTTCGTCCTCTGTTGTAGCCGCATTGATCTTTTCCGTGTAATCGGCAACTATCGACTGTACATTAGCATATTCCTCATCAGAATAATAATACTTGTTCATATAGTTGGTGATCTCTGTTATTGCAGCCTGTCTTGCGGAATCAAGATCATCCGGCTGTGGCTGTGGCTGTGGCTGTGGCTGTGGCTGTGTCGTCTGCGCTCCGCTGTTGATAATATCATCAATATCAGCCTTTGCAAGCTTGACCTCTTCGTCGATCTGAGCCTTCAGCTCAGCATCAAGCTCTGTCTTGCCATTGATAAGAAGATCAATATTCTGTTCCGCAGTATTGATAACTTTCTTTATGCGATCCTGATCTGCCACACCGTAGTTATAAACATTGACATAATTCTCAATGCTGCTTATAGCGTCAGCTCTGTAAGATTCGATCTCGTTCGTTGAAGGCTCCTCACTCGATTCGGGAGCAGATGATTCCTGCTTCTTTTGCTTGATCTTGTAGCCTGTATTGAAGTAATCCTGCGTTACCGACTTATTCTTGAAGTCAAAGGTGTATTTTGCATAATTAACACCGTCGATCTTGACAAGAACTATCTTCTTATTATTTGTCGCGCCTTTGGGACTTATCTCAAGCGTAAGCTCAAGACCGTCTGCCGGTGCGCCTGTCTTTTCCATTGTTTCCTTACCGTCCTCATAGACTGTAAGAGTGATCTGAGCAGCTTCCTCCTCGGGGAGCGGGACCTCCTGCTTGAGGCTGTTCATCTGCTGGCTTCCGTCGCTGACCTGAATAGTAATGAGCGAGCCCTTTGTCAGCTTATTGCCTGCAAGCGGATCAGTGCCGACTACCTTGCCTTCATCCTTTGCGCTGGCTACCATTGCCTTCTGTGTAGTAAAGCCCTTTGCCTTGAGCGCTGCCTCTGCTGCGGAATATGTCTGGTCGGTGACATCGGGGACCTCTACCTTCTCTGTAGCCGGACCGTCACTTACGATAAGCGTGATATTTGTTCCGATCTCCTGAACGGTGCCTTCCTGCGGAGCGCAGTCGATAACATATCCCTTCTGCACCTCGGTACTGTTTACTCTTGCGACCGTGTAATTGAAATACTTGTCCTGGAGTTTATTGATAGCCTCCTGCTCAGCATAGTTCTTTACCTTCGGGACCTGCGTAGTCGTGCTCTTGCTGTTGATAACGAGCTTTATAGTCGCATTTTCCTTGACCTGCTTGGAGCCTGCCTCGGGATCCTGCGAAAGAACTGTATTCATCGGCTTGTCATCACGATATTCGGCTGCTATCTCGAAATTGAATTTATAGGATTTGTCCTTCTGTATCTCGTCATACATCTGACCGACAAACTGAGGAACATCAACATCCTTTGTTTCGTTTGCCTTCATGCTGTTATTGACCATCATCCAGATCATAAGAGCGATGGCGCCGACAACCATAATAGCTACAAGTACGGTAAGCCATTTTACGATAGTTCTTGATACGCTTCCGGTGACAACATCGTCATAGTTGTTGTAGGAATCGTCGTATGCCGGCTCCGGAGATGCGGACGGCACTTTATTTATCGAATCGACATATCTTGTCGGCGTTTCATCGACAAAATAGCTGTAACGGAATTTTACAGAGGGATTATGGCGGAAGATCTCGATAGCCTCGAGCATTTCCTTGGCAGTCGCATAACGCTGTTTCGGATCCTTGCGCATTGCGCGAAGAGTTATCTCCTCAATGCCCTCGGGGATCTTGTCGTTGATCTCACGAAGCGGCTTGGGATCGTTCTGCATCTGCATTATAGCAACCGATACCGCGCTGTCCGCCTCAAACGGGAGCTTGCCGGTAAGCATTTCGTAAAGCATCACGCCGACGGAATAGATATCAGCCTTGCCGTCGGTATTGTCGCCGCGCGCCTGTTCGGGAGCGATATAGTGAACGGAGCCTATAGCCTTGTCGGTCATGGTCCGTGTTTCGTTATCGGAAAATCTTGCAATGCCGAAATCCGTTACCTTGATGGTACCGTCCTGCAGAAGCATGATATTCTGCGGCTTCATATCCCTGTGGACTATGCCCTTTTCATGAGCGTGCTGAAGCGCCTGAAGTATCTGCACCGTGAAATGAACGGCTTCCTTCCACGGAATGACGTGCTGGTGGCTGATATATTCCTTGAGTGTGATACCGTCGATATATTCCATGACGATATACTGTATTTTGTCACCGAAGCTTACGTCGTTTACCTTGACGATATTCGGGTGAGAAAGCACCGCTATCGCCTTGCTCTCGTTCTTGAAACGTCGAATAAATTCGCTGTTTCCGAGAAATTCGTCTTTCAGGATCTTGATGGCAACGGTAGTATCGTCAACGGTATCGTATGCCTTATACACCATCGCCATTCCGCCGACGCCGATAAGTTCCTGTATCTCATACCGTCCGTCGAGCCTTTTTCCTGTATATTTATCCACTTCCAAAACTCCTTTCAAGCCTTCCGCCCGGACTCTCAGTCCGAAATGACAGCCACAGTGATATTATCGCTGCCTCCGCGCTGCTTTGAATGTTCGATCAGTTTCTGCGTCAGTTCTTCGCATTTGTTGCTGCGTATGAATTCCAGCAGCTCATCATCTGTCAGATAATTGGACATTCCGTCCGTACACATGATAAGCCTTGCCCCGTCCTCAAATTCCACGGTATTGTAATCAGTGCGCAGATTCGGCTCTGTCCCCAGCGCCCTGGTTATCATATTCCTGTGAGGATGCTGTCTTGCCTGTTCGGGAGTTATCTCTCCTATTTCCACAAGCTGCTGCACTATTGAATGATCTGTCGTGATCTGGCGGACTCCCTCTTCGCTGCAGATATAGGCGCGGCTGTCGCCTGCGTGGACTATATGAGCGCGTCCCTTGCGCACTACCGCAAGTACGACGGTCGTTCCCATGCCCTCAAGCCCGGGTACATGAAGGGAAATATCATAGACCGCACGGTTTGCATATTCTACCGAAAGCATCATCAGATTCCTCAGTTCCTCCGGAGTCATATCCTCGCGGTAACCGCTGCAAAGCGATTCTGAGATATTTTCCGCTGCAACGCGGCTTGCGGTGCTGCCTCCGTTTGCTCCGCCCATTCCGTCGCAAACTATTGCCCAGACTGTACCGTCCGGAAACTGACCTGTAAGGCAGTAATCCTGATTTGACGATCTTTTCAGACCTATATCGCTCGCGGAATATACATTCATGTGGTTTTCCCCCCTTTTTCAGGCTCAAGACTCTGCCTGCGCAGCTGACCGCAGGATGCGTTTATATCGCTCCCGAGAGTCCTGCGTACAGTGGCAGTGATCCCATATTTTGCCAGAATTTCAATAAATGACTGCATACGTTCTTTCCTGCTTTTTTTATAACCCGTACCGCCTACGGTATTCACGGGTATCAGATTCACATGGGCGAGCATACCTTTAAGGCGGCTGCCGAGTTCGGCTGCGCAGGCATCGCTGTCGTTCACGCCGTCGATCATGGCATACTCAAAGGATATCCGTCTGCCCGTCGCTTTGATATAGCAGCGGCAGGCTTCAAGCAGCTCCCCGATATTATATTTCCGGTTTACCGGCATTGTCCGGCTGCGTATCTCATCATTCGGCGCATGGAGAGATACCGACAGCGTGAGCTGCAGCTTCATCTGCGCAAGCTCATATATTCTCGGTACAAGTCCGCAGGTCGAAAGAGAAATATGCCTCATGCCTATATTCATTCCGTGCTCGTCACTGACAAGACGAAGGAAACGCACGACATTGTCAAAATTGTCAAGCGGCTCCCCCATGCCCATGAGCACGATATTGGAAATACGGATATTGTTGTCCTTCTGCTCGGTCTGGAGCTGGGAGATCATTTCCGAGGCGGTCAGATCCCTTGAAAATCCGCTTTTCCCCGTCGCGCAGAAGGTACATCCCATTTTACAGCCGACCTGAGTGGAAATACAGCTTGTATATCCATGATGATATTTCATCAGCACTGACTCCACTTTTTCGCCGTCTGCGAAAGAAAAAAGATATTTCTCTGTATCATCATATGACGAAATTAATTTTTTTTCAATACTTGCTTTTGATATATAGCAGTTCTGCATAAGTTTTTGACGTAAATCTTTGGAAATATTGGTCATTTCGTCAAAGGATTCTACACCCTCGTGCAGCCAGCGAAAGATCTGAGATGCACGATAGCTCTTTTCACCCATTGAAACGAGCATTTCTTTTATTTCATTCTCATACATGGACTTTATATCTGTCTGCACGGTTTTGTTCACTTCCTTCTGACCATTGAGATAAAGAATCCGTCAGTTCCGTTTATCTGCGGAAAAAGCGTCAGTTCGTTTCCGGGTTCGTCTATCCCTCGTTTTATTCCCTGCGGCAGTGAAAGCTCTGCCGCCTCAAAATCCTCATGTTCTCTGAGGAACCTGCGTATGTTATCCCCGTTTTCCGCGGGATTCAGCGTACACGTCGAATACACCAGCGATCCGCCTCTGCGCAGATACCCGGCGCAATTGCAAAGTATCCGGTACTGTATCTCCGGCAGGACGTCAGCTCCGGTATCGCTCTTATATCTGAGCTCCGGCTTTCTGCGGATAATACCCAGACCGGAACACGGCACGTCGCAGAGGATCCTGTCCGCCTCGGGGAAGGAATCTGTTTCTGACGCATCTGCGGCAACGGTTTCGATTATATCCGTACCAAGCCTTTGCGCTCCGCTGCGTACCATTCTCAGACGGCTTTCATACATATCGCAGCACACTATCCTGCCCCTGTTTTCCATAAGCTGAGCCATAGTGAAGGCTTTTCCTCCCGGAGCGCTGCAGGCGTCAATTACAGTATGTCCCGGCTCCGGGGCAAGTAATCCGCAGCAAAGCTGTGACGCCGCGTCCTGAATATGGAACAGTCCGCACCGGAAAGCGTCAAGCTCCTCGACAGATCCGGTATCCCTGAGCAGCAGTCTGTTCCCGGGCGGCTCGGCAAGCTCCGCCGCCACGCCCTCTTCATCAAGTAAAGCAATCAGCTTGTCAGCACTTGTTTTCAATGTATTTGTTCTTGCGCTGATCGGAGGTCTGCCGTCAAGAAGCTCAAGCATACCGACAGTAAGCTCATCTCCGTAAGCATTTCTCCATAACTTTATTATCGGTTCAGGACATGAATATTTTATTGATAAATACTTGTTTTTTCCCTTTTTCGGATTCGGCAGGGAAATTTTTCCGGCGCGTGACGCAGCTCTGAGCACTGCATTTACAAAACCCGAAGCACTGTTAAGCTTATTAACTTTACACAGATTTACTGTTTCATTTACAGCCGCTCTGTCGGGAACGCTGTCCATAAAGAATATCTGATACAGTCCCATTCTCAGTATTACCAGAAGTCCTGTATCGAGTTTATTGACAGGTCTGTCGGAAAACTGAGATAAATTGTAATCGAGCAGTAGCTTTTTTTCAAGCACCCCGTAAAAAAGCGCCGAAATAAAATTCTTGTCTATCAGATCAACATCAAAATCAGTCAGCAGATTATTGAGAATGATATTTGAATAGGATCGGTCGATCTCTACGCTGACAAGCGCCTGAAAAGCGATCTGTCTTGCGGAAATACCCATTCTCACCTCTCCTTTTTACGAAAATCTGATCTCTGACGCATCTTTTATATGAAGTCCGTTTACAAAAGACCGGGCGTCCATTTTTTTCTTACCCTCGGGCTGCAGCTCGGTAATTTCAACAGCGCCTTCTCCGCAGGCAACCGTAAGAGGACTGAGGGAAAGGACCTGTCCGGGTTCTCCGCTGCCCTTTGCGATCAGTGTGCGGTGGATCTTGATACGCTTGCCGTTCAGCATCGCTGTTGCGCTCGGCCACGAATTAAGACCTCTTACCTTATTATGTATATATTGTGCGCTTTTTGTAAAATCTATTACAGACATTTCCTTTGTAAGTTTACCGACATGAGTTGCCTTGCTGTCGTCCTGCTTTTCTCTTGTAAGCGTACCCTCTGCGGCGGCATGGACTACTTTCACGATAAGCTCTGCTCCCATAGCGGAAAGTCTGTCATGCAGTTCATCAGCTGTTTCATTTTCACCGATCACGGTTTCAGCCTTCATCAGGATATCGCCGGTATCAATACCGACGTCCATACACTGCGCCGTAACACCTGTTATCTCACAGCCGTCAAGGACTGCCTGCTGTATCGGAGCAGCGCCCCTGTACTGAGGAAGAAGCGATGCGTGGATATTGACACAGCCAAATCCCGGCAGATCAATTATCTCCTTCGGCAGTATTTTTCCATAGGCGACAACGACTATCATTTCGGGATCAAGCTCCCTCAGCAGACCGAGTGCCTGACCGTCCCTGAGTGTTGTCGGCTGATATACATTTATATTGTATTCTGACGCCAGTTCCTTGACCGGCGGCGGAGTCATCGTATAGCCTCTGCCCTTCGGCTTATCGGGCTGGGTAAAAACTCCCTTTATCTCATTTCCGTCATCTATCAGCGCCTTCAGACAAGGCACCGCAAAATCCGGCGTCCCCATAAAAACGATCCTCATCATCTTCCTCCTTTTTGTCGGGCTGCCGCCCGAACCCGCCCGGGCTGCTCGCCCGGACCCCGGCAGGGAGCAAGCTCCCTGCACCCGTTTTCGCGCTGTCGCTGCGCTCTGGGCACAAAACGATACTTTTATCGCCGCGGATCATACTAAATCATACTAAATCATAATAATCATACTAAATCATAATAATCATACTAAATCATACTAAATCATAATAATCATACTATATTAAATGCTGATAATACTATCATACTAAATCAAGCGGCTTTACTGTATGCGTCATAATAATCAGCGCTTTTTTGGTCTGAGTTCTTCCGGATCAATTGGACGGATAACGTGTTCCTTGAAAAGTATTCCGTCAAGATGATCGTTTTCGTGACAGATGGCCTTGGCAAAAAGACCCTCTGCATTTATCGTGAACTGGTCGCCATATCTGTTCTGCGCACATACGGTAACATACATCGGTCGTTTCGTTATTCCGAATTCTCCCGGACATGAAAGACAACCTTCGCTGCCCTCCTGAACGCCCTTTGTCTTTATGATCTTCGGATTGACAAAATCCTGTCTGCCTTCGCCTATGTCAATGACAAAAATACGGCGCAGTACTCCGACCTGCGGCGCGGCAAGACCTACACCCTCGCCTGCTACCATTGTTTCATACATATCATCAAGCAATGTTGCAAGCTTTTCGTCAAACCTTTCCACCGGACGACAGACCTTGTTAAGAACAGGGTCGCCCTCTTTCACAATATTTCTTATAGCCATAATTATTCCTCCAGCACCATTCCTCATACGGAATAATGAATTATTGATTTATATAAAACTCCACATAAACAGTTAATAATTCGGATACCTCATTCATTATGCATTATGCATTATGAATTATGCATTGATTGTCGTTTCACATGATGTTTTCAGGGTCGATATCCGCATAGGCTGTTACGTCACGGAACTGACGGCAGCTGCCGAATGTGCGCAGAAGCTGCGATATCATGGTACGGAAATCTCTGCTATTTTTGAATTTTATAATAAGGCGGAATCTGTATTTTCCGCTGACCCTTGCAACAATTGCAGGCGCAGGACCCATTACCCTCAGCGGTAATCCGGGATAATCCTCCCCCGCAAGCTTTTTCAGGGCGTCCGAAAAATACTGCGCCGCATCATGGACAGTTTGTTTATCCTGCCCGATGAACGCAATTACGCATAGATCGGAATAAGGCGGATAAAGCATGGTTTTTCGCAGACTTATCTCGCTGCGGAAAAACTCGTCGTAATTCTGGGCAGCGGCAAGTCCGATTATCGGATTTTCAGGCTCATAGGTCTGTATTACCGCCCTGCCCTCAAGTCCGCCTCTGCCGGAACGTCCGACTACCTGCGTCAGCAGCGAAAACGTCCTTTCGTAGCTGCGGAAATCATCTCCGTGCATCATTCCGTCTGCCGAAAGCACTCCGACAAGGGTAACATTCGGGAAATCAAGCCCCTTTGCAACCATCTGTGTGCCGAGCATGATATCATATTCACCTCTGCGGAAAGCGCCGAGCTTTTTTTCATATGAATATCTCTGCATGGTGGAATCGGTGTCAAGACGGAGTATCCGCGCATCAGGAAAATATGTCTGTAACTCCTGCTCCGCGCGCTGAGTGCCTGCCCCTGCATAGCGAAGCTTTTCGCTGCCGCACTTCGGACATTCCTTCGGCACCGGTATCGCATAACCGCAGTAATGACACATCAGCCTGTGATTCGCGCTGTGATATGTCATGGAGATCGAACAGTTCGGACAGGATATGACACTGTTGCAGCTTCGGCAGGCGATAAAGGTATTATGCCCCCTGCGGTTGAGCAGAAGTATCGACTGCCTGGAATTTTTCAGATTGTCGTCCATTGCCTCAAGCAGTACCGAGCTGTAGCCGCTGCTGTTGCCCTGCTGCTGCTCGCGGTTCATATCCGCGACAATAACGTGCGGAAGCATCGCATTTCCGTAACGCTCGCTCAGTGTGCAAAGAGAATATCTTCCGCTGAGCGCATGGCTGTAACTTTCTACCGACGGTGTTGCCGACGCAAGAAGAAGTAATGCATTGTGCTTCATGCATCGGAACTTTGCAAGCTCCCTTGTATGGAATCTCGGAGCCGCAGCGGATTTATAGCTGTATTCCTGCTCCTCGTCCATTACTATAAGACCGATATCCTTCATCGGTGCAAATATTGCCGAACGGGTGCCGACGGCGATCGTCGCCTCCCCGTTTTTTACTCTTTTCCATTCCTCCAGCCTTTTCCCGAGGGAAAGCGCGCTGTGGAATACCGCTATCTTTTCGCCGTATCTGGCGGTAAAGCTGTCTATCAGTCCGGGCGTCAGCGATATTTCGGGGACCATGCATATGACTCCCCGTCCCTGAGCGTATGCTTCGTCGATAAGCTTCATGAATACCGCTGTCTTGCCGCTCCCTGTTATTCCGTAAAGCAACGATACCGCTGCCTGCGGACTTGTGTACTTTTCCAGAAGAGAACGGAAAGCCTTATCCTGTCTTTCGGTAAGCATTATTTCCTGTACCTGTCCGGATCCCTCAGCTTTACTCTGCTGTGCAGGCGGCTGAGCCTCAAAATATTCGCATATGCCCTTTCTGACAAGATTATCCGTGACTGATGCCGTAACTCCGGTAAAATAGCATATCTCGCTGACAGACGCTTCACCGATATCCGAAAGCAGTTTCAGCACTTCCTCCTGAGCCGGGGAATATTTTTTCCCGGGAATATCGCCGCAAAGCCTTATCATTTTTATGTATTTATCCGCGATACGCCTGTGTACGGTTTCCTCACGCAGGATAATACCCTTTTCCGTCAGATCCCTGAGAATATTTTCATCAGTACCGGAAAGCTTTATCAGTCTGTCCTGACGCACCGCCGTCCTGCGTGTGCGCAGATATGTGACGACCGACTTTTCCTCATCAGATAGGAGCATTGTATTTTCATCAGCGTCGGGAGCGATACGGAAACTGTATGTCAGCTTTACGGATAATCCTGCCGGAAGCATTGCAGCGCAGGCTTCAAAATATGTACAGAAACAATGTTCCTTCATGAATACCGCAAGCGAGAGCATTTCCTCCGACATTACGGGTTCCCTGTCGAGGAGCATAGATATCTCTTTCAGCCCCTCGGCGCTTTCCCTTTTGCCGAGCGCGAATACCATGCCCTGCCGCAGTCCGTGTCCGAAGCTCACCTTTACCCTGCATCCGGGGCGGAGCGCATCCGCCATTTTGTCGGGGACAAGGTAGGTATACATTTCATCGAAGCTGTAGGCTGCCTTTTCGACGGCTACCTGCGCGGTAAGAAAGCTGTCATTCATTTATATCGGGTTCAAGGATAGCGTATTTATGATTCCTGAATTCTTCGACTGCAACGATAACGGGCTTGTCGCATACCTTGCCCTTATCGCTCTGCATATCCTCGGTTATTTCCCTTGCTCTTTTTGCAACAGCGATAGCGAGAGCGTATTTGCTCATCTTGCCTGCAAAAATATCATCTACGGAAGGTCTTGTGTAATGATCGTACATCATAATTATAATCTCCTTTTTTATCTGATAGGGGGTTCTCTGAAAACCGTTACGCTTACGCGGAAAATCAGCATCGGAATGCCAGTAAAGCAGGTTTTCAGATCATCCCGTAAAGCAGAGCTTATTTCTGCTTTTCCTTTCTTATAATCTCTTTCACCTGCTCAACGCAGTCCTCAAGCGCGCCGTTTACAACGACATAATCATATTTTTCGGCAAGCGGAAGTTCTTCCTTTGCCCTTTCAAGGCGCCTGATAATGTTTTCCTCGGTTTCGGTGCCGCGTCCTCTCAGACGCTTTTCAAGCACCTCCATTGACGGCGGCATGATAAATATGCTGATGCAGTCAGGCACAGCCTTCTTTATCTTTTCGCAGCCCTGAACCTCTATCTCAAGGATAACGTCCTTGCCCTGACTGCGCCATTCCTCAACGGGCTTTCTGGGACTTCCGTAATATTTATCGAGATATTTCGCATATTCGATAAAGCCGCCCTCGTCTATCATTTTTTCAAACTGTTCCGTTGTCAGGAAGTGGTACTCGACCCCGTCCTGCTCGTTCCCTCTCGGCGCTCTTGTAGTTGCTGAGATCGAAAGGCGTATTGAATCGTCTTTGACAAGCTCCTTTACGACCGTTCCCTTACCTGCTCCTGCAGGACCCGAAATAACCATCAGCAATCCTTCACTGTTCATCTTCCTCTTCCTCCTCACTCAGATCCGTTCCGCTTACCCTGTGGGCGAGCGTTTCCGGTGATATCGCAGAAAGCACTATATGACCGCTTTCCATTACAATAACGGATTTTGTTTTTCTTCCGCATGAAGCGTCAATAAGCATGAACCTGTCCCTTGCCGTCTGCACCAGTCTTTTTACCGGCGCGGCGTCGGGGCTGACGATAGTCACCACCTTTGACGCGGAAAGCATATTGCCGTAACCAATATTGATAAGCTGCATTCTATCACCCGGCGATCATTCTATATTCTGTATCTGTTCCCTGATCTTCTCTATCTCGGATTTGATATCCACTACCTTATGCGCAAGCTGTGCATCGCTTACCTTTGAACCGATGGTATTTGCCTCGCGGTTCATTTCCTGAACGATAAAATCAAGCTTGCGTCCGACTGCCTCGCTGCCCGAAAGCATAGCGCGAAGCTGAGCAATATGGCTGCGCAGTCTGACGGTTTCCTCATCAACGGCAGTCTTGTCGGCAAAGATGGCAGCCTCCGTCAATACCCTCTGCGGATCGGCTGTTGTATCTCCGAGAACCTCATTGAGCCTTGCAAGAAGCTTATTGCGGTAAAGCTCGACCATCTGCGGAGAACGCTCCTCTATCCCGGCAACGATATCAATTATGGTATCGCATCTGCCGAGGACATCGTCCCTGAGCTTTTCACCTTCGCGCTCACGCATACGGACAAAAGTCTCAAGCGCCTGACGTCCTGCCTGCTCCGTTATGGAGCAGAGCTTTTCCTCGTCCTCCGGAGCCTTATGAACGGTAAAGATATCGCTGTATCTTGCCACCGAAGAAACGGAGATGTCATCTGTCAGGTCATACTTGTCCCGAAGCTCGCGCAGAGCATTTACATAACCTGCGGCAAGGGAGTGATTGACGCTTACCTCGGCAGCAACATTGTCGTCTGCCTCGACAGACACAAATACATCGACCTTGCCCCTTGTCACATATTCCGATACAAGATTCTTGACAGTTTCCTCAATGAATCCGCAGCCCCTCGGAGTACGGCAGGAAAGCTCCAGAAATCTGTGATTGACGGACTTGATCTCGAAAATGATCTTTCTTCCATCGACCATTCCCTCGAATCGTCCGTAACCCGTCATACTTTTTATCATATTATCATCTTTTCTTTTTCATATTAGGCATACTTCCCCGTATACCTTTTAACAATTTATTTTACCAATTTTTATATGCCTTTGTCAACACAATAAGGCATATATAAGAAGTTTTTTTCAAAAACTAACCTTTGACCGGACAATGACGTCTAATTGTTTTCCGCAAGCCTGCGCACGGCAACATATACGTCCGATATCCTGTACCATGTGGAAAAATCGACCACTCCCGTTTCGGGCAGTCTGAATACCTTCTGGAAGGTCCGCACCGACTCCCTTGTTTTCGGTCCGAAAATACCGTCGGCTGCAAGCTTGGGTATCAGAGGGAAATTATCCGAGATCGCATTAAGCTGCTGCTGCACCGTGCGCACGGCGCTTCCGCGAGAACCAACGCTGAGTGTTCCGCTGAAGGAAACGGGTATCCCCTCGACCCTCCTCGCCTGACGAAGAACTATATTCCTGCCGTAATAGCTCTGAAGGATCCGCATGGCGGTATAGCCCCTGTCGGCAAGCTCCTTCGATCCCCACTGGCTCAGCCAGCCGCTGCGCTTTACCCGTCTGCCGTCGCAATACTGCGCAAAAAGCGGCTGCGTATAATCCGGACGGGAAATATAAAGATTGAATACCTCGTCCACCACATCTGATATCTCCGAAAAAATATTCCTGCCATATGTGAACGCCTGATCATATGCCGTCGAGCTTGTTATCGTGAAATCATAGCCCTTGCCGCGGTACCATTCCGTATATACACGGTTAAGTGTGAATGAGATTATAGCAATGATATTTGCTTTCAGCGCTTCACGAGGCCATGTCGCATATATCTCCGAGCTGGCGACGTTTTTGATATAATCCTGAAAGCCGAGCGTATAATCGGGCGCGCTCCTGTCCGATGGAACTCCTGCGTGAACAACTATCTGTCCGGGAACGACCGGCTCCGGAAGAACAACTGTTCCGCCTGCGTCGGGCAGACGCTTGATCTCGGATTCGGGTATTTTTTCGGGCTGACCGCCCATGATCGCCGGATCGGGTATATCTATATTATTATTCTGTCCCGGAAAAATGATATTCTGAAGTGAAACGGTATTTTCATATACCTGCACACCGTTAATGCTGACTTCTTCGCCCTGTTCGTTCCTTGCGGAAATATCATATACCGCAAAGGGATCGCCTGACGCAGTTTCTCCGTTTTCGGGCGGAGTAAGCGAGAACGTATCGGGCGGCGCAGACAGAAGCACAGGATCAAGCAGACCATCCGCATTTGTCCGTGAGCGTGAGATGATCCCCTCTTTTCCGCTGACTGTAACGCTGACATTTTCCGCCGGCTTACCCCTTGAATTTTCAAACGCCGAAACCAACAGCGTACCTGTTGACATAAAAATCCCCCTTATTATTTGCGGAACCATGAGCAGGCTCCGTGATTTTTCAAAGGCTTTCCCTGAGATACTGAAATGTGTTGTAGAGGTCGAGCTTTCCGTAGCCCCATTGATTATTCGGATAGATTATCCCCTGTTGGCGCGCACCTCCGCCTATCAGCAGACTGCGGATAATATCTCCGTTCATGGAGGGCATATTTCCCTTAACTATCCCCCATTCGAGAAGCAGAGCCGCTGCTCCTGCGCATACCGCAGCCGATACGCTCGTTCCCGTCATACTGCCCTCGCCCTCCGGATATAATCCTCCTATGCGCACCCCCGGCGCAACAAGATCCGGCGCAGGCTTTGCGCTGCGCGTCGGTCCCCATGACGACGAAACCAAAAGACTTCCGTCAAAGCTGTTATATGCTCCGCAGCAGATTGTCCGCGCTGCGGCAGACGGGTATACGACAGTATATTCCGGTACGGGACGAAGAAATTCCACCGACGGATCGACCTGTCCCGTTATCGGAAGCCATGCCTGATAGCTGCCGTCAATGATCCTGTCCCCGTAAAGGGTTATATGCCAGATCCCCTCTGTCGCCCTGTCAAGACCTATCCATGCGGTATCGTTGAGATCGCGAGAATAACGCAGGATTATCGTCGTATCCTCAAGTATCAGCTTTTCACGGTACTGCTCTCCTGCGCGGAAAGGCTTGCGCGCCATTATCTCTCCTGTCGGAGATGTCACGCTCACCGATACCTTGTCAAATGAAGGACTGAACAGCAGCGTACCGAAGGATACTCCCTGTCTGCCGACCTTGATGCTTACCGTTTCCGTCCCTCTGTCGGGGACTTTACCTTGGGTATGATGACGGGCGTTCGCTTCGTTTCCTGCGGCAGTGACAAAGGCATAACCGGGTCTTTGCGACACAAAGGAAATATAATCCTCGAAAAGGGTGTTCCCGTCATGAGCAGAGGTATTCGACCCCATTCCGATAAGTATGACCGCAGGTCTGCCGAGCGCTATCGCGCGGTCAAGGATAAATTTGACCCCCAGAAGAAAATCCGTACTTTCATAAAGCGCAGGATCGTCATTATCAAGAAGATAACTGCGGATATAGAAATCCCTTGCCCGCCTGAGCTTTACGCAAATAAGCTCCGATCCGGGCGCAGCGCCGGTATACTGATCCTGTCTGCCCGACGCCGCAACGGAAGCAAGAAAGGTGCCGTGTCCGTCCTCGTCGTTTCCGGGATAAAGTCCCCCGGCAAGAGCAGCGTCTATCGCTTTTCTGTCGTATACGGAACCGAAATAGATCCCGCCGGTTTTTTCCCCGTCAAGCGTCTGATCCCACAGAGAAACTATCCTTGTACTGCCGTCGGCATAGCGGAAAGCGTCAAGCGAAATATCTATCCCCGTATCGACAAGACCGATGATCACTCCGCTGCCCGAAAGATCAAGAAAAGGCTGGCTCAGGACAGAAGTTATTCCTGCGCTGTCATTTGCTGCGATATCGACCGGTGAAAGGATCTTCGGCTCGAAAAACAGGAAATCTCCGCCGAGATCACGATATACCTCCGCAATATATTTTTCATCGGTATAGACCACCGTATATCCGTTTGCAAGGGTCGTTCCGGGATAAAGATACGGGCGCTGCGCGGCATAGCTGCGGAACCTGTCCGAATCTATGACCTGAAAATCAACAGTAGTCGGAAGCCTTACAAATTCTTCAAGCGTCATCTCACTCATAAAATCACTCCCTGTTCTTCCAAGGCGGCGCACAGCCTGCCGTATCCGTAAACCGGAGAAGGATAGCCTGCGCCCTGTATACGGACAGCGCTCCGGTGAAGATATGCTTTCAGCTTTTCGCCGTACAAAAACGGAGATCTTCCCCGGACTATCCCCTGCTCCATAAGAAGAGCCGCCGCGCCGGTTGCAAACGGAGCGGCAAAGCTTGTCCCCGTGAAGCTGCCGTAGCCGCCTCCTGCCCTGGGCGCGGTTATCCCGACACAGGGCGCGGTCACATCAGGCTTTGCAAGCCCCTCCGCGTTCCACCCGACACCCGAAAATTCCGCCGCGCTGCCGATACGGTCGTTATACCCTGCCGCACGGATCACCTTTCCGGAGGTCGAGGGTATAGTAAGGGTAGCATAATTATCCGGGTCGGCAAAATAAGTTCCCGTTGTGACCTCGGCTACTGTCGGCAGCCATACGTCAAACCTGCCGTTTGCGATATTTCCGGATACGACGACAAGTTTCCAAAGTCCTGCAGGGATAAATCCTTCACGGGCGCGGATATCGAAAAACACCTCCTGAGAAATACTGTACCTTGTCGGCTGACCGTAGATAACCGTAACGTAAATATCACCGTAGCCAAAGCGCGAAACCTCTGCGCCGGAATCAAGAACAGGCGTCCTTTCGCCGCCCGGCAGGATAAGACCGACCCGCAGATCATCGGCAAAATCCTTCCACAGAGAAAGATAAAAGCCCGTAAGTCCTGCCGCAGTAAAAAAGCTTATGTCACTGCGTGACGATGCTGTCATCATACCCGAATAATGATGTCCTGCGCCGCCCTCGTTTCCCGTAGGGACAACAAGAGAAAGCTTCCATACGCCTGCCGCGGCAGTCAGGTATTCTTCAAACAGGGAATCTCCCCTGTGCGATCCCTCATTCATTCCGTAGCTTATGTTGATCGCCGCAGGCATCTGCAGAAGTCTTGCCTTGTCCGTAATGTATTTTATCCCGCGCATAAGCTCCGCCGAACGCGAAAAATCATCTCCGCCGGGGCGTACCTTGACCGCTATGATATCTGCTCCCGGAGCTGACCCTGTATTTCCTGCGGCAATACCTGCAACGGCTGTGCCGTGACCGTCCCTGTCCGGAATACCGGTAACAGAGAACGGATCTCCCGAAAGCAGCGCAGCATCAAGCATTCCGGAAGAATATTCCGCGCCTGAAACAAAGCCCTCCGGCGGACTGCCCTGTGCGCCCTGATCCCAGAAATACAGTATCCTCGTTTCACCGTTTTCCCTGCGGAATTCCGGATGAGAATAATCCACACCCGTATCAATTATCCCGACTATCACTCCTTTTCCGGTCAGACCAAATGTATTTTCGTCCTGCAGTCTGCGTATGCAGGCGGAGTCAAGACCGGATACGGCGTCAATATATACCCTTTTCGGTATCTCGGCATCCTCCACAAAAGGAAGGGAATAAAGAACCGGCAGGCTTTCCTCAGGTATATCCGCAAGCGCAAAGCCCTGTCCGAGATCCTCGGCATAATTCACGCTTACATTCTGTCCGAGCTGCGAAAAAAAGCCCTCAGCCGGACTGCTGTATTTCACTATTACCTCCGTGACCGTCACCATCTTTTCATGAAATATCCGGCTATCGTTATGATCTGATCTTCAAAAGCTCCTTCCCGACTTCCGGCTTTGAAATATCCCCGAAGGAGAAAAGCATATATCCGTCTGCGCCGATACTGCGGATATATTCTGTCTGCGATCGGATATTGTCGCTTTTTTTCAGCCATGTTCCGCTGTCCTCGTCTGTGCCTATTTTATAGAGCGCAAGACCGAAATACAGACGCAGATCTTTCAGCTTTACCATATCCTTCCATTGTTTTGCAGCCTTGCCAAAAGGCAGGACCGGGTGATCCTCGCTGACATAAAGCTGGGGACAGATATAATCGGCATAGCCGCTCTGACTGCACCAGAGAAAAACATCTGCTCCCATTTTCAGGTCATTTTCGGTATTCCCCTGCGGAGATATGCCGAAAACACATCCGCTGCGGCTGTGTACGGCATCATACAGACCGGAAACGAGCATATTGATATTCTGCCGGCGCCACTGAGCCTTTGTAAGATAATGCCCGTCCGTCCCGTTTTTATATTCCTCATATTCCTTGTCATCATAATCTCCGCCCTCACCGGGATAGAAATAATCGTCTATCTGCAGTCCGTCGATATCATATCTGCCGACGATCTCCCTTGCGCCGTCTATTATCATTTTCCGCACTTCGGGATATGCAGGATTGTAATAGATATTCCCGTCAGAAGTAAATGTGTACCTGTCATCAGCAGGATCGGAATTGTTCTTCCATTTCATATAAGGATTATCCTGCGAAAGTTCGGGAGGGCTCTGGCTGAATCTCACCCTCAGAGGATTTATCCATGCATGGAATTTCAGCCCGTACTTTCCTGCGCTTTCAACGGCGATCGCAAGCGGATCGTATGAAAGCTGCTCGCCCTGTTTTCCGGTTATTATATGTGACGACGGAAAAATATCCGATGGATAAAGCGCATCGGAAAACGGTCTTGCATGGAATACAACGGTATTCGCGCCGATCTCCCTGCATTTTTTCATAATGGAACCGATCCTTTCGGAAAAGGCTTTTTCACTCCTGTCGGTGCCGCCGGTATCAAGCGACATGAAAGGGATCCATACCGCGCGCATTTCCTGTTCGTCAGTTTTTACGGCGGAGATCTCCTCCTCTTTTTCTTCCGGCGGAAGAGATGGCTTTTCCTCCGCAGCGGGACTTTCCTGCTTTGAAGATGAAACGTCCACTTCCGGCACAGACAGCATGACCGAAACGCAAAGAAGAACCACTGCCGCAATAAGCGGCAGGATCTTCAGAATTATTTTTTTCATTGTATCACGACCTTGATTTTAGTCTGTTTAAAATATATAATAGAAACAGACAGATTATTCATCTCGGAAAGGGATTGATGAAAATGCCGCTCGCAAATATTTTTACATGGGTAGGAACCGTTTATCTTGTCATTATGAGTACAATAGCGGTATTCGTTACCGTTTATGATAAAAGGATCGCAATACATAACAGAAAGCTCAGACCGCCGAAAAAGAAAAAACAAAGAGTACCGGAAAAGACTTTGCTGCTGCTCGGCGCTCTGAGCGGCTGCATAGCAATGTATCTTACCATGCGCATAATACACCATAAAACAAAGCATATGAAATTCATGGCAGGACTTCCGCTTATTATGCTGACAGAAGTACTTATAGTGTTTTTTGCATGGCGTCTGATTTTCTGACAGGCAGGTGTCAATTATGAAGGATATAATAAAAATAGTAATTACCGGCGGTCCCTGCGGCGGAAAATCCACCGCTATTGAAAGAGTAAAAGATGTCTTTACTCAGGAGGGCTTCCGCGTCCTGCTTTTGCAGGAAACGGCAACGGAGCTGATAAACGGCGGCATTGCCCCGTGGACTTGCCGCACGAATACCGATTTCCAGCTTTTGCAGATGGAAATGCAGATGCAGAAGGAAAAGCTTTTTGAGCAGGCGGCATATTCAATGAACGAGGAAAGGATCCTCATCGTCTGCGACAGAGGTCTTATCGACAATAAGGTCTATATGGAACCCGGGGAGTTCAGCACCGTAATGCTCAGAATGGGCGTGAACGAGGTCGAACTCAGGGATAATTACGACGCTGTATTTCACCTCGTGACGACAGCAAAGGGCGCGGAAAAATTCTATACCACCGCAAACAATTCCGCGCGCACCGAAACTCCGGAACAGGCGGCAAGGCTTGACGATATGCTTATCGCGGCATGGACGGGGCATCCGCATCTCAGGGTAATAGGCAATGAATCGGATTTTGAAACCAAAATAAAACGCCTGATCGACGAGATAAAGCTTTTCGCAGGAGTACCCGAGCCTGTGGAGATAGAACGGAAATTTCTTATCCGCTATCCGGATCCGCTTATGCTTGACTGTCTGCCATACTGCCGCAGGATAGAAATAATACAGACATATCTCAGCTCTCCTCCGGGAGAAGAGATCCGCGTCCGGCAGCGCGGCTATGACGGCAATTATACCTACTACCATACCCGAAAGGTCAAATCCGGCTCCGTAAAGCGAATCGAGGAGGAACGCAGGATCACCAAGGACGAATATCTCGCGCTGCTTATGAACGCCGACACGACAAAGCGTCAGATACGCAAAAGCCGCTACTGTCTGATCTACGAAAACCAGTATTTCGAGATAGACGTCTATCCGTTCTGGCAGGATAAGGCGATAATGGAGATCGAACTTCTCAGCGAAGACCAGAAGATCATATTCCCGGATTTCATAGAGGTCATCAGGGAAGTTTCCGGAGAGGAAAAATACAGAAATTCAACACTTGCGCAAATTTAAGGAGGAAATCATCATGAACATGGAAATCATCGAAAAAACAATGGCAGCGCTTCGCAGGAACAATATGCAGGCATTTTTCGCAAACAATGCCGCCGAGGCAAAGGAGCTTGTCGCATCAATGCTGAAAAAGGGCTGCACAGTAACTCACGGCGGCTCAGTCACGCTTGAACAGACAGGTATTACGGGACTTGTTTCAAACGGAGATTACAATTATCTTGACAGGGGCGCCCCCGGCATCACCCGCGAACAGAAAGAAGAGATATACCGCAAAAGCTTCTTTGCAGATGTTTATCTCACAAGCGCAAACGCCATAACCGAAAACGGCGAGCTTTATAACGTAGACGGAAATTCAAACCGTATCGCCGCCATCGCATACGGTCCCGAAAGCGTTATCGTTGTTGCAGGCTGCAACAAGATCGTTCCCGATATCCGCGCAGCAGTAAACAGAGTGAAAACTGCCGCAGCGCCGAAAAATACCGTCCGTCTTTCCTGCGATACTCCATGCGCGGCAACGGGCGAATGTATCTCCCTGAAAAAAGAGGACAGCGCTGCCTGCGACGGCTGCCGCAGCGAGGGAAGGATCTGCTGCAATTATCTTGTATCTGCGCAGCAGCGAAAAAAGGACCGCATCAAGGTCATTATCGTCGGAGAAGAACTCGGATACTGATAAATGCGCAAGCACGGATTGCTGTTTCTATTAAGAATATCAAGTTCATAAGGAGTGAATGATAATGTCAACACCTCACAACAGCGCGAAAAACGGTGATATCGCAAAAACAGTGCTTATGCCCGGCGATCCGCTCAGGGCAAAATATATTGCGGAAAATTTCCTTGATGACGCAAGGCTTGTAAATGAAGTCCGCGGAATGTATGCTTACACAGGCAGCTATAAGGGAGAAGCCGTATCTGTAATGGCAAGCGGCATGGGTATGCCGTCTATTGGAATATACTCCTATGAGCTGTTTTCGTTCTACGAAGTGGAAAACATTATCCGCATCGGGACAGCAGGAGGAATAAGCGAAAATATTCATCTGAGAGATGTTATCCTTGCGATAGCTTCATGCACCGCCTCAAGCTATGCCGACCAGTACGGTCTGCCATGCCGTCCTGCTGCGGCGGCTTCGTATGATCTGCTGAAAAAGGCGGACGAGGCTGCCGAAAAGGCAGGCATAGACGTCCATGTCGGGACGATCCTGTGCAGCGATACCTTCTATAACGATACGGGCAGCCTTGCGGACTGGCGCAAAATGAACGTGCTGGCTGTCGAGATGGAAAGCGCGGCTCTGTATTATAATGCTGCGCGCACAGGCAAAAACGCGCTTTGCATATGTACGGTATCCGACTGTCCCCTGACAGGAGAGGAATGCAGCGCCGATGAACGTCAGAGTACATTCAATGATATGATAAATATCGCACTGGAAACAGCAATACAATGCTGATTTCCTTTGCCAGGGAGATAATATGAGAACACTGGAAATAGGAAAAAATGACGCACAGCAAAGACTTGACAAATTTCTGACGAAAAGATTCAAAAATATGCCGCAGTCGCTGATGTACAAATATATCAGAAAAAAATGCATAAAGGTGAACGGAAAAAAATGCGATATTGATACCCGTCTGAAAGAGGGCGATATACTGACTTTCTTTATCAAGGACGAGTTCTTCGAGCCGTCGGAGGAAGTCTATGATTTCATGAAAGCGCCCGTAAAGCTGGATATAGTCTATGAGGATAACAATATAATCCTGCTGAACAAAAAGCCGGGACTGATCGTTCACCCTGACGAAAACTATCATTTTGATTCGCTTATCGCAAGGGTGCAGCATTATCTTTACGATAAGGGCGAATACGACCCCAAGGACGAGCAGTCCTTTGCGCCTGCTCTCGTCAACCGTATCGACCGCAATACCGGAGGAATAGTCATCGCCGCAAAGAATGCCGAGGCTCTGCGCATAATGAACCAGAAACTCAAGGACAGAGAACTGGAAAAAATATATCTCTGTCTTGCTGTGGGTGTTTTCGATAAAAAGGAAGCTGTGCTTACCGCTTACCTCGAAAAAAACGAAAAGCAGAACAGAGTATATATCTCGGACAAGCCCACGCCCGACAGCAAACAGATACGCACAAAATACAGGGTGCTCGCAGAGAAGAACGGATTGAGCCTGCTTGAAGTTGAGCTTCTCACGGGACGCACTCACCAGATACGCGCTCATATGGCGCATATCGGTCATCCGCTTGCAGGCGACGGAAAATACGGAAAAAACGAAACGAACCGCCGTCTGGGAATGAAATGGCAGGCATTGTATTCATATAAGCTGAGCTTCCGCTTTACCACGGACGGAGGAGCGCTGAATTATCTTAACGGAAAGACCTTTACTGCGCCGGAAGTATGGTTTACAGAGCTGATCCGTAAATAACAGAACAGCTTTTGCTGCGGCGCAGACAGGCAAGCCGGGGGGTCCCGGGATATTATTTCAGGAGGAGATATCATGCAGGAAAATATTTGCAGTATACCGATAAATGATGTGTTTCTGCCCAAGGACAGATGCCCTATGTGCAGAATGAGAGATATGCTTGAGGAGCGCAAGGCAGAATATATAACGGGTTCGGCTATGATGGAGCCGAGCGTCCGTGTGCAGACAAATCAGCAGGGTTTCTGTTTCCGTCATTTTGAGATGATGGTAAGGCTCGGCAAAAGGCTTTCCAACGCCCTGATACTCGAAAGTCATCTTCAGGAAATATCCGAACAGTTTATCCCGAAAACCGCCCCGAAAAAGCCTGACAAGAAAAAAATGGCGGGGCTTGACGCTCTTATACATGACTGTTTCATCTGCCGCGACCTGAAACAGAATATGGAAAACATGGTGCGCATAGTTCATGCAATGTGGATAAGCGAGCCTGAATTCCGTCAGCTCTACTCTCAGCAGCAGTACATATGTCTTGAGCATTTCTATCTTCTGATGAATGTTGACCAGAAGGGACTCGGAAAGAACTATCAGTCATTCTATGAGGAAACATCCCGTCTGACGGGAGGTTATCTTGAAAAACTCAGAGAGGACGTTCATCATTTCTGCAGTATGTTCGACTACCGCAACAGCGGCAGCAATAATTTCTCCGGAACAAAAGACAGCATAGAACGCAGCATCGAATTTCTGACCGGCGGAGTTATCGAGTCCGAGGGCGTCGGGGATTATGAAGAAGAAGAACAGTGAGTTCCCACTGAATATTTTAGGCAATATTCGTCAGATTGTGCAAAACGAGCGCCGTTAACCTGACGGTTATCAAGCGAGTTTTGTGCAGAATGACGGAAAAAGAGCAAGCAGATGTGGTGCTAAGCCGCAAGGCGGTCTTTGTGCGATGTTGCCTTAAGAACGGATGGTTCAATGATAAGCGAATACTGGCTGACCGCCGCAGGCATCGCCGCTGCGGCAATATATGCGGCAATTGCAGTCATAAGAAAAGTACAGTATGACCGTATACTGCTGTATGTCATCTTTATCCTGTATATGACGACACTGATCGGCGCGACTATGTTCCCGGTGATCATTGACAATTCCATGACAGCAGCCTCCT
Source organism: uncultured Ruminococcus sp. (assembly GCA_902778175.1). Classification (GTDB taxonomy): domain Bacteria; phylum Bacillota; class Clostridia; order Oscillospirales; family Acutalibacteraceae; genus UBA1213. The sequence goes on along the minus strand of CACYWT010000020.1, from coordinate 17,668 downwards.
CCGATCCTTCGGACAGGATAAAGCTTATTCCTTTTATGACTATTGCGGAGGAGCTTACTGAAACAAGCGCTTTCAATGCGTTCGTCCAGATCGCAGGAAATATTGTCATGACCGTTCCTTTCGGTCTGCTGTTTGCATTGCTTTACCCGATAAAGCATAAATATATCTGTATTATCGCAGCTGCCGCGCTGCCGCTGTGGATAGAGCTGACCCAGCTTATTCTGGATATCATTACCGGCACATGGTACAGGACTTTTGACGTTGACGATATTATTCTTAATTTTTCGGGGATAATGCTCGGATTTCTCATATACCGTCTGCTGCCGGAAAAGATCAGAAGAAAATTCAAGGGAAGTACTGAATAGATCAGCGCTTTCCATGATAACTGCAAAAGGAGAAACTGAATGATAGGAAGAGAATATGCAGTACTCGCAGGAGCAATTCTTTTCGCTGCTGTGTTGGTGATCGGAAAGCTTTCCGGCAGAAAACCGAAAAACATCATATTATTTTCCACCGCCTTTGTTTATTTCACGGCATTGATAACTGTAACATTTTTTCCTGTGATCTGCGACAACGGTAATCCTGCCGCAAAAACCTCTGCGCTTTTGCAAACCGTTCCTTTCCATACGATAAACAATATGATAAAATATGCTTCCGACAAAACAATGGTAATGCAGGTCGTCGGCAATGTGCTGCTGACAATACCGTTCGGGATCCTTCTTCCGGTGATGATAAAAAAGAAAGATCCGCTTATCATACTGCCGCTGCTGCTTGCGCTTCCGCTTGTGATAGAATCAATGCAGTGGATCATAGGCTGGCTGCTCGGAACATATTACAGGACAACGGATATCGACGACGTTATCCTGAATTTCACAGGCGGACTGATCGGATATATCCTCTTTCTTACCGCCGCGCTTATCCGGAAAAAAACGAATAAAAACAAAAACATTCCCCGTTTGCTGTAAGCGGGGATCATTCTTTTGCCTGATCGTACATTGACCATTGACAAATCGGGCATTTTGATGGATAATATAATAGTATAATTATCGAATTATGCTTATACATATTTTAAGGAGGAAGGACAATGGGTTATACTATTGCTCAGAAAATCATCAAGGCTCACCTGCTCAGCGGTGAGATGACTGTCGGCAGCGAGGTAGGTCTGAAAATAGACCAGACTCTTACTCAGGACGCTACCGGCACTATGGCTTATCTCGAATTTGAGGCTATCGGCGTTCCGAGAGTCAAAACAGAGAAAAGCGTTGCATATATTGATCATAATACTCTCCAGACAGGCTTTGAAAATGCGGACGACCATCGTTTTATACAGTCCGTCTGTAAAAAACACGGTATATATTTCTCACGTCCCGGCAACGGGATCTGCCACCAGGTACATCTCGAACGCTTCGGCAAGCCCGGCAAGACTCTTATCGGCTCCGACAGCCATACGCCCACAGGCGGCGGTATCGGTATGCTCGCTATCGGCGCAGGCGGACTTGACGTTGCGGTTGCAATGGGCGGCGGCGCTTATTACATATCCATGCCGAAAATGGTCCGCATCAATCTTTCCGGCAAGCTCCAGCCATGGGTATCCGCTAAGGATATCATTCTTGAGGTGCTTCGCATCATGTCCGTAAAGGGCGGCGTGGGCAAGATCATCGAATACGGCGGAGAAGGCGTAAAGACTCTCACCGTTCCGGAGCGCGCCACTATCACCAACATGGGCGCAGAGCTTGGCGCAACAACATCGGTATTCCCCTCAGACGAAATAACGAGATCCTTCATGAAGGCTCAGGGCAGAGAAGAGGACTGGACAGAACTGAGCGCAGACGCTGATGCAGTATATGACGAGGTGATCGACATTGATCTGTCAAAGCTCGTTCCAATGGCAGCCTGCCCCCACAGCCCCGACAATATCAAAACTATCGAAGAACTCAGCGGTCAGAAGGTCGATCAGGTATGTATCGGTTCATGCACAAATTCATCATATCTTGATCTTATGCGCGTTGCGGCTATCCTCAAAGGCAAGACTGTAGCAGACGGCGTTTCCCTTGCAATAGCGCCCGGCTCAAAGCAGGTATACAATATGCTCGCAAGAAACGGCGCTCTTGCCGATATAATCGAGGCAGGCGCAAGGATCCTTGAATGTGCCTGCGGTCCGTGCATAGGCATGGGGCAGTCACCCAACAGCAAGGGAATCTCACTTCGTACCTTCAACCGTAACTTTGAGGGCAGAAGCGGCACACGCGACGGTCAGATCTATCTCGTAAGCCCCGAAACAGCAGCAGCGTCGGCTCTGACAGGCGTATTCACCGATCCGAGAACTCTCGGTGAGGCAGTTAATATCCCGCTCCCCGAAAAATTCGATTATAACGACAATATGGTCATCGCTCCGGCTCCCGTTGAGGAAATGGACAGCATAGAAATACTCAGGGGTCCGAATATCAAGCCTTACCCCGAAACAGCTCCTCTTGCAGACAGCATCGACGTTCCCTGCTCTCTCAAAGTTGGCGACAATATCACTACCGACCATATCATGCCGGCAGGCGCGAAGATCCTTCCCCTGCGTTCCAATATCCCGGCTATCTCACAGCACTGCTTTACCGTATGCGACAAGGATTTCCCCGAAAGAGCAAAGAAGCTCGGCGCAAGCATTATCGTAGGCGGAGTAAACTACGGTCAGGGCTCATCCCGTGAACACGCGGCTCTTGCACCGCTTTATCTCGGCGTCAAGGCTGTAGTCGTAAAATCCTTCGCAAGGATCCACAGAGCTAACCTTATCAATGCCGGTATTCTTCCGCTCACATTCGTAAATGAGGCTGATTATGACAACATCAGCGAGGGCGACGAGCTTTCTCTGCCCGATGTACGCGCGCTTATCGCAGACGGCAAGGAGGAACTCAAACTCGTAAATAAGACTAACGGCAAAGAGATCCCCGTTCTGTGCGAACTTTCCGACAGAACAAGAGATATCATTCTTGCAGGCGGTCTGCTCGATTATACAAGAAACAGCAATAACTGATTTTGTAAAAAGGAGAAATTATAATGTCCGATAAAATTCAGATGACGACACCCATCGTTGAGATGGACGGCGACGAAATGACCAGGATCCTCTGGAAAATGATAAAGGATAAGCTCATTCTTCCCTTTGTTGAGCTAAAAAGCGAATACTATGATCTCGGTCTTGTAAACAGAGAAAATACAAAGGATCAGGTCACAGTTGACAGCGCTGAGGCTACAAAGAAATACGGCGTAGCAGTAAAATGCGCTACCATCACTCCGAACGCCGAGCGCGTCAAGGAATATAACCTCACGCAGATGTGGAAATCACCCAACGGAACTATCCGTGCTATACTTGACGGTACGGTATTCCGCACACCTATACTCGTAAAGGGTATTACCCCCTATATTTCCAACTGGAAAAAGCCTATCACCATTGCCCGTCATGCATACGGCGACGTATACAAAAACAGCGAAATGGTCGTAGCCGAGGGCAGCAAGGCTGAGCTTATCGTAACCGATAAGGACGGCAACGAAACAAGACAGCTTATCCATGAATTCAACGGCAGCGACGGTATCATTCAGGGACTGCACAACATTGACAAGAGCATCGGCAGCTTTGCAAGAGCCTGCTTCAATTTTGCCCTTGACAAGAAAGAGGATCTCTGGTTCGCTACAAAGGATACCATATCCAAGAAATACGATCACCGTTTCAAGGATATCTTCAACGAGATATTCGAGGCTGAATACAAGGATAAATTCGAGAAGGCAGGCATCACCTATTTCTATACGCTTATCGACGATGCCGTAGCAAGAGTAGTGCGTTCAGAGGGCGGCTATATCTGGGCATGCAAGAACTATGACGGTGATGTTATGTCCGACATGGTAGCAACTGCTTTCGGTTCTCTTGCAATGATGACGTCTGTTCTGGTTTCACCCTCGGGCATATATGAATATGAGGCTGCACACGGAACAGTACAGCGTCATTATTATAAATATCTCAAGGGCGAGCAGACCTCGACAAACTCCGTTGCCACTATCTTTGCATGGAGCGGCGCGCTCCGCAAGAGAGGCGAGCTTGACGGCAATGCAGAGCTTTCCGCATTTGCAGACAAGCTTGAAAAGGCTACGATCGGCACGATCGAGGACGGTATCATGACAGGCGATCTTTATCTGCTTTCCTCACTGGAAAACAAGCAGAAGGTTGACAGTGAAACATTCCTCGACGAGATCAATAAAAGACTTAGCAGTTTATTATAAATCCACAGATCCTTCGCAGCTCACGTCGTGAAGAGATCCGTGCGTAAAAAAATTCAGGCAAGCCTTTTTTCAGGGCTGCCTGAATTATGATCCATCATTAATTACAGCCGCATGATCTGATCAAGCGGCTGTTTCTTTTTTATGTAAGATCAGACGACCCACAGTGAATAATTTCCGCTTTGCCGTCACTTCTTGGTATAATTTGCAAATCCGTCCGCATCAAGTCTGTCGGTAAGATCATCTACCGTATTCTTTGCGGCGGTATCGTCTGTTATTATTGTTATTTCCGTATCGGTGCCGAGCTTTTTCAGCTCTGCGGATAGATCATCAAGCGTGATCTTATTGTTATTATAAATATAATCCCTGCCGGAAACAGTTATCTCGGCTTTTTTCTTTTCCGGTGCGGAGGAAGCTGACGATACGACAGCGCTGCTTTCCTTTTTGCCTGAGCCTTCGTCTGTGCCGGACGCTGACGAAGAAACCTGGGAACCGCTTCCGCTGCCCTCACCCTCGCCTGAGCCGCCGCCCCAGCCGAGCTTGTCACAGCCGCCGAGAAGTAAAAAGACAGAAATTATCGCTACCAGTAAAAACGCCAGAATTGCTACTATTTTTTTCATTTTAAACACTCACCTTGTAACATTAATTGTTGTGAAATATAGATTTTTATATTGTTCCTGAAGCTTACGCACCACATTTTCGACCTGCGGCACTGCTTTTTCCGTACCAAGACTGTAACCGTCATAGGTCAGGGTACTGATTATTACTTTCCCGGAATCAATATCAAGCTTTTTCAGCACCGAAAGCAGCCTTTCGCGGAAATCGTCAGTTCCTGCCCAGGTAAAGCCGATCAGCTTTTTATTATCCCCGGTAATGCTCAGTTCAAAGTCATCGCCTGTACTGATATCAGTTATATTTATTGAAAGGACAGCGCCGTTATCAAAATCCAGCAAAGCTTTCTGATTAGCTCCGGCATTTTCATCTGCGCTTTCTATACGGCTCCACTCTTTTTCTGTTTTCTTCTTCCAATCGGACTGTTCCCTGCTTACCTCTTCGATAAGGGTACTGTATTCCGTTTCTTTCTGTTCAGCCCTGGTCATTGCAGTTTCGGTATCCATATTCGTAAACAGAATGAAGAAAAACAGTATTATCATAATGATATCCAGAAGCGAAGTGAAATCCAGAATAATTTCCCTTATCTTCATTTCATCACCCTGCCGCTGTTTTGCCTGTTCTGAGCCGGAGCCTTTCCATCGGGAGCAGTGCCGGTATTATTGGGTACGGCGCGGCTGACATTATTTCCGCTGGAAGGTGGGATCCTCTTTTTTGTGCGCGGAGGCGGTTCTGTCGAGATCTGTTCACGATTGGAATTGATAAGCTCTGTGATAAGGGTAATATTGTTCTCTATCGAAGAAGCGAATACTGCATTTATTATCTTGAATATCACCGAAAAGATAATACCCCATGTCGTAGAGGTCAGCGCATTGAAAAAGCCCGACTTTGCGCTTTCCGATGCGGTTGCCGAAAGATCCAGTCCAAGCAGGGCTGTTACCGTTCCGAACATTCCGAGCAGCGGAAATATTGAGATCAGTGTTACAAACATAGTATATCCCACCGTTAGGCAGCGATATATATGCTTTGAATAATACTTTTCCTTTTTCCACAGAGCAAATTCCTTATTTACCATCTTATTCGCATACAGTACTACCGCAAGCACTGTTGCTGCCACTATCGCGGCAAATAATATATATATATCATTAGTGGTTATACTTGCCGCAAGTTTCGATGCAAAATTCATTTTTATACACCTCTCTGAACAATTATAGCATAAATCTTCCGAATAATAAACAGTTTTATATAAGAAAATATTACACTATAATTCAAAGATCCTGCCGGATATGACCCGGCAGGATCTTTTATTTTTTTATTTTTTTCTTGTTCCCTTGTCAAATTCGGGATTGAAGGCATAAAAGTTTTTGCTGTCGAGCTTGTCGGTGACTATGCGTAGGGCCTCGCCGAAGCGTACAAAATACAATCAAAAATCAAAAAGAATACGCAGATAATCACTTTTGCCATAAAGCACTCTGTCAATATAGGAGCCATTATTATCGGTATGATAAAAAGCAAGATAATTCTGATAGACAAGATATCTGAATCCGCTGAATAAGTTATTGTCAAAATACAAAGGCTTTCCAAGCAAAGGCTGATCTTCAAGTAAATCTATTGTATCCATTATCCCGTTTATAACCGAATCGGCAGCTATGGGATTTTCAAGTGCAGATGATATATACCTGCTTATTTCATCCAGATCAGAGAGTGCTTTTTTTGAATAAAGAATACTCATGATTGTTTATCAGCACGGAAATGGCTTCTGACCTCATCGGACGAAAGCCATCCATCCTCCTCGCCTGATTTTTTGCCTGCTTGAAGCTCACACATAAGCCGAAGCTGAGCTTTGACCTTTTCATATTCTTCTTGCTCCGTAATATCTACAATAGCATAGCATCCTCTGCCGTTTTTCGTAAGAAAAACAGGTGAACCGACTGCAACCTCCTGCAAGACAGTTGCATAATTTCTTAAATCAGAAATGGGAACAATATTTGGCATAAAAATTCCCCCTTGAGTTTTTCTGATTATATTATACCACTACGCAAAATATAATACAATATTTTACTTAAAATTACACATTATATTTTCCACCGTATCTCTATCTTATCAGGAAAAACAAGTATCTTCTCGATCAGTAATTCAGCCACACTGCGCTTATCATCAAAGGACAATTCATTCCACTTATCCATAACATTGTGAAGAACTTTATAATCTGTATCGTTCTTTTTTAACCTGTCAGCTTTCAGCTTGTCGGCTTCGTGTGATAATTCGCTTTTTTCACTGTCAAGCTTTGCGATCCTGTTGTTTATGTACTTCGCTGTTGCTTTGTCTGTATCAGAGAGCAGCATCTTATCCACAAGGTTTTCAATCTCCCTTTCAAGCCCGGTTATCTTTGCTTCAATCTGATTGATAGTTTCAAGCATTTCGTCTTTGGCACTGCTGTCTGATCTGATCGTCAGTTCGGACAGCTTTTCTCTTATCCTGTCGATGATAACAGCCTCGAAATCGTCTGCGTGAATAGTCGGCAGCTTATGTGTGCAGCAATGGTTTTCCGTCCAGCCGGTGTCGATAAAATACCTGACGTGTCCCTTGCTTCTCTGCGAAAACCTGACAACAATAGCATAACCGCAGTTGCCGCATTTGATCTTACCAGAAAGAAAAGAGTTCTTTGCCTTGCAGGTCTTGACCTGATGATTGGCAAGGAGCTTTTTTCGGCAGGCAAGCCACATTTCAGGCTCGATAAATCCACGGTGCGGAGCGATGACCACATTCTGACCTGATAGATCCCACGTCTTACGGTTTGTATTGGTGCCGCTGAAAAGATACTGACTTGTCACGCCGTCAAACTGCTCCGGAGGATTTATCAGGTTGCTGCCCTGAGCCTTGAAAAACTCATAAATGCTGATGTCATTAGTGGTATAGATCGGATTACGCATAAGCTCCGAAAGCCTTGCGGTGTTCCAGTGCTTGCCTCTGCGGTTGGTGTTTAATCCTCTTGCAGTAAGCTCACGCAGGACATCTCCTAAAGTCGCAGACGGCTTTGAGTACAGCTCATAGATCAGTGAAATATCAGCAGCTTCATCAGGCTCCTGCTCATACATTGAGGTCTTTACCCCGTCAATCACAACAGGAACCTTACGAAAACCGTAGGGGATCTTTCCGCCCATATAAAAGCCCTTTTTGCTGCGGCTTGCATAAGCATCAATGACCCTTTGCTGTATCGTTTCTCTTTCAAGCTGTGCAAATACCACGCAGATATTCAGCATGGCGCGCCCCATCGGACTGGATGTGTCAAAATGCTCCGTCGCGCTGACAAAATCCACCTTGTACTTCTGGAATGTATCCATAAGCCCTGAAAAGTCAAGCACGCTGCGGCTCACTCTGTCCAGCTTGTAGACGATCACCTTGCTGATAAGTCCTGCCTTGATATCCGTCACCATACGCTGAAAGTCAGGTCTGTCGGTATTCTTGCCGCTGTAGCCGTTGTCCTGATAGACGAGATATTCCTGCCCCCTCGCTTCATACCCGCACATCTCGATCTGGGATTCAATGGAAATGCTGTCCTCACGGAATACGGATTTTCTTGCATATATCGCTATTTTCTTGTTCATTCTATATCAACCCTTTCATGTGAAATGATCGGGCTGATAATGGTTACACCCTCATTGTAAACCATTATTCAGACCGCATCAAGAGTTTTCTTTAAAGTATTTTCTGAATATCTCATAAAGCACTTTTTCAATATAGCGTCTTTCTGATTCAGTCGTTCTTGCAGATGTTTCAATAACTGTTGTCGTTTTATACATAATTCATTACCTCCGGATAATTCTATGTTGCTTATACGGAGTATAGAAATATATATCGATGATTTCTGACAGATCATAGAAAAATTTGAAAAAACAATAAACCGATCAGATATTCATACTTTTTCAGACAATACTCTTAAAGGGTCTGATATGTATATAAAAAAAGGACACCGATTTGTCTCGGCGCCCTTACGGATCATAATTGCCTTAAATTGATAAATAAGTTGCAGAAATAGTTTTCGCTTATTTTGAAAAGAAATGAAACTATTATATTTTTCTGATTATCACTGTCATTATGGGTTGATAGGAAGAAAAAGAAAACCGGAAAAAGCCGGGAAAAAAGCGGTAAAAGTTAGTTTTAAAAAAATAGGGAAGTCAAGTGTATATTTTGACATAGATAACAGTCGGATGTTTGTTACCAATAAATTATTATTTTCATAAATATACTTGTACGTTTTTTTGTACACATAAAATAGAATTACTATTGAAATCATTAGTTAACGATGATATAATCAAAACAGATTATATTATTCACACAGAGAGGTGGAAACTATGAAGATTGCACATAAAAAGCCTGATTCCGATGTTGTACAAACGATCAAGGAGCATGCATACGCAACAGCAAAAACAGCAGAACAGTTTTCTTTGGAAGAGCTGAAGCAGATAAACTATTGTATGGGGCTTCTCCATGATATCGGAAAATACCAGCCATCCTTTCAGGACAGAATAAACGGTGCAAAAAACATAAAAGTTGAACATTCCGTTTGCGGAGCTATAGAAGCAGGTAAGCTTTTCGGAAATAATCCTGCCGTTCTTATGATGCAGTATTGTATTGCAGGACATCATTCAGGTATTCCCGACGGTGGTGTGCAATCTGACACACAGAATGATTCATCTCTCTACGGGAGACTAAAAAGAGAGAGTTTATCAGAAGACTACAGCGACTACAAGGCCGAGATAACGATCAAGCAGCCGGATATTTCCGGACTTGCAAATTATATGCAGAAATGTCCGCAGTGCCGGAAAGACATGGAATGTTTTATAGAAGCCTTTGCTTTCATCACAAGATATTGCTTTTCCTGTCTTACCGATGCGGATTCTGTTGATACAGCATATTTCTGCAGCGGCAGAAAGGATGTTGAACTGAGATCCGACTTCAAAACTTGTCTTGACAAGATCAATCAGAAGCTTGCCAGTTTCAGACCGGAAACAGTCCTTCAAAAATCACGCTCCGTTCTTCAAAAGCAGGTTTATGATAAGGTCAGTATAGATTCAGAAATATATCTGATGAATATGCCTACCGGCAGCGGAAAGACTATTTGCAGCATGAAATTTGCTCTGGTACGTGCGATAAAAACAGGCAAAAAACGTATTATCTACGTCATACCTTATAACAGCATCATAGATCAGACTGTGGACGAGTTTGAAAAGACCTTCGGGGAAAGCGCACAGATACTCAGGCACCAGTCGTCTTTTTGTATTGACGATACGGATAAGGATGAGGATTACAGACAGCATCTGAAAAACGTAACGGAAAACTGGAACGCACAGATTATTGTTACTACATCGGTACAGTTTTTTGAGTCGGTTTATGCAAATAAAAGAAACAGACTCAGAAAGCTGCATAATATGGCGGACAGTATTATTATCTTTGATGAAGCTCATCTGATGCCTGTTGAATATATCAAGCCCTGTCTTCGTGCGGTTTCTTATATAACAAGGCTGTTAAACAGCGAGGCAGTATTTCTTACAGCCACAATGCCGGATTTCGACTCTCTTATAAAAAAATACGCTCTGAATGACAGCCAAATAACAGACCTGATAACAGACAGATCATTGTTCGGAAATTTCAAAAAAGGACAATTTATAAATTTAGGCGAGATCAGTGAAGAAGAACTGCTCTCACAGGCATCTTCCAAGCCATCATCATTGATTGTCGTTAATAAAAGATCGACGGCTGCAAAGCTTTATAAAATGCTGCCGGACAATAAATACAAAAAATATCATCTCTCTACATATATGACCGCATACGACAGAAAGCGTGTTATCGACAGCATTAAAAAGGATCTGGCTCAGCTTTATAAGGACTATCCTGCGCTTGATAATCTACCCGAAGACAGACATATCGTGGTCATTTCAACATCACTTATCGAAGCCGGTGTAGATCTGGATTTCTTTACCGTTTATCGGGAATTGTCCGGACTTGACAGTATCCTGCAGGCAGGAGGACGCTGTAACCGTGAGGGAAAAAGGCAGGATGGAATTATAAGCATATTCCGTTTTAACAGACTGCAGGAAGGCATAAAAGAAAATATAACCCGTTCGCTTACGGAAAGCTATACGGATATTTCATCACCGGAATGTATAGAGGAATACTACAGACGAATATATGATCTCAACGATGAAAAGATCAGAGAGCAGACCATTGCGAAAGATGTTTCAAAAATAAATTCCATTCCCTTTGCTGAATATGCCGAAAAATTCAGGCTTATAAAACACAGAACCGTTTCTGTAGCTGTTGAATGTAATGATGAAAGCAGAGAGCTTATATCTCAACTCAGATACTGCGGCTTTGCAGATCACAAAAAGCTCAGAAAATATTGTTTTACAATATATGAATATGAGCTGAAAAAGCTGATAGAGCAGGGCGTTGTAAAGGAGTACGGCGGGATATGGTGTCTGGAAAACAAGGACTATTATGACCCTGACAAGGGTATTTCGCTTGAAGCAAGGGATTATTATTTATAAGGAGGAATCATTGAATGAGCAAGGGATTCAGAATAATTGCAGAGGGAGACTATGCTCTGTTTACCAGACCGGAAATGAAGGTCGAAAGGGTAAGCTATGACGTGCCGCCTCCCGGAGCGCTGGAAGGAATGTTAAAAAGTATTTACTGGAAGCCTGCAATACGTTATGAGATCGACAGGATAATTGTGTTCAATCCTATCAATTTTACAAATGTCAGGAGAAATGAGCTTAAGGAAAAGGTATCTCTCCAGAATGTAAAGGGTCAGATGAACGGGAACGATAAAGACCCCTGCATCTATACATCACAGGACAGAACACAAAGAGCATCTATGCTTCTGAAAGATGTATGCTACGGGATAGAATTTCATTTTGAGATGACAGGTCTTAAAAGCACACATGACGACGAGGACGAAAAGAAACATTACAATATAATCAAAAGACGGCTTGATAAGGGACAATGCTTCCGTACTCCATGCTTCGGCTGCTCGGAGTTCCCTGTAAGAAGGATAGAGCTTGTAGATGATTTTGACCTGTCGCTTATCAGTCCGGAGATACAGTCGCTCGGAGATGTTGACATCGGTTTTATGAGCTATAAGGTAGAATTCAACGACAAAGGGATACCGCTCAATAACGACTGGAACGATCCCGTCTTTTCCGATAAAGCGTCAACCCGTTATTACAGACCTCATATGATAAATGGGATAATCGATGTCCGCAAATACAAGGAGATGATGAAATGCTGATAAATGCCTTGTGCGAATATTATGATGAACTGGCTAAAGAGGGAAAGGTCGTACCGGATGGATATTCAGAACAGAAAGTGCATTATATTATTGCGCTGACACCGGACGGAAAAATAGATACAATCATGCCCCACTTCAAAAAAAGAATTGTTGAGGACAAAAAAGGAAAGAAAAAAGAACGCCTTGAACCGGACACTCTCAAATTGCCGCAAAGAACAGAAAAATCCGGTATAGAATCAAACATAATTGAACACAGACCGCTGTATATATTCGGGCTGAATTATGAGAAGGATGGATTTACAGCAGAGGACAAGACCAACAAAGCGCGTAAATCCCATGAAGCCTTTGTCAAAGCAAATCTTGAGTTTATTGACGGGATGGATTCACCTGTAATAAATGCGTACAGGAATTATATACAGAGCTGGATACCGGAAAATGAAACCAATAATCCTAATTTGCTTACTCTCGGAAAAGAGTATAAAAGCTCCTATTTTGGATTTTGTCTGAGCGGTTATCCGGATCATCTTATTCAGGACGAACCTCAGATAATCAGCAAGCTTTCATTGTATGCTGTGAACGATCTGTCAGATGATGAACATTCGGCTCAGTGTGCTGTTACCGGTGAAGATCTGCCGATTGCAAGAATACATAATAAAATCAAGGGTGTGGCAGGAGGTCTTGCTTCGGGAACTGTGCTTATAGGCTTCAAGACCTCCGCAGGCTGCTCCTACGGTAATGAGCAGTCATATAACAGTAATATTTCGGAAGAAGCTATGAAAAAATATACAACTGCTCTCAATGCCCTGCTTGCAGATAAAAGGCATCGTACAGCCATTGACGATATGACCCTGATCTATTGGGCTACAGGCGGAACACAAAATGAAAGCTGCTGCGATATGTTTGATCTGTTCTTTAACGGAGCTTCAGACGATGACAAAATGGATAAAACTCAGACTGAACAAATGCTGTCCGATACCTTTAAGCTTGCAAGGGAGGGAAAAGTTACAAAGGAACGGCTTTCCGATCTGACTGGCATAGATGAAAACATTGATTTTTATATCATTGGCTTAAAACCGAACTCGTCCCGTCTGTCGCTTAAATTCATCTATCGCAGACGGTTTGCGGATATCCTTTTCTCTATTGCACAACATCAGGAGGATATGTTTATCACACAAAGCAAAGGTCCGGTTCCGCTCTGGCGGCTGAAAAAGGAACTTGTGTCACCCAAAAGCAGTGATACAAGTGTCGGTTCGCCGCTGCTGTCATCAATATTCAAATCAATATTATATGGCTCACCATATCCGGATTATCTGCTTTCTACACTTGTTACAAGAGTAAAAACAGACCAGTATATCAACTATGTCCGCGCAGGCGTAATAAAAGCCTGCATAAACAGAAAATCAAGAGCGTCAAACAAGAAGGAGGAATTAACAGTGGCTCTCGATATCAGCAATACCAATCAGGCATACTTATGCGGCAGACTGTTTGCAGTTCTGGAAAGAATACAGGAGCTGTCAGCCGCACCCGTAAAGCTCAACCGTACTATCAAGGATGCATATTTTGCATCGGCGGCATCTAAACCAGCACTTGTTTTCCCGAAGCTTCTTTCACTGTCGCAGAATCATGTAAAGAAGCTGAATGACGGAAACAGGATCTTTTACAGCAAAATGGTGCAGGAGATCATCTCAAAGATCAACAGCGAATTTCCCGATACACTTATGCTGACGGAACAGGGTAAGTTTATGATCGGCTATTATCATCAGGTACAGGCATTTTTTGATAAAAACAACAAGGAGGAAAACTAAAATGATCAATAACAGATATGATTTTGTAATGCTTTTCGACGTGGAGAACGGAAATCCTAACGGCGACCCGGATGCAGGCAACACTCCGAGAATTGACGCAGAAAGCGGTCTGGGCTATGTAACGGACGTATGCCTGAAAAGAAAGATCAGGAATTATGTTGAGCTTGTCAAGGGCGGCGAAGAGGGCTATAACATTCTTGTCAAGATGGATAAGGCTTTGAACACGAAGTTTACAGATGCTTATGGAAACAATGACCTGAAAAAAGGTCAGAAGGGCAAAAATAAAAATGATGTGGATACAGCAAGAAAATTTATGTGCAAGAATTACTATGATGTCAGGATGTTTGGTGCAGTAATGTCAACAGGCGATGATCCCTGCGGAATTGTAAGGGGACCTGTGCAGATAAATTTTGCAAGAAGCATATCTCCCGTCAATATCCAGGATATCACTATCACTCGTCAGGCAGTAACGACTGAAGATGATTTTAAAAACAAGAATAACGAGATGGGTAAAAAGAGCTTTATACCCTATGCCCTGTACCGCGCTGAGGGATATGTTTCCGCTGCCCTTGCCAACAAAACCACCGATCTGAGTGAGGATGATCTTGAGCTTCTATGGAAAGCAATCATCAATATGTTTGAGGAGGATCACAGTGCCGCAAGAGGAAAGATGTGCATGAGAAAGCTTATCATCTTCAAGCATGACAGCGTTCTGGGAAATTGTCCCTCGCACATACTCTTTGACAAAATATCCATTACTGAAAATACCGCACCGCCAAGGAAATTTTCTGATTACAGCATCAGCATTGATGAAGAAATGCCTGAGGGTGTGGAGATCATTGAAAAGCTATGAATGATGATATCTCTGTCAGGTCCATTCAGCATTTTTTATACTGTCCGCACAGATGGGGACTTATAGAGATAGACTGTGCATGGGCGGAGAATTATTATGTTACTAAATCCGATCTTATGCATGAAAGAGTACATGATACAGGCTCATATAATTCAAGAAACAAGAGGGTTTATACTGCTGTAAGCGTATATAATGACCTCCCGGAATATGGACTGTATGGTGTGACGGACTGTCTTGAAATAAGCAAAGACGGCAAATATTCTCTTGTTGAATATAAGCCTGCAAAGCCAAAAAACGGAGAATACAACCATGATGACCTGATGCAGGTATTTGCTCAGAAAATATGCACAGATCATGTTTTCGGGTGTGACTGTGAAGGCTATATCTATTATGCGGATGTAAAAAAACGGATAAAACTGCCCCTGTCCGAAGGTTATCCAGAATACGACAGAGAGTTAAAGGCTCTGCTGGCGAAAATACGTGATTATAAGCTCAGGGGTATTATTCCGCCCGTCAGAAAAGACCAGAAGTGCAGCGGCTGCTCCATGAAGGATATGTGTATGCCAAAAGCGGTAAAATTCCGCAGTCTGAGAGAATCTATCAAAGAGCTATTGGAGAAAGAGCCATGAGAAAGCTATTGAACACTTTATACGTCACCAATGAAAACGCCTATCTTTCACTTGACGGTGAAAATCTTGTATGTCGTATTGAAAATGAGAATAAGTTCAGGATACCGTTTGACAATATAGAGAACATAGTTTGCTTTGGATATACGGGTTGTTCTCCGGCTGTCATGGGAAAATGTGTAAGCAAATGTATACCCATAAATTTTGTTTCACCGCAAGGCAGGTTTCTTGCCAAGGTATGCGGAGAGACAAAAGGAAATGTTTTTCTCAGAGTGGCTCAGATCGATGTTTTCAGAGAAAAAAATCTTATATTGGCAAAAAATACGTTATCAGCAAAACTATGTAACTGTATACAGACAATAAAGCGGACTTTGCATGATTCACCGGATCTTCGTGAAAACGAAGAAATACTCAGGGTCATAAAAGCACTAAAAGAAGGAACAGAAACCGTGTTTCAGGCATCAACTTCAGAGCAGCTTTTAGGAATAGAAGGTAACTGTGCTCATGCTTACTTTTCCATTTTCGATAAAATGATAATAAATAAAAGTACCGCATTCCGGTTTACTTACAGAAATAAGCGTCCTCCGCTGGACAATGTCAATGCGATGCTTTCTTTTGTTTATACACTATATACAAATGAATTTGCAGCAGCGCTTGAGACTGTCGGTCTGGACAGTTATATAGGATTTTTCCATGCACTTCGCAGCGGGCGCAGTTCACTTGCCTGTGACCTTGTTGAAGAGACACGATGTCTTGTTGAACGGTTTGTGCTTAGTCTTATCAACCTTCGCATCGTATCGGAGGATGATTTTGAAAAGCAGATCTCCGGTGCAGTGTGGCTTAATGATAGCGGAAGAAAAAAAGTAATCACACGATGGCAAGAAAAGAAACGCAGCGACTATACGCATCCGTTTCTGAAACAAAAGATCCAGTTCGGGCTGATCCCATATGTACAAAGCAATCTCCTGGCAAAATATGTCCGAGGAGATATCAGTGAATACCCGAGTTTTTTATTGAAGTAGGTGATCTGTATGATGGTACTTATAAGCTATGACGTTTCCACCAGTGATGAAAAGGGGAAAAAACGTCTGCGCAAGGTCGCAAAAGAGTGTCAGAATCACGCACAAAGGGTTCAGAATTCCGTTTTTGAAGCCGATCTGGATTATTCAGCCTTTATGAAATTAAAGAACAAGCTTTTATCAATAATAGATGAAGAAAAAGACAGTCTGAGGTTATATTATCTTGGTAACAACTGGGAGCATCGTATAGAGCACATAGGTGCAAAAAACACATACAATCCCGAAGGAGTTTTAATAATATAACAGACGTCTAAGTTTTCCGACTCTGAGGCGACGCTATTCATACTTCTGTCGGTGTGGGGTAAAATCCCCTACTGATGAATGCAAAAGTTAAAGATCCCGTCATCTGCTATCGGCGTCGCCTACTCTGATCAAGTGAGCTTGTCGGAGCTTAAGGCAACACCGCACAAACGCTTGATAACCGTCAGGTTAACTACGCTCGTTTTGCACAATCTGACGAAAAAATAGACGGCGCATCTGCGGCACTATCTTTGTGCGGTATTGCCTTAGCTCCTTGATTAACAAAAGAAACAGTCATGCGAACCACCGATGATTCAGAATATACGATAGGTTCGCCCCCAAAAAAGGGGAAAACACAATAATTATATTCGTATTTAGAATTATATTATTATTTGTCCGCTCCATGTTGTGGTGTAAAGCAAAGTATATACTATATTTTGCGGTCGCACCTCGCATGGGGTGCGTGAGTAGAAATCTGATATCCTTGTAGACCGCCTGCCGCGTCCGGGTCGCACCTCGCATGGGGTGCGTGAGTAGAAATGATCGTGTAGTGTTCGATTGTATCGACAATTTTGTCGCACCTCGCATGGGGTGCGTGAGTAGAAATTCCATATCGTCTATCTATGCAATATGGATATGTCGTCGCACCTCGCATGGGGTGCGTGAGTAGAAATTTCTCTTTTGCCTACCCCCTCGAGGGGGTAACAAGTCGCACCTCGCATGGGGTGCGTGAGTAGAAATTTTTTGTTCAGCTCGAAAATTCGGTCTTGATATGTCGCACCTCGCATGGGGTGCGTGAGTAGAAATCGTAATATGCGTTCCACTGGTCGGGAGTGTACGTCGCACCTCGCATGGGGTGCGTGAGTAGAAATAAAGCTGCATTAATAGCGGTTTTGAACGCG